>NZ_CP139979.1:1817500-2160000 GCF_034424525.1 Sphingobium yanoikuyae
GTCGTTGGTGGTGTGGACTCTCAAGCGTGAGGTAAGGGCATCTGGTGAATGCCTTGGCATGTACAGGCGATGAAGGACGTGGCACGCTGCGATAAGCGTGGGGGAGCCGTGAGCAGGCTTTGATCCCGCGATTTCCGAATGGGACAACCCACCTTCACCATTTAATTCCGTTCTTGGTTTTCCAGGCGCGTAGTTAAATGGGAGAGGTATCACTAAGCTGAATAAAATAGGCTTTGGTGAAGCGAACCCGGAGAACTGAAACATCTCAGTACCCGGAGGAAAAGACATCAACCGAGATTCCGTTAGTAGTGGCGAGCGAACGCGGACCAGGCCAGTGCCTGATGTTTAATTAGCAGAACGATCTGGAAAGTTCGGCCATAGCGGGTGACAGCCCCGTATGCGAAAATGAAACATCAGGACTTGAGTAGGGCGGAGCACGTGAAACTCTGTCTGAACATGGGGGGACCACCCTCCAAGCCTAAATACTCGTACATGACCGATAGTGAACCAGTACCGTGAGGGAAAGGTGAAAAGCACCCCGATGAGGGGAGTGAAACAGTACCTGAAACCGGATGCCTACAAGCAGTGGGAGGGTCCTTGAGACCTGACCGCGTACCTCTTGCATAATGGGTCTGTGACTTAGTGTATCAAGCAAGCTTAAGCCGTTAGGTGTAGGCGCAGCGAAAGCGAGTCTGAATAGGGCGCCATAGTTTGATGCATTAGACCCGAAACCCGGCGATCTATGCATGACCAGGTTGAAGGTGCGGTAACACGCACTGGAGGACCGAACCGTTCAATGTTGAAAAATTGTCGGATGAGTTGTGCTTAGGGGTGAAAGGCCAATCAAGCCGGGAAATAGCTGGTTCTCCGCGAAATCTATTGAGGTAGAGCGTCGAATATTTGCCGTTGGGGGTAGAGCACTGGATGGATGCGGGGGTCGCGAGATCTACCAATTCTAACCAAACTCCGAATACCAACGAGTCTAGTTCGGCAGACAGACGGCGGGTGCTAAGGTCCGTCGTCAAAAGGGAAACAGCCCTAACCTACAGCTAAGGTCCCCAAGTCATCACTAAGTGGGAAAGCATGTGGGATTTCCAAAACAACCAGGAGGTTGGCTTAGAAGCAGCCATCCTTTAAAGAAAGCGTAACAGCTCACTGGTCTAAATAAGAGATCCTGCGGCGAAGATGTAACGGGGCTAAAGTGATGCACCGAAGCTTAGGGTTCAGTCTTATGACTGAGCGGTAGCGGAGCGTTCCGTAGGCCGTTGAAGCGGAAGGGTAACCGACCGTGGAGGTATCGGAAGTGCGAATGCAGACATGAGTAGCGATTAAGAGGGTGAGATGCCCTCTCGCCGAAATTCCAAGGGTTCCTGCTTAAAGCTAATCTGAGCAGGGTAAGCCGGCCCCTAAGACGAGCCCGAAGGGGGTAGTCGATGGGAACCACGTTAATATTCGTGGGCCTGGTGGTGTGTGACGGATGCCGTAAATTGTTCGGGCTTATTGGATTGCTCCGGGCAGTGAAGGGGTCCCAGGAAATAGCCCCACCGTATAGACCGTACCCTAAACCGACACAGGTGGAATGGTAGAGTATACCAAGGCGTTTGAGAGAAGTATCCTGAAGGAACTCGGCAAATTGCCTCCGTACCTTCGGAAGAAGGAGGCCCCATCTCAAGGCAACTTTTGATGGGGGGCACAGGCCAGGGGGTAGCGACTGTTTAGCAAAAACACAGGGCTCTGCTAAGTCGGCTTCAAGACGACGTATAGGGCCTGACGCCTGCCCGGTGCCTGAAGGTTAAGAGGAGGAGTGCAAGCTCTGAATTGAAGCCCAGGTAAACGGCGGCCGTAACTATAACGGTCCTAAGGTAGCGAAATTCCTTGTCGGGTAAGTTCCGACCTGCACGAATGGCGTAACGACTTCCCCACTGTCTCCAGGATATGCTCAGCGAAATTGAATTCTCCGTGAAGATGCGGAGTACCCGCGGTTAGACGGAAAGACCCCGTGCACCTTTACTGCAGCTTCAGAGTGGCATTAGGAAAGAACTGTGTAGCATAGGTGGGAGGCTTTGAAGCATTGACGCCAGTTGATGTGGAGCCATAGGTGAAATACCACCCTGTTGTTTTCTGATGTCTAACCTCGCACCGTTATCCGGTGCAGGGACCCTCTGTGGCGGGTAGTTTGACTGGGGCGGTCGCCTCCTAAAGAGTAACGGAGGCGCGCGATGGTGGGCTCAGGACGGTTGGAAACCGTCTGTTAGAGTGCAATGGCATAAGCCCGCCTGACTGCGAGACTGACAAGTCGAGCAGAGACGAAAGTCGGTCATAGTGATCCGGTGGTCCCTCGTGGAAGGGCCATCGCTCAACGGATAAAAGGTACGCCGGGGATAACAGGCTGATGATTCCCAAGAGCTCATATCGACGGAATCGTTTGGCACCTCGATGTCGGCTCATCACATCCTGGGGCTGGAGCAGGTCCCAAGGGTTTGGCTGTTCGCCAATTAAAGTGGTACGTGAGCTGGGTTCAGAACGTCGCGAGACAGTTTGGTCCCTATCTGCCGTGGGCGTCGAAATTTGAGAGGAGTTGACCCTAGTACGAGAGGACCGGGTTGAACATACCTCTGGTGTACCTGTCGTCACGCCAGTGGCGCAGCAGGGTAGCTATGTATGGACGGGATAACCGCTGAAAGCATCTAAGCGGGAAGCCTCCCTCAAGATAAGATTTCATCGAGCCGTCGTAGACCACGACGTTGATAGGCTGGATGTGGAAGTGCGGTAACGCATGGAGCTAACCAGTCCTAATTGCTCTGTTCGCGCTTAAGAGTCCCACCATCAACGACAGTTCTGGGAACTGTCCACGATGTGGTCGTTAAGCCAGCCCAGATATACGAACATACAAACTCCAAAGCTCTTGTTGTTCACTTTCCCAAGTGAAAGTGAATTGTGCACGGTATCGATTAAAAACCCGCAGTTATGCGCCTGCTTCATTGCTTGGTGACCATAGCGTCTGTGACCCACCCGATCCCATCCCGAACTCGGCCGTGAAACCAGTCTGCGCCGATGGTACTATTGCTCAAGCACTGGAAGAGTAGGGCGTCGCCAGGCATTGAAGCACGCGCATAGCAACGGATCAAAAACCCATCACAATGTTACAAAACAGGGCGGCCGACAAAGCCGCCCTTTTTGCGTGTCAGGGCACCCAAATCGCCCAGTGTCGCGGGATGGAGCAGCCCGGTAGCTCGTCAGGCTCATAACCTGAAGGTCGTAGGTTCAAATCCTACTCCCGCAACCACCGATACCGACATACCGGACACCTCCGACGCACCAGCGCCGGGGGCGGTATCGTTTTTGGCGGATTGCTGCCGCTCCAGCCAATCCAGGATGGTACCGAATTCACCATGCAGCATAGCGTTGACTTCGCCGCGCCTGGTGCCCGGCGTCAGGACGACGCGCTCGATGAGCCCGCGCAGGGCGTCGGCGGCCTCTTCGCGCTCTTCGGGACAGACCAGGGCGTCTGCCAGGCGCTCGACCTTGCCGCGATAAATCTCGGCGATGTTGGGATGGATATCCGGAACATCAGCCGGCGCGGCAGCTAGACGGGCGCGGATGGTGTCCTCCTGTGCTTCCAGATCGAGAAGGCGGTCGACGAGGGTGCGTGTTCCCTTGCCTTCTTCCACTATGTCCAGAACGCCCTTGATCGCTTTCAAAACCTTCTCGAGTTCAGCGCGATCTGCCGTGTCGGTTGCCCGGCGCTCGCGGTTCAGACGATTGGTCTCCTCTACGCAGGTGCGAATGGCCTTGGCGGCCACTTCGGGGCTCATCATCCGATCGCGGAGGCCATCGAGAACCCGCGCCTCCAGTTTCTCACGAGAGATGCTATGCCCGTTCGAACAGCTTCTCGTGTCGATATGGTTCGAACACGCAAACCGCCCCTGCCCGCGAAGGGTATAAGACCCGCCGCAGCATCCGCAGTAAACGAGGCCGGAGAGAAGGCTCCTCGGCCGACGGGTTCGGTTCAGTTTGTTGTGTGCCGCGCGCGTCGCTTCGATCACGCCGGCATACTGGACCGCTATATCTTCCTGTCTTGCCTTGGCTGCCTGCCACAGTTCCTCATCGACGATCCGTAGATCGGGGACGTCGGTGACGATCCATTCCGATTGCGGATTGATCCGTGACACGCGCTTGCCGGTCTGAGGATTCTTGAGATAGCGAAGCCGGTTCCAGACCAGCTTCCCGATATAGAGCTCGTTGTTAAGCAGACCGGTCCCACGCTTTGCGTGCCCCCGGATCGTCGTCGACGTCCAAAGTGTGCCGGTCGGCGCGGGTATGCCTGCTTCATTCAAGCGTCGCGCAATCGCCTGAGGGCTGAGTCCGTTGGCGAACTGCCGGAAGACCTGACGCACCACCTCGGCTTCGACGGCATTGATGCTGCGCTCGCCATGGACTGCCTCGCCTTCGCTGGAGAAGCGGCGAACAACGTCATAGCCGTAGCACAGGCCACCACCAGACTTGCCTTTCTCGACGCGTCCGCGCAGGCCACGATGGGTCTTCTTCGCAAGGTCCTTGAGGAACAGGGCATTCATGGTGCCCTTAAGGCCGACATGTAGCTCGGACACCTCGCCTTCAGCCAGCGTGACGATCTTCACGCCAGCGAATTGCAGGTGCTTGTAGAGCGTTGCAACGTCGGCTTGATCGCGGGATACGCGATCCAACGCCTCCGCGAGCAGAACATCGAACCGGCCCATCTGTGCGTCCTGAACGAGGGCCTGAATGCCGGGGCGCAGGATAACGCTGGCGCCGGAGATCGCAGCGTCCTTGTAGCTGCCTATAACATGCCAGCCTTCACGCTTCGCCTGCTCCCGGCATATTAGGAACTGATCCTCGATCGAGGCAGCACTCTGCTTGTCGTCGGAATAGCGGGCATAAAGGGCGACGCGGGTCATATCGTTCTCCTCGCGGAGAAATTAACATGATGCTCGTTACCTGCCAAATTGGGCGGCCCGCATTTAGGCAGTGGAGCATTCCTGCAGCTCACGAGGACAAGATAGCCTAGGCTTCAGAATGATCCATGGCGACGTTCCTCATTGGCGGACAAAGATTTCATAGGCGGGTACCGCTCGCATTCGAGTGCATCTTTGTAATCGCTTATGTCGCTCCCTATCTAGGGGGGTCGCAATTACTTGATCGAGGAATCCGACATGGCGAACGGATGGGCGCGCGATGGCGCCGTACAGGATCAGATCGATGATACGGTGACCGATGCTGTCTTGCGAGCCCGAGGCATGATGCCGACGGGCGAAGGTAGCGACGAATGCGACGATTGCGGCGAGGACATTCCGCAGGCTCGCCGCGCCGCCTTGCCGGGTACGCGGACCTGCGTTGCGTGCCAGGCGAAGCGGGATGCGAATATGCGCGCTGTCGGGATCAACCGGCGCGGGAGCAAGGACAGCCAGCTACGATAGACCTGTCGGTACGGTTCAAACCCGTCATTCAGCGCACTCGGGGAAAATCGTTCAGGGAAAAGCCTCTAATATCACGACATCGCATCGTTCTTCCTTGCCGATGCGGACTTCCGGCGGCGTACCGGCTTGCCGGCAATTTCGATCCAGACCGGTGCGTGGTCGCTGGTCTTTTCCCAGCCGCGCACGTGGCGGTCCACCTGCGCGTCGGTGAGCCGGTCGGTGAGCACCGGACTGAGCAGCAGATGATCGATCCGGAGACCGGCGTTGCGGGCGTAGGCGTTCCGAAAATAGTCCCAGAATGTGTAGATCTGAACCGCGCCGGGTTTGCCGGAGGTTCCAACTCCTGAGAAGGTGGAGCCTGTATGAGCAAGACGACGAACAAGTTTGCGCCGGAAGTCCGCGAGCGGGCCGTGCGGATGGTGGTCGATCACGAGCGCGATTATCCCTCCCGCTGGGCGGCGGTGGTGTCGATCGCGGAGAAGATCGGCTGCGTTCCGCAGACGCTGCATGAGTGGGTGAAGAAGGCGGAGGTCAACAGCGGCAAGCGGGCCGGTGTTCCGACCGAGGTTGCCGACAAGATGAAGGCGCTGGAGCGCGAGGTCCGCGAGCTGCGCCAGGCCAACGAGATTCTACGCAAGGCGTCAGCATATTTTGCTCAGGCGGAGCTCGACCGCCCGTTCCGGCGATGATCGCGTTTATCGACGATCACCGCGATGCCTATGGGGTCGAGCCGATCTGCCGCGTCCTGCCGATCGCCCCATCCACCTATCACGAGCGCGTCGCGCAGCGACAGGATCCAACACGCCTGTCGGCGCGAGCACGGCAGGATGCGGTCCTCAAGCCGGAGGTCGCGCGCGTGTTCGCCCAGAACTTTGCGGTCTACGGTGTGCGCAAGGTCTGGCGACAGATGATGCGGGAAGGCTTTCCGATCGCACGCTGTACGGTCGCTCGGCTGATGCGTGAGATGGGCTTGGCAGGTGTGATCCGGGGCAAGCCGGTGCGCACGACCATCAGCGACAAGGCGGCACCGTGCCCGCTCGATCACGTCAACCGCAGGTTCTACGCGCCAGCGCCAAACATGCTGTGGGTGTCGGACTTCACCTACGTCGCGACCTGGGCGGGGTTCGTCTACGTCGCCTTCGTCATCGATACCTATGCTCGGCGGATCGTTGGCTGGCGAGCCAGCCGGACGGCCCATGCCAGCTTCGTCCTCGATGCACTGGAACAGGCGCTTCACGATCGTCGGCCGCCCCACCGGGGCGGCCTCATCCATCATAGCGACCGCGGGTCACAATACGTGTCCATCAAGTACACCGAGCGCCTCGCCGAAGCCGGGATCGAGCCCTCGGTCGGCAGCGTCGGCGACAGCTATGACAATGCTTTGGCCGAGACGATCAACGGCCTTTACAAAGCCGAGGTGATCCACCGGCGCGGACCGTGGCGCAGCTTCGAAGCGGTTGAGTACGCCACGCTGGAATGGGTCGACTGGTTCAACCATCGCCGATTGCTGGAGCCCATCGGCAACATCCCGCCTGCCGAAGCCGAAGATCAATATTATGCTGCCGCAGACAACATCGATATGGCAGCGTGACTCACAACCCAACGCCTCCGGCAGACCCGGCGCGGTTCACAGCGCCTCGCCCGGGTGGAGGATGCGCAATGCGTCGGCCCAGCCCTGGTCGAGCAGCCGGAAATAAGCCGCGCGCACCTCGGGCGCGAACAGCGCGTCGTCGAGCCAGCGCTCGGGTTTGTAGACGTCCAGTTCGGTCGGCATGACGTTGAAATCCCCGGCGAGCATCACCGGCAGGCCGGTTTCAAGCAGCCCCGCAGCATGCGCGATCAGGCGCTCGAACCAACGGAGCTTATAGTCGAACTTGGGGCCGGGTCTGGGATTGCCGTTGGGTAGATAGAGGCCGCCGATCAGGATTCCGTTGACCGCCGCCTCGATATAGCGGATGTGACTGTCATCGGGATCGCCGGGCAAACCCCGGCGGGTTTCGTGAATCTCGCCGACACGGCTGAGGATGGCGACGCCGTTCCAGCTCTTTTGCCCGTGCCAGATCGCATCATAGCCAAGATCGCGGATCGCTCGCAGCGGGAATTTCTCCTGCGGCGCCTTCAATTCCTGCAGGACGACGATGTCGGGCTGGCGTTCGGCCAGCCAACGCAGCAGCACCGGCAAGCGGCCATTGACCCCATTCACATTGTAGGTCGCGATGATCACAGGTCGGGAAGGATCTGATCGGCGCGCCCCCAATGGGCAAGGTTCTTCGACGCCGCGCGCTTCACCATCTCCGCTCCATCGCCGATATGCCAGTGCGATGGCTTGTCGAGATCGCGCAGTTCCTCCCAGGTCAGCGGAACCGCGATCGGCGCATATTCGCGTGTCCGCGCGCTATAGGGCATGACTGCGGTCGCGCCGCGCTGATTGCGCAGATAGTCGATGAAGATTCTGCCCGTGCGCTTCGCCTTGGCCAACGCGGCGGTGAAGCGGCCCGGCTCGGCCTGGGCGAGCGCCAAAGCAAAGCGATGTGCGAAGTCCTTTACTACCGGCCATTCGGCCGAGGGCGTGAGCGGCGCGATGACATGGACGCCCTTGCCCCCGGTGACCATCGGGAAGGTCGTCAGACCCATCTGAGCGAGCACGTCCTGCACATGGAACGCCGCCGAGACGACATCCTGGAAATCCAGTCCCTCGTCGGGATCGAGATCGAAAACCAGGCGATCAGCCTTCTCGACATCCTCGATCCGCGCGCCCCAGCCATGAAACTCGATCGTGCCCATCTGGACGCAGGTGAGCAGGCCGGCGGGCGTATCGACGAACAGATAGGGTTCGTCATGGCCGTCCTTCTCGCGGATGCCGACTTGTTTGACGTCGTCGCCAAAGCTGCCGGCGTCATGTTTCTGGAAGAAGCATTTCTTCGATCGACCCTGCGGACAGCGTACGAGGCTGATCGGCCTGCTGCCGGCCCAAGGCAGCATGATCGGCGCGACGATCTCATAATAATCGGCGAGCTGGCCTTTGGTGAGCTTGCCTTCCGGAAAGATCACCCGCTCGCGATTGCTGATCTTGACGCTGCTGCGGGCCGGGGTGGTCGCGATGGCAACCGGTGTCTCGGTCTCCAGCACGACGGCTTCGGGCTTCTTGTCCTCGCGAAGCCCAAGATAGCTCGGATGACGCAGCACGCCTTCGTCGGTGAACTCGACAAAGGCGATCTCGGCCACAAGCCTGGGTTCGATCCAATGCGCGCCGCGAACAGCGGCGCGGGGCGCGTCGACGGTCGGGCCTTTGCGCGCGAGCGGCGCCATGATTTCCATGAGCCGCTCGATCTCATCGGCGGTAAAGCCGGTCCCGGCCTTGCCGGCATAGCGCAGCTTCCCATTCTCGTTGACGCCGAGCAGCAGCGAGCGGAACCCGCGCTGCTTATCCGAGGGCGTCCAGCCGACAATGACGAACTCCTGCCGGCGGATACACTTGGTCTTGAGCCAAGTGCCCGAGCGCGAGCCGCTGTATCGCGCGTCGGCGCGCTTCGAGATCACCCCTTCGAGGCCGGCGCCGCAGAAGCTGGCTAGCAGCTTCTCGCCATTGCCGACGATGTGATCGGAATAGCGGATGCGCCCTTTGGCTTCGCCGATCAGCGCCGCCAGCTTCTCCTTTCGCTCGATCAGCGGCGACCGGGTCAGATCCTCGCCGTCCAGTTCAAGCAGGTCGAAGGCGAAATAGTCGATCGCGTCAGGATCGCTTTTGAGCGCCGCCTGCAGGGCCTGAAAGCTGGTACGGCCGTCGGGAAGGGTCACCACCGCCTCGCCATCGATCAGCGCGCTGCCGACGTTCAGCTTCAACGCGTCGGTGATCAGCCCGGCGAACCGATCGGACCAGTCGAGACCCGAGCGCGTATAGGCGCGCCCTTCGCCGCCACCGATCGCGAGGAGCGTTCGATAGCCGTCATATTTGAGTTCGTGCAGCCAGCGATCGCCCGGTGGGACATGATCGACGAGCGCGGCCAGCTGCACCGGCTGAAACGGCGGCAATAGGCCAGATTTCTTGCGGCGGGCGGGCGCGGCGGCGGGCGTTCTGGAATTGCCGGCCGCCGCAGGTGACGCTTTGGCGCCCGCCTTGCGCTTGCGCACAGCCTTGCCCGCTGCAATCTCCTCCATCGTGCGCCCCGTATCGACGCTGGTAAGATGGGTGCCGATCAGATCGTCTGAGCCGCCGGCGAATTCATCCTGCACCTTTCGCAAAATCCAGTTCTCGCCCTTTTCCTTGCCGCGCGGCTTCAGACGAAAGAGGATCCACTCACCCTGCATCCGCCGGCCGTGAAGAATGAAGTGGAGGTGACCTTCGGGCAGCGTCTGGCGAGGATCCTTGCCGGGGATCGATTCCCAGGTGCCATTGTCCCACAGCATCACCGTGCCGCCGCCATATTCGCCTTTGGGGATCGTGCCTTCGAACCGGGCATAGTCGAGCGGGTGGTCCTCGGTGCGGACCGCGAGGCGCTTGTCGTCGGGATTGCTGCTCGGCCCGCGCGTGACCGCCCAGCTCACCAGCGTGCCGTCCAGTTCGAGGCGGAAATCATAGTGGAGGCGCGACGCCGCATGCTTCTGGACGACAAAGCCGTTGCCGGTGGTCGGCTCGGTTGCGCCCGACGGTTCGGCCGTGCGGTCAAAGTCGCGCTTCTCGCGATATTTTGCGAGGCGCTCGTCGGCCGAAGTGATGTTCGCTCTCGAGGCTTGTGCCATATCGATTTCCGATCAGCCTGTTAATTCGTGCGGTGGCGAACTCGTTCCCCACTCGCCCCTTCGCCGATCGTGCGGACGAAGCGATAGCTTGCCTGTTCGAACTTCAGCGAGCGGAAGAAATTATGGCTGTTGTCGATCGTGATGTCGCTCATCGCCTCGATTTGACGGCAGCCGGCCTTGGCCAGCGCGGTCTCGGCGGCCGCCAGCATCGCCGTTCCGATGCCTCGACGACGGTGGCTCTTGTCGACTATGAGCACTGTCACGCGCCCGATCGGGCCGCGATGGATAGTCCCTACAACCGCCCATCCGCAGCAGCCGACGATATCGCCCAGCTCGGCGACTACCATTCCGGCCTTCGCCTTTCGGCCGGCTGCGAGATTGTCGGCGACCTGCGTGCTATCGAGCGATACACCGCTGAGCAGGGCGAAAAGCGCCGCCAGGGAACCGGCATCGTTCGCGGTGACAGCGCGAATACGCAGCTCCGGTTCGGGTGCGGGCATAGGCTCGGGATCGGGCTGGGGCGCTGGCTCAGCTTTTGGGACGAGCCGGAGTGAAGGCTTTGAACGCGCCTTCTTGGAAGGTTTCCGTGCCGGACCTGGCTCTTCTCGTCTATGCGGCGCCGAACGATCTCGTAACACCGGTTTTGCCCGGCGGCGGATGGGTTCCTCGTCCTCCTCGGGCTTGGGCGGGCGGGGTTTCTCTCTGGGGGCAGGTCGATCGGGAGTCGCGTCGGCCGACTGCTTCCATGTGCTTTGCTCGCTGCTTCGCAGATAGTCCTGGATGTCGTCGGCGCTCGCGGTCAGGCCATCGTCGCCGATACCGAGCAGCGCCTTGCCACCCGCATCGGTCAGGCCATATTTCCCGAAGTCGCCGGTGCCGGGCTTGCGTCGCCGCGACTTGACCAGCCTCAGCCCCCGGTGCTGCGCCATCTCGCGGAGCTCGTCGTCGCTGACCTCTGCCATCTTACGACGAGCCTGCGATGCCAGTATTTGTCAGTGCGGCAGGGGCGCCTCGGCGTCTTATGGGTTCCAGATGGCGCGACGCCCGGAACGGCACCCGGTGATGCGCGGTTCTCCAGATATGCGCGCGCATCCCTTCTCCCAATCCTCGATGATCAGCCGCATCGGCTTCGACGACGATGCCGGTATCCTGTCGATCTCGTTTCGCGATACTGGCACATATCTCTATTACGACGTGCCGGCCGAGACCTTCGAGGCCTTCTGCCATGCGGCTTCTGCCGGAAGCTTCTTCAATGAGCTGATCAAGGACCGTTTTCGCTACGCACGCGATCCCGAACGACGGCGCTTCGGGCCGAACGCCTGATCGCTCAGGCTTCGCCAAGGGCACGGTAAACCGACATCAGATGCCGAGAAGCGATGGCCCGCGCGCGCGGCGACCTGATCGTCTCCTCATTGGTCTCATGAAGCATGGTGAGCATGTCGAGCACTTCCTGGCGGGGCGTGCCCGTTTCTCGCAAGTGCGTGCCGATCAACGTCAACAGATTGGCCCACAGCGTGATGGCGCCTTCGGCAAATGCTGCATCGTCGTCGACGGTCGCCGCTACCGGGTCGGATCTGTCCGCCACGGATCAGGCCCGCTTGCGCGCAGCCGGTTTCGTGGCTGGCTTGGCCGCAGCCTTCTTGGCGGCCGGTTTCGCGGCAGCCTTGCTGGTCTTCTTTGCCGTCGCCTTGGACGAGCCGCCACCCGATGAGCCGAGCGAGTTCTTGAGGGCGGCCATCAGGTCGACGACGTTGGAACCACGCGAATCGCTGCCCTTGTCATCGCTCTCGATGTTAAGCGTCTTGCCCTTCTTCTTGCGCTCGATCAGCTCCTTGAGCGCGTCGGCATAGCGATCGTGAAACTCCCTCGCATCGAACTTGCCGGTCTTCTTGTCGATCAAGGTGGTGGCGAGGTCGAGCAATTCCTCGTCCGGATCGGTATCACCGATCTCGCGGAAATAGCTCGTCGCCTTGTTTACCTCGTCGGCGTATCGCAGTGTCTCCATCACCATGCCGCGCCCGCAAGCCTTTATGCTGACGACATATTCCCGTCCGCGCATCGCAAGCTGGCCGAGGCCGATCTTGCGGGTGCGGCGGAGTGCCTCGCGCAGGACGATGAAAGCCTCCTCGGCGAGATCGTCGGCCGGCACGACATAATAGGGCTTCTCGAAATAGATCGCGTCGATGTCATGGCTATCGACGAACTGGGTCAACTCGAGCGTTTTCTTGCTCTCCAGTTTGACCCCCTCGATCTCGTCGTCGTCGAGCAGGACATACTCGCCCTTGGCATATTCGAAGCCCTTGACGATCTCATCGACGTCGACAGGGCCGATCCCCGGCACGATCTTTTCATACTTGATCCGTTGGCCCGATGGCTCATGGATCTGGTTGAACGCGATCGTGGCGCCGCTCCTCGTCGCCGAATAGATTTCAACGGGAATGGAGACCAGCGCCAGTCGGATCTGACCTTTCCAATAGGGACGTGCAGCCATCGATCCTCTCCTTCGCAGATTCTCCTAATCCCTAATGCCTTCGGCTCGTTCCCGCGCAATCTGCATCGCCGCGTAATCTACGTCGCCGCACCAGGCAAAGGTGTCGATGACCGGTGCATGGGGCTGTCGCTAGCCCGCGATCAGCGGCTCGCTGGTCGGGATAAGGAACGGCATCAGCAAACTTTGCTTCCCTATGGTTGAGTGCTAGAAGGCGAGGGCGCTGCGAAAAGGGCAGGGCCGGGACTGCTAATCCCGCAAATGGCCAAGGAAGCTCGGGAAACTCTGTTTTCCGGGATGCCGCCGTGCATGTCCAAACCTTCGGGTGAAAGACGGCGGCGCATGTCATTTGCGTGTTAGCAGTCCCGGCGGCTCCCGCGTCCAGTGCGCGGGAGTTCGGGATCGTCACCGCATCCGCCTCGGCACTTCCGCCTCATCCGCCATGGATGCGGGATGGAGATTCCCATGCACGAAAGCCGTGGAGACGATGCACCTTCCCTATCGGGCCGTACGGGCGATCACGTCACTGTCGAGGAATTCGAAAAGCTGCGACAGCGCGTTCCGCCGCGCGTCATGCATCTATGTCCCCACGACCGAATAGCGATCGAGCGCACGACGCGGATATTATGTGCCTGTCTCGATGACGGGCAGGAACGTGCGTTCGGGTACGGCTCGCTCTACTGGCTCATGCTCGTGGGCGACAACGCCGATCCGCAAAAGATCGACAAGCACCAACTTGAACTCTCCAAATTCGAACTCTGGGCATTCGTCGATCCCGAGTTCAATAAGGGAAGGGCACGCCATCTGGATGAGGCCCGACATATCATTAAAGCGGAAGTGGATCACCTGGCGACGATCACGTTGTCCATCTTCACCATCGATGAGCCCAAACGGTTCCGCGTTGAAGACAACCACTTCCTGACGGATCGCTATGACACGGGCATCGTTCTCTACGACCGCGCAATGGATGGACCGCGGGAGCCAAAGGCGCAGGCGCGTTTTGACAGGATTACGGCCGCTGCCATGAGGCTGCCCGAACCGCAGCATTCTGCCTTCGCCTGGTACCGGCGCCATGGGCTGGGCACGGTCAAGGGACTGGCGAAGTGCACACGCAGCTCAGCTAAAGAAGAGATGCACCTCGCTCAGGCCTTTGGGAAATTGCTCGGGTGCATCGGGGACGATGCCCTCCCGCATTCGCTTCGTCCCGGAGCGCGCAATCACCCATCCCGCAACCTCAACCTCTATCACCGCCCCCAGGACTTCGACCGGATTCTGGCGGTGTCTCATTACCGTCACGCCCTGTATTTCCTGGAGACAGCGGAGGAGACCCTGCCGAAATACGGGCTTGATGTCCTCGTCCGCCATGCCGCCTATTCTACCGAGTTTGGGCTCAAGGCGATCCTTTTGAAGGCAGGCTACCACGACCACTTGATCCGCCGGCAAATCGGCCTCGATCTCGAGCATGCCTTGCTGGACGCCTTGAGGAACGGGTTGCCCGAGCCCTCGCCAGATCTGATGCGGTTGATTGGCCCGCTCTCTCGCTATCACAGCCAGGGCAGAACCCCGGAGCTGGCGCGGGCCGTAGGGGCGGCGGTGCCGCCTGACGAGATTGTGGGGACGGTCTGCGCGTTGATCCGGTCCGTGGGGTTGGTGACAGGCTATGAAGGGTTACCCGCCGATACCGGTTGAGGAAGCGTTCTGCGAAAGGAAAGTCCCGGAGTGGACCGCGCGCCGCACTGCATTGAAATGCACCGCCCAAGGTCCCGAATTACCGAGGATGTGAAGGGCTCCTCGACGGGAGAACCCTGCTGGCAGCTTCGTGGCATGTCGCAAGCCGTAGCCGGCAGTGATGAAACGGCAATGCATGTCGCACATGCCGCTCTCGTCCGCATGCGCATGTGGCAAGCGCGAGATCATCACGATAGGAGTGTCCTGCAGGAGGGCGCCCCGATTGATGCCTCAGTTCAAAGATATATTTCGATTCAACACGCATAGTGCTTTGTTGGCGATGCCAGGGTTCGCCCTGTTGCTTGTGGGCGGTGTGAGTGCCGGCGCCGCGATGCCGGCCTCCATCGCAGCGGGTGCGGCGTTCTCGGTCGGCTTCGGGGCGACCAAGCGAGTGTTTCATAATCGATGGGCCGCGATGACGCTGGCTGGAATCGGCATGACACTTGTCGCCTTTATCGGCACGATCCTTGGCAACGATCCATATGTGACACTGGCGGCGACAGCCCTAATGGGAGGCCTTTGCGGTGCGTTGATCAGCCGCGACATCGATTTGTGGTGGGTCTGGCTCCAGATCATCATTGCCTTTCTGCTGGCGCTGCACTTCCCCGGAAGCGTGCTCGATGGTCTGCGCCGGGCTGTGTTGGTGGCGGGTGGGTCTGCGATCCAGATCGCAGCGGTCGGATTGATGGTGGGAGTGATCGGCGAGGGAAAAGAAATTCCGGCAGCGCGCAGCGATCGGGCGACCCGACAGGAAATGCTGCTCCACGCGCTTCGAGCGGCGCTGTGTATCACCATCGCAAAAGTCGCCGCGGACAAGGCAGGTGTCGAGCATGGCTACTGGGCTGCCCTGACCGCTATGGTCGTTCTCAAGCCGGGGCTACGCGATACCGGTGTACGTGGCATCGAGCGAATTGGCGGCACGGTCGCCGGCATTGTTCTTGCGACGATAGTGCTGCATCTGCTGGCTGCGGTACCGCTTCCGCTGGCGGGTGCTGCTGTGTTGTCCGCTGGTTGTGCGTTCGGGTTCCAGAAAGCGCGTTACGCGGTTCTGAGCGCGGCCATCACCATGAGCGTCATATTGATGATCGCGCTGGCGGGCGGAGAGATCAAAGGCGCGGAAACCGACCGATTGCTCGCAACGCTGATCGGTGGCGCTGTCGCCCTGGCCGGGGCAATGATCGCACCGCGCCGATTGCCGGGTCAGCGCAACGCCGATGACAACGAATGAATCTGCTGCAAATTCATGCGATCACCATTCGAGCGGGGCGGTCGCGCTCTGGCCATACCCGCTCCCATAAGGAAGGCCGCAGCGTTTAACCAAGAACGGCAAACCGCTGCAGTCTCAGGCTGACAGTGCCGGTCCTGGTGCGTCGGCGATACGGGACACTGCAACGAGCCCGCCATCGCAGAAATCGATCGCAGCCTCAGCTCCTTGCCAAGCGCAGTAAGGCCAGCCAGCTTACAGTCACGTCCAGAAGATTCTCCCTGGCGATCCTGTCGATGCCGGAAATGCCCAGCAGCGCGCGAACCTGATCGAGCGAGACCCAAGATCGCGGGCGCGCCGGAGGAAGGACAGCCGACCCATAGTTCGCCCATGGTGCCGAGTTGGACATAGGGCTTGCTTTGCGTCCTGTAGGGATTGCTGTGCAGAACTGCCGCCCGATATAGGTGGCATCGATTGCTAAGTGCCCACGTCCTTCATTCTCCCACATACCGACACAAGGTGCGCGCCTTGGAATGCCCGGTATGCCCAACCACAGCGTTGGGAAGCTGTACGGCTTCAGGATAGCGTTTCAACGCTCCTATCGACCGCAGTGGAGAGAATAACGGCTGTATCCTGCCAGGCGGCAGCCCCTCTTTCGGGGGCCTGGCAGGGCGTAACAACATCCATGACGCGGCTTGTGGCCCAAGATCGGCCGCCACGCACCGAAGCCGAAATGCCTCGGATCGGAACGAGAAAGACTGTAAGAACGGCCTTGTCGAGGCCCAGGAAAGAGATCGCCTGCTTTGAGCTGAAAGAGAACTTTCTTTCCGCCTTGCATAGGCTTGTGCCTCAAGGCATCCCATTAGGGGGATCAGGCTGAGGGCGGCGTACCCTGACAATGCTGCACAGCCCCCGCAGCGGTGATGAGAAAGGCTTCATCGCTAAAACGGACGGAAGGCAGGATGATGGATCAGCGTGTCACAGATCTTTGGAATCGCCTCATGGCTTACAATGAGGGCGACGCTATTCCGCTTGCCGCATTCCGTGACGAGGTTCTGCAGTTGCACGAGGCCATCACCGATGAGGAGAGCCGAATTGGCCTCATGCGGATCTTCAATCTTGTCTGTGACTTAGTGGCGGTGCATCTCGAAGAAACGGGGGGCGATCTCCACGCTTTTGCCGCTCATCGGCAAAGCCAGATTTGGATGTTCTTGCGGGCCGAAAGCCTTCTCGATGGCGTGCTGGACCGTAGCCGACTTCGTGATGTGACCGGGCGTGAGGTGCAGGCCGGTCGCATGACGCCGGACGATCCGCTGCGACTGTACGCCCTGGGCGATGATTCGGCTTTCGCCGAGTTCTTGGAAGCGCCGTCAGCGCAGCCGACGCGCCACTAGGACGGAACACCGGCCTGCGGGCTCGCAGCAAGAAACAGCGCAGCGAGCGGCGCAAAGCTGGCGCCGATAAACCACGACGCAGTCGCTTTTCTGCCTGCGCCGGTGTAACGATGCTTGGGTGAAAGCTGCTATTCACCGGCCTTGAGGACTGTCCGAAGGAAAGGCCGAGGAGGATGAATCCGAGGATTATGTAGATGCACTCACCTGCGCTGCCTTGGCTGAAAAGCTGGGGAGCAAATCCACTGCGCGCCGCAATCATCCCAGTCGAGCAGCCCAATCGGATGGACGCTGGACCCTCCTTGCGTTCCTTCTCGCCTGGGCGATCGTTGTGCTGACAATCGGTGGGGCGATCTGTATTATCTCAACGTCAATATGATGCCGATGCCCGCGAGCATATGAGCACCATGTTCGGGCATTGATGGAACCGATGGCGAGCAGCCGAAATAACGCCAGCAAAATACCTGTGGTGTCTAGTTGCTCCCCAACAGTAAGACGGTGCTCCCGATAAAACGATCGGGGCCATTTGGTCATCCTGTCGGTACCGGCATCAAGTATCTGCAGTGCTCTGCGACGCGGCGGTGCCGGAAATGCCTGCTTTTGCGAGATCTGGATTTTGCGCGACCTGTTGGTCGACGCCGTCCTGGGCGCCCTCTTTCGCCGCCTGCTTGACCGATTTTTCGAACATGCGCTTCAGCACCCAACCGACCGCGAAAGTCACCGTCGCGGTGACAACGGCGCGAGCTGCGGTATCCTCGAGCGAGCGAAAGAGCTGTTTGCGGCGCTGGCGTCCATTCTGACCGGCAATGAGGTCGGCTACTTTCTCTCGTTTGCGCATTCGATCACCTCCTGGTTTCGGTCGTAGTATGCGTAACGCACGAAAAGGGAGAAGGGTGGCCGAGATAAAAGAACAGCCGGCTGGCAGATGATCCGAGCGCCCTTCAGGGCGATGCCGGGGAAAATCCTGAGGACTACAGTCCGCCCGCGAAAATGGTTCTCAGAGCCTGTCTTGAATCTCATGCGTAACGAGCGATGCGCCTGATGAGGACGACGGCGGCAGCTGCATATAGAAGTGCAGTTGCGGATTTGATGGTTCGCTCGAAGTCCTTTGCCAAGCGTCGATTTCGATTGAGCCATGCGAAGGTTCGTTCAACCACCCATCGTCTGGGATGGACGACGAACCCGGTCTGGTCGGCGAATTTCCGAACGATCTCTATCGTGATGGATGTGGCTTCCCGGACGCGATCGCTGTTGTAGGCGCTGTCGGCATAGGCATGCTCGACCAAGGGGTGCCGCTGGCGTGACTGCCTGAGCAAAGGCACTGCGCCGTCTCGGTCCTGCACGTCAGCGCCATGGACCAGCAGTTCGAGTGCACGACCATCGGTATCGACCATGGCGTGGCGTTTACGGCCCATGATCTTTTTCCCTGCGTCATAGCCGCGCGGTCCACCCGCTTCAGTGGTCTTCACGCTCTGGCTGTCGATGGCCGCCGCTGACGGCATCGGTTCTCGCCCCGTTCGGACACGGTCGATCTGGACAAGATGGTGGTTGAGACTTTCGAATGTCCCATCGTCACGCAGAGCGCAGAACCAGCGATAGACCGTGCGCCATGGCGGAAAGCTGTCGGGCAAAAGCCGCCAAGGACAACCTGCCCGCAGCAAATAGAAAATGGCCTCGATAATCTCTCGCATCGGCCAACGCCGTCGCCGTCCGCATTGGCACGGCGCGGGCAAATACGGCTCAATTAAACGCCATTCTGCATCGGTAAGATCGCTTTCATAGCGAAGCTGTGCGCGGCTATGATGCGCGCGGGCGGTCGGGTTCCACATGATGGTTTCCAAAGTGGGTGTCGCAACCCCTCGGAATCATATCGAAACTCGGCCGTCCACCGTTACGTCAGCGTTCTGACACAGCCTCTCAGAGGCGTAGCAGGTTTTCAGCCGGCCAGCCTCGTCACTCGCCGGTTTGGGCATCTGGAGCGGCAATCTGCTTGGATACTGGTGCTTCACCTTGGCGGAAGAATAGGGAAAGTATGAGTAGGACCGCGGTCGAGAGAAATTCGCTCTCCCAGTTTTCGAAGACCCTTCGGCAAGCTTTTTACAGGCGACGCCAATTGACGAGGAAGTCTGGGAAGCGGTTGAGCAGCTTTTACGGGCAGTCCGACGATCAGGTATCACGAGGCGGGATACACCTTTCCCTCTGTCGCGTTCGCCTTGATCATTCATCCCATGGAAGGAGAGATGTCATGGCACAGACCGATATTGCCACGGACGAAACCAATCGGCTAATCGCCTCGAACAAGGTTGAGGGCACCACCGTCTACAACGCCCAGCGCGAAAAGCTCGGCTCTATCTACAATTTCATGGTCGAAAAGCGCTCGGGCAAGGTGGAATATGCCGTACTTCAGTTCGGCGGCCTGTTCGGGCTGGGGAGCGATTATTATCCGCTACCCTGGGACGTGCTGACCTATGATACCGATCAGGGAGGCTATGTCGTCAATCTCGACAAGAGCGTGCTGGAACAGGCGCCCCGCTATGCAGGCGACAGCGAGCCGGCTTTCGATCGCAACTACGGGCGAGAGGTATATGGCCATTACGGCGTCGACTACCCCTATTGATCGGACAGAAGTGGCCGGCCCGTAGGGCCGGCTACTTTTTCGCGCTTATGACGACTTGTCGCTGAGCGCCTCGCCACCTTCCTCCTCTTCCAGCAGAACGGCTGCCGATCCGGCTGCAGACAGACGTACCTGATTGCCTTCGACAGCGGCCACCAATCCTCCTGAAAAATAATGGTGATGATCGGAGTGCGAGCCGCTGTCGGCTTTCGTCATCTTGATCCGATCGCCCTCGACCTTGTCGACAGTGCCGATATGGACGCCATCTGCGCCGATGATCTCCATATGCTCCTTGATTTGGCTCAGGTCCGTCATCTCAGTTCCTTTCATCTGGTGAAATTTCTGTACCCATTTGCCAGGCCGGGCTCGATTTTCCCGTCGCCGGGCAGTTGGTTTGCGCTATGTCCCGTCGAGCGGCAGAAGCGATCTAGCCGTTCACAATGATCCCGCCATTTGGATGGAGCACCTGCCCGGACATGTAGCTGGAATCCTCGCAGGCGAGAAACAGGAAGGCCGGGGCGACTTCATTGGGCTGGCCCGGCCGACCCATGGGCGTGCTCTCGCCAAAATGCTCCAGCTTCTCAGGTTTTGCGCCGCCGCATGGGTTGAGCGGGGTCCAGATCGGTCCCCGGTGCGACCGCATTCACGCGAATGCCATCGCCGACCAGATTTTCCGACAATGACCGAGTAAAGGCCGTGATCGCACCCTTGGTCGAGCTATAGTCGAGCAGATCCTTGCTGCCCTGGTACATGGTGACGCTCGTGCAGTTGACGATCGCCGCGCCCGGCTTGAGGTGCGGGCGCGCGGCGTGCGTCAGGAAGAACATGCCAAAGATATTGGTCTGGAAGGTTCGGCGCAGCTGTTCCTCGGTTATGTCCGTGATGTCCTCATCGGGATGCTGCTCGCCGGCATTGTTGACGAGAATGTCGATCCTGCCGAATGCATCGAGCGTCTTGCGTACGATCTCCTCGCTGAAATCCTTCTCGCCGATATCGCCGCGGATGGTGATCGCCTTGCGTCCTTCGGCCTCGACGATCCGCTTCGTTTCGGCGGCATCGTCGTCCTCGAGCAGATAGACTATGGCGATGTCAGCGCCTTCACGGGCATAAAGTGCCGCCACGGCGCGCCCGATGCCACTGTCGGCGCCGGTGATGATCGCAACCTTGTCCTTGAGACGCTCAGCCCCCTTATAGCGAGGCTGCCACTCGGGCTTTGGCTCGAGTTTGCTTTCATGCCCGGGAAGCGCATCTTCGTGGATCATCTGGGCGGTCTCGGTCATTGCGGCATCTCCTTTGGAGACAGAACCCTTTTCTTGCCGATGAGTTCTCCTGTCAGTGAACGGATGATCGCACGCCTGCGTCAGTCGACACCAAAGGAGACGATTGATGGCACTCAAGGCCCTGGCTCTCAATTGCACCCTTAAGAGCAACGCGAAGGAAGCCAGCTCAACCGACACCATGATCGCGGTGTTGAAACAGGCATTTTCCGACTGTCAGGTTACGATTACCGAGACAGTGCGGGCGGCAGCGCTCGATATCAGAGCCGGAGTAACATCCGACGAAGGGGACGGCGATGCCTGGCCTGCGCTGCGCGAGAAAATACTGGCGCACGACATCCTCGTCTTCGGCGGCCCGATCTGGATGGGGCAGATATCCAGCGTCGCCAAGCGCGTGCTCGAACGGATGGACGCGTTTCTCTCGGAGACGGACGATCAGGGCCGCATGCCCAGCTATGGAAAAGTCGCGGTGGCGGCGATCGTTGGCAACGAGGACGGCGCGCATTTTTCATCCGCCCAGCTTTTCCAGGCCCTGAACGATGTAGGCTGGACCATTCCAGCGGTCGCGGCATGCTACTGGGTCGGCGAGGCGATGGGGTCCACGGATTTCAAGGATTTGGCGACGACGCCGGAAAAGGTGACGGAAACTGCAAAGATGGTGGCTGGCAACGCCGCCCATCTGGCCGGCTTGCTGCAGAAAAATCCCTATCCCGGCTGAGCCAAAATTCTCGTTCTGATCAGCTTCCAGGGAGAAAGCTTTCGTGAAAGATACAGGATGGATTGCCGCAGGGGAGTTCGTCCGGCATCCGTCAATGGTCGGCTCGGCCTTTCCCGCAAGCGCCCGAATGGTGCGCCGTATGCTGGCCCCGTTGAACTGGTCTAACATCGAGGTTCTCGTGGAATACGGGCCGGGCAGCGGCAGATTTACCTTCGAAATGCTCAGGCGCATGCATTCGAAGCGCGCGTCGATCTGGCGAAGATCGCGCCAAAGCGCGATTTCTGACCACCAAGAAATTGCGGCGAGCCGATCGAAACAGATCGGGACGAATTGGCTGCTGCCGCGTTCAAGGGATTGGCGGTGGCAACCGACAAGGAGAAGGATCATGCCTCGCGGAGACAAGTCGAGCTACACCGACAAGCAGAAGCGCAAGGCCGAGCATATCGAAGAGGGCTATGAGGATCGCGGCGTAGGCAAGGAGGAGGCAGAGAGGCGCGCCTGGGCGACGGTCAACAAGGAGTCCGGCGGCGGAAAGAAATCTGGCTCTGGCCGCGGCAAGAAAGAAAACCACGAAAGTTCGCGCAAAGGTGGCCGCAAGGGCGGATCGAGTCAGAGCGCGGAAAAGCGCTCTGCGGCCGCGAAAAAGGGCTGGGAAACCCGCCGACGCAAAGGAAATGCCTGATGTCGACCCACAAGATGATGGCGCTGCACACGAATGTGAGTGGCGTGCATGACGCTGGGGTGTCCTGGTGACGCACTGCAAATCTTAATTTTCGGGATAGGCGTGTATGACGGAATGGATCACAGATATTGTCGAGCGGATGGGGTACTGGGCCATCGGCCTGCTCATGCTGCTTGAGAATGTCTTTCCTCCCATACCCTCTGAAGTGATCATGCCCCTGGCCGGCTACACTGCCGCCGACGGCGGCCTCAACATCATACTTGTCATCATATGCGGCACGATAGGGACGGTCACTGGCGCCGCCTTCTGGTGGTGGCTGGCAGGAAAATGTGGTGAACGGCGATTGAAAAAGCTGGCTGACCGCCACGGACGCTGGCTTACCTTGTCGGCTAACGAAATCGACCACGTTGATGCTTGGTTTGATCGGCACGGTTCCTGGGCCATTCCCGTCGCTCACATCATTCCTGGTCTGCGCACGCTGATCTCGATTCCGGCTGGCGTGTTCGGCACTCCTTTTCCAAGGTTTCTCATCTTGACCACGCTGGGATCGGCTGTGTGGAACAGCCTTCTTGCAGGAGCCGGATACTTCCTCGGCCGACAATTTTCGGCCGTCGATCGTTATCTTGGGCCTGCTGGCCTCACGATCATGGCAGCAGTGCTGCTGTACTACGTTTATCGCGTCATCACCTTTAAGCCGAGTGTCGAAAATGCTTGAGGACGATCTCTCCGTCACCCTCATGAGGCTCGGGCTCGCGACGCTTCTGGGCCTCGTGCTGGGGTTCGAACGCGAACGCCACGGCCATGATGCAGGCCTGCGAACACATGGTCTAGTCGCGCTGAGCTCAGGGATGCTTACCTTGTCTGCCCTGGAACTCGTGGAACACCATGGGGAGGGCGACCCTGTTCGCGTCATACAAGGGCTTGCACAAGCTATCGGCTTTATCGCCGGAGGCTTGATCTTTGTGCGCGGGGGCGATGTACGAAACATGACAACGGCGGCCAGTCTCTGGATGGCTGCGGCTGTCGGCATAACCGCCGGTGCTGGGCAGTATATTCTTGTGCTGGCAGGTACGGCCCTCGCCGTCCTACTCCTGGTCGCTGCGACCTTCGTTGAACGCATGCTCCCAAAAAATGGCGGATCGCCAGATAGCCAGAAATCGGTGCAGATGCCGAACCGGCGTGGCTCTGTCGTTCCCTCTCCTCCACCCGGTCAGCTTGGCGAGGAGGAAAAGTAGAGCCGCCTTGAGGAGCACCATAGCACAAGGCTTCGAGCCCTGACTGGGTTTCGCCCCCTGGAATCCGACCTAATGCAGGTACATGGAATTGGTCATAACGCGAGCGATGCCACGGCAGCGTGCGCCACACGCGGCCCAGAACCCACCCATAAATCGGCCAGGACGGCAGGGCTAACGGCCAGCCCGTGCTGCCGGTTAAGAGGAGTCCTTAGGAGCAGACTGTGCAGTTCGGGCCCGCAGGGCCCGCTGCTATATGGCGGGAAAGCTACATTTCCGCCTCCATCTGGCCAATTTCCGCAGAAACGCATGCGGGGCTTCGACGAAGGGCCTACAGCGCCCTTGCGTCGTCGTCAGATGACGTGGGGCTCGGATAGGGCATGATCAGCTTTCCGTCAGGGGCGGCGGTGAACGTCGTTTGCGTGGGATAAGGAATGGAAATCCCCTCCTGGGCGAACCTTTGCACGACCGCCACCATCAGCCGGTCGCGCAGCGGATGCGCCACGCCCCAGTCCTTGCCCGGCACGTCGACCAGCAGGCTGAAATCGAGCGAACTAGCGCCGAAGCTCTCGAACCCGGCCCTTGCCGCCTTACCGCCTTCCGCCTCGACAAGTTCGGTCAGGATGCCGGGAATGCGCGCGAGCGTCTCGGGCGGGGTCTCGTAGGCGACGCCGATGGTGAACGGCAAACGGATATGATCACGCCCGCTGACGTTCAGGATTTCCTTGTCGAGCAGGTTCTTGTTGGAGATGATCCGCAGTTCGCCCGTATAGGCGCGGATGCGCGTGGACTTGAGACCGATCGCCTCGATCGTGCCCGACGAATTGTCGAAGCTGATCTGGTCGCCCTTGGAAAACGGTCGGTCGAAGATGATCGCCAGCGCGGCGAACAGGTCGGCGAAGATACCCTGCGCAGCCAGACCTATGGCGATACCGCCGACGCCCAGACCCGCGACGAGGCCGGTAACGTTTACGCCGATGTTGTCGAGCAGCACCACGGCCGCCACCGCGAAGACCACCACGCTGACCAACAGGCGGATGAGGCCCATGGCATTAATGATCGCCTCGCCCTTGAAATGCTCGGCCGAGGTCTTGTGCTCTATCGCGCCGAGGATGAACTCGCGCGCCCAGATCGCGCCTTGCATCACCGCAGCCAGGGTGAACAGGAACGTTACCAGCTTGTCGAGCATCGGAGGCGTCTGCGCGTATCCGTCCACCGCACGGATGGCGACCATGATGATGAAGTAGTTGGTGGTCTTGGTGATGGCCCGGCCGACGATGGTACGCCAGTCGCCCCGCCCGCGCTCCTTTCGGCACAGACGCGCGCCAAGCCCGCGCAGGGCGTAGAGCGCGGAGACGATGGCGACGGCGATGGCCAATGCGATGATGATCTGCAGCCAGTACGCCTGGAACCACGAAACCGTCGATCGCGACAGGTCGCGAATTTGCGTGGATACGTCCGGGATGGCGGTTCTTGCGAGAGCTGGGGAAGTTGCAGCGGGCGTGGCTGCGGCGATAATCTGGATTACGCTCATCGTATGCACATGATCCTGCGTCTGTGGCGCGGTTGCGGATGGCGACCCGAACCGGCGGATTGGCGACGCTTGCACGACAGGCGCGCAAAGTGTCGGCGCGGGCCTCTAAAATGGACTGACCCCGAGTTTGTTCCCGTATCGAGTGATGAAGTCCCTCACGCTTTCGGGAATGCGACCGTAGCGGCGGCGATTGGCCTAATCTTGAACATCGTCAGCGCCCTACCGCTATCATCACCACGGGCACACGAGCATCACGATCATGATCATGGGCACCGTGACCATCGTCATGGATGAGCGCAAACGACAACTACCTGCGTTCGGCCTATCTGCCTGTTCTGGGCGGCGCACTAACGTCGATGAGGGAGATCGTCACGCTGCTGGCGAGGCATTGCCGGGGCTCGACGGTCCTCAACCCGCTGATGAATGTAATCGATTCGGTGGTCGTCGCGCGCCGCCGACGGGGAGAAAAGCCCGCAATGCCGAGCGGGATCCCTGGAATCGTCACCGGCTCGTACTCAGAGTCTGGCGCCCAACCAAACCCTAAAAACTGTTGCTGTTATTTTCCCACAGGCTGGGTATGCGAAGGGCGATGCGAGAGAACACCTACAGTCTAAATCGAACTTTCGGTTTCGCAATCGCGATGATCGCCCTCATTGCGCTCGTCGGCAGCGGAGGCGTCCTTATCACCTTGTCCCAATTGCATTCTGCGACGGCGTCGCGCTTCCGCTCTTCGCAGATCATTGTCGGACTGAGCGCCATCAAGATCGAGATGCTCAACCAGGAGACCGGCGCGCGAGGCTATTTGCTGACCGGACGTCGGACAAGTCTGCAGCCCTATGAAGAGGGGCGACGCAACTTCGACCATAGTATCGCGGAGCTGAAGGTTCTGCTGGCCACGAACCAACCTCAGTTGGATGCGCTTGAAGAAGCCGAACAAGCGGCGCGAAACTGGCAGCGTCAGGTGGGCGCCGTCATCATCAGGGACATGGCCTATCCCACGGCGCGCGATCACGCCCGTTCGATCGAAGCAGACGGGCAGGGCAAGGCCATGTTCGACACCTTCCGCGCACGGCTCGCCACTATCGAACAGCGCGAACAGGATTCGCTGGTTGTCCAGACCCGCCTGGTTGCGCGCGCGGAAGAAACCGCGCGGTTCACCCTGTGGGCTTCGTTGGTCCTGACATTGTTGATCAGTCTGGGGGTCGCAGTAGCCCTCAGCCGGTACATAGCCCGTCCCCTTGTGGGTTTGGCGGAAACGATGCGGAGGCTTGTCGCGCGTGACACGTCGGTATCCATCCCAAGCCTCAACCACCGCAATGAGGTTGGCGCCATGGCGCGTGCCGTCGCGGTGTTCAAAGACAGCCTCATCGAACTCGACCGCACGTCGGTCCTGCGGGTGACCGCGGATACCATGCCGGCGATGATCGCTTATATCGAGGCGGACAGATCCATCGGCTTTCTGAATGAGGAGTTTGCGCGCCGCTTCAGCGTTACGGCGGAGGACGTAGCTCATGTTTCGGGCCGAAATCTGGATCAATTGTTTCCTCAAAAGACGTTCCCAGGCGCTGGCGACGAACTCCAGACGGCACTCAGCGGGGAGGAAGTTCGGTTTGCCTTCCAGCTGCCCGATGCCGCGTCGCCGAGGGATTTCGAGGGTTACTTCCGTCCCCACCGCGCCAATAGCGGCCGTATCCTTGGGGTCGTCGCGCTCTTTACCGATGTGACGGATCGAAAGGAAATCGACCAGAAGCTGCGGCATCAGGCTCATGATCTCCAGCGTTCCAATGCCGAGCTCGAGCAGTTCGCCTATGTCGCCTCACACGATCTCAAAGCGCCTCTTCGCGGGATCGAGAACCTGGCGAGCTGGATCGAGGAGGACCTGGGTGACAAGCTGGAGGGCGATACCCGAACGAACATGGATTTGCTGAAGAGCCGGGTACGTCGGCTCGAGAGTCTGCTTATTGATCTGCTCGCCTATTCGCGCGCCGGGCGCGACGACAATGTGATCCGGGAGGTTGATACGAGGGCGCTGGTCTCGGATCTTGCGGCCCTCATCAGCCCGCCGGAGGGCTTTCGGATCGAGGCGGACGCGAGTTTGCCTACGCTGGTAACCGCGCAAGCCGCGCTCACCCAGACGCTGCAGAACCTCATAGGAAACGCGGTAAAGCATCACCCGGATCCGGCCCATGGCCTTATCCAGGTTAAGGCGGCATCTGTGGGCAACATGTACGAGTTCACCGTCAGCGATAATGGGGCAGGGATACCCGAACAGTTCCGCGAACGGGTGTTCGGTATGTTCCAGACCCTCAAGCCAAGGGATGAAGTGGAAGGTAGCGGAATGGGGCTTGCGATTGTAAGGAAGCTCGTCGAACGGCAATCCGGACAGGTGTGGTTGAGCGAGAATGAGGCCCGCGGCCTCACCGTGCATTTCACCTGGCCCGCTATCTCCAAGGAATCTCGAGCATGAATCCAACCGTCAATCTGTTGCTCGTCGAAGATGACGAGGTCGATGTGCAAGGCCTAAAGCGCGCGTTCGCCAAAAGCCGGATCGCCAACCCGATCACAGTGGCTCGTGACGGCATCGAGGCACTGGAAGTGCTGCGGGGCGAAAACGGCCAGGAAAAGCTGCCCAAGCCTCACCTCATCCTGCTCGACCTCAACATGCCCCGGATGAACGGCATCGAATTCCTGGAAGCCATTCGGGCGGATGAGGAGCTGAAAGGCTCTGTGGTGTTCATGATCACCACCTCCAAGGCGGACGAGGACAAGGCGCGCGCCTATGGGCACAATGTCGCGGGCTACATCGTCAAGCAGGACCCGGCAAACACCTTTATGGAAGCCGTATCACTGCTTGAACATTATTGGAGAATCGTTGAGTTTCCGCGCTGACGATGCCGACCCAGACCCACATCCTCCTTATCGATGACGATGAAGTCGATCGCCAGGCCGTCCGGCGGGCGCTGTCGGCCTCTGACCTCACTTGGGTTCTGACGGAGGCAGCAAACGCTGCCGAAGGACTAGCGCTCGCAGGCGAGAAAGCCTTCGACTGCGTCCTGCTCGATTATCGCTTGCCCGATGCCGATGCCTTCGATGTGCTGGGGGCTTTGCTCGCTCCAAGGTGCGGTATCAATGCCGTTCTGATCCTTACCGGCGAGACCAACCCCGAGACGGCCCTCGATCTGATGCGAGCGGGGGCGCTCGATCATTTGAGCAAGGCGGAGCTCAACCCATCGGGCCTTGCGCGTGCAATCCGCTATGCCAAGGCAAGGCGCGCCTTTCTGGCGGAACTCGAGCAGGCGAAGCGGGAAGCCGAGGAAAAATCCCTCGCTCTCGATGCGCTCAATCGTCAGAAGGCCTTGCTGCTTTCGATCATCGCGCATGATCTGCGCAATCCCTTCCAGGCAATCATTGGTCTCTCGGACTCTTTGAGCCGGACCGCCGCGCAAAAGGATCCCGCGAAGGTTCAAATCCGTGCGCAGGCCGTGCAGGAGGCGGCAGTGCAGGCACACGCCCTGATGGAAAGCCTTTTCGACTGGGCACAGCTCCAGATGGATAGCGGCAATGTCGAACTCGAGATGGTCGATGTGGCTGCTATCGCACAGGAAGCGACGAGTGTGTGCCGCCACACGGCTGAAGAGAAGGGCGTATCGGTGTCATTCGATTGTGGCGGCGGGATGGTCCGTGCCCATCGCGACATGCTCGCGACGGTGCTGCGCAACCTGGTCGGCAATTCGATCAAGTTTACGCCAGCAGGGGGCGGCATCACCATCGCCTGCGAGAAAGGAACCGACGGGCGGTTCGTTATCCATGTTCGGGATTCCGGCGTAG
Source organism: Sphingobium yanoikuyae (assembly GCF_034424525.1). Lineage (NCBI taxonomy): Bacteria > Pseudomonadati > Pseudomonadota > Alphaproteobacteria > Sphingomonadales > Sphingobiaceae > Sphingobium > Sphingobium yanoikuyae. Next base: position 1,846,393 of record NZ_CP139979.1, read on the forward strand.
GAATGTCGCAGCAGGCCATCGACAATCTCTTCCGCATCGATCGCCGCGTCACGACGCCAGGGACTGCGGGAGAGAAGGGGAGCGGGCTGGGACTACTGCTCTGCCGCGACCTTGTCGAACGGATGGGGGCAAGGATGGAAGTCGCCAGCAAAGTGGGCGAAGGAACCGCCTTTTCGCTAGTTTTCGAAGGCTTATCTAAGCAATAGCAGGAGCTTAGCCTCGTTACGCAGACAACATTTTGCTCACCGTGCGTAGCAAAACGGCGTGATCGACCGGTTTGGGCATGAAGATGGCGGACTGCGGCAGCGCGCCTCCATCAGGTGATATCGCGCCCGAGCACACGATTAGCGCGATTGGCGGATATGCATCATGGATATAGTTCGCGAGGCGCAGGCCGTCCATTGATCCGGGCATCTGAATGTCAGTCACGACAATGCGGATGGAAGGATGCGCTTTCAATAGTTCAAGTGCTTCGCCAGCATCGCCCGCTTCCTCCACCCGGAAGCCTGCATCCTCGAACAAATCCACCAAAACCATTCTGAGCAGCGGCTCATCATCAACGACCAGAATCTCCTCTCGGCAGATCGGATGGGCAGCGTCTTCCTTCATACCGCATAAAATCAAAATTCGGCGACATCGTTCCCGGTGGAAACAGAGTGTTAATCAGACAGTCGGCATTGCTCGAATAGTTCGCTGCGTGAAATAGTCACGCAAGGCTTTGCCGATCATGCGGCGAACCGGAATATCCCATGGCACGATCGCATAGTCCGCCGAGCGCCGGCAATCCTACTGGCACCTTCCTGCTTACCGGACATCTAACTTGCCTCTGCCCGACAGCATTTTGCAACGATTTCGCTTTGGTCGGGTTGGATGAGACATGCCCGGCGATTTTACCGACTCCAGGAACGGCAAATGAGTTTGCCCCCTCGTCAGTCGGGCCGCATCGCCGCCAGGGCCCATCACTCGCCCGCGGCTGCTATCCTTAGGAAGTTTGAACCGTTCTTCGTTATCGGCTGTCCGTCGTCGAAACATTTGGCACAGATGGGATCGTGGATTAGCGGAGAGCGGGCCTCGTCTGGGGCTTGATGTTAGGCGGCGAGCTTGCGGTGAAGCAAGCGGCGATGTTCGATGGTCTTTCGCTTGATGGTTTCGCGGCGCCTGATGATGGCGGGAGCCCTGCCGAAGTAGGCGTCTGCCGGGGTCACGTTGCTCAGGCTCTCGTGGTAGCGCTGGTGATTGTAGTGCTCCACGAACGCCTCGATCTGGGCCTCGAGGTCGCCGGGCAGGAAGTAATTCTCCAGCAGGATGCGGTTCTTCAAGGTCTGGTGCCAGCGCTCAATCTTGCCCTGAGTTTGCGGATGCAACGGGGCTCCGCGAACGTGGCTCATCTGCTGGGCCTCGATGTACTCGGCGAGTTCGCCCGCGATGTAGCCGGGGCCGTTGTCCGATAACAGCCGGGGCTTGTGCAGCACCGTGGCACTATCGCAACCCGAGGCCTTGAGAGCGAGGTCGAGCGTGTCGGTGACGTCCTCGGCGCGCATGTTGGTGCACAGCTTCCAGGCGATGATGTAGCGCGAATAGTCGTCGAGCACGGTCGAAAGGTACATCCAGCCCCACCCGATGATCTTGAAGTAGGTGAAGTCTGTCTGCCACATCTCGTTCGGCCGGGTGGTCTTCGTGTGGAACTGGTCGGCGGCCTTGATCACGGTATAGGCCGGACTGGTGATCAGGTCGTGCGCCTTCAACAGGCGGTAAACCGTGGCCTCCGACACGAAGTAGCGCTTCTCGTCGGTGAAGCGCACGGCCAGTTCGCGGGGGGAGAGTTCGGTCGCATCAAGCGCCATCTCGACGATCTGCTCGCGGACATCCTCGGAAATGCGGTTCCACACCCGGCCTGGCGCACAGGGGCGATCCTCCAGCGATTCGGGGCCGCCTTCGAGGAAGCGATCATACCAGCGGTAGAACGTCCGGCGGGGAATGCCGAGCTTATCCAGCGTGTGCTTGGCGGGCAGGTGCGACTGCTCGACGATCCTGATGATCTCCAGCTTTTCTGCGGCAGGGTACCTCATTCGTCGTCGCCCCCATCCGCGATCATGCTTTATGGGATGGCCCGCCCCTTTTCCCCGGCATCGGATATGATGCTGGTGCTTGAAGAGGAAAGGAGCGGACCGATGTCTATTGTGATCCTTGGCGTTGATTTGGGCAAGAATGCCTGCAGTGTGGTGGGCGTGGATGCGTCGGGAGCTGTCGTCGTACGCAGGTCGATGCGCCGCCAGACGCTGGTCGACTACGTTGCCAAGCTTCCTGTGTGCGTGGTCGCGATGGAGGCATGTTGCGGTGCCCATTATCTGGGGCGCCTGTTCGCCGCGCACGGACATGAGATCCGGCTGATGTCGCCGGAGTACGTACGGCCGTATGTCAAAGCACAGAAGAACGATGACCGCGACGCCGAGGGGATCGCCGAGGCCGCCTCGCGTCCAACGATGCGCTTCGTCGAACTCAAGACCCAGGAGCAGTTGGACATCCAGACGCTCCACCGGGTTCGCTCGCGCCTGGTGGCTGAGCGCAGGAGCCTGACCAACCAGTTGCGGGCGATCCTGCTGGAGCGCGGGACCATTTTCCCGGTTGGGCGGCGCAAGCTGGAACTCGGCATCGATGCCCTGCTGGCCGATGAGGATACGACCTTGTCACCGCGTCTGCGCCAGTTGGTGGCCGAACTGCGTGCCGAATGGCGCGAACTCGATACCAGGGTGGAAACGCTGAACGGCGAGTTTGTCGAGCTGGCGCGCAATGACGCGGCTGCCCGGCGGCTCACATCCATCCCCGGCGTCGGGGTGCTGAACGCAACTGCCCTGATTGCAGCCGTGGGCGATGCCAGCAGCTTTGCCAAAGCCCGAGACCTGGGTGCCTGGCTCGGTCTGGTGCCCCGTCAGCATACTACCGGCGGCAAGCCGCGGCTGCTCGGCATCTCCAAGCGAGGCAACACCTACTTGCGCACCTTGCTCATCCACGGTGCCCGAGCAGCATTGCCGTCGCTGGCGCGAAGCGAGACCCCGTTGGGGCGCTGGTTGACAGGAATGATCGAGCGAGGAGTCCACCGCAATGCTATCGTCGTCGCGCTGGCCAACAAGCTGGCGCGGATCGCATGGGCGGCCTTGCGCAAGGACGCGACGTTCGAACGCGGCTACCCAGTCGCGGCATAACCGGATCGGCCGCACGCATCTTCGTGCATAGGCCAACGATGTTTGCAGGAAGGATCGTGAAGATGGCCTGACAGTCGATCGGCGTCTGGAAAGCCCGGCCAAAAAAATGGCACTCGTTGCCGGCGTCTTTATTGTGGCTCCAGACGTGCGGATGTCCATCTTGGCCATGGGGTCACCCATGAGACCGCATACGTTGACGCAGACTGATCAGAACACTTCAAAATCCCCCTTGCAGACGGGGCGGGCCATACGTTTTTTGAGCAGACGGTTCTCGAGGGTCAGGTCGGCCACGCATTCCTTCAAAGCGCGGGCTTCGCGGCGCAGGTCCTGCACCTCGCCGCTGGTCGCGGCACGAGCCGTGTCACCCGCCAGGCGTCGCTTGCCCGCTTCCATGAACTCCTTCGACCAGGTGTAATACAGGCTCTGTGCAATGCCTTCCTTGCGGCATAGTTCGGCAATGCTGTCTTCGCCGCGCAGCCCATCGAGCACGATGCGTATCTTGTCTTCGGCCGAGAAGTGCCGCCGGGTCTGCCGCCGGATGTCCTTCACCACCCGCTCAGCAGGGGCCTTGGCAGGCGATTTTTTCAAGGAGTGTTGGGACTTCATGGGGTCACTACACGAAAGTGAGTTTTACGTACGCTAGGCGCGAACGGATGGCGAACGGCAAAAAGTGGTGATTCCTGCCCCCGGATTATATCACGCAGCGAGCAGTGACGGCGATGTGCGAAGCGGCCTTAGCTGATCCGGTGCCGGCCGGTCTTCCCGTTCCCAGCTATAGTCGCCGGTGAGCGCGATATGCTCCCATCCCAGCGGCGCGATATGGCGGGCAACTTCGTCCGGCGTTCCCATGGCGGTCAGTGCCTGTTCGAGATAGCGGGTGTTCCACAGGATGATCGCGGCGACCAATAGGTTAAGGCCGGACGCGCGGTAGGACTGGTTCTCAAACCGGCGGTCGCGCAGCTCGCCGAGCTGGTTGAAGAACAGCGCGCGGGCGAGCGCATTGCGCGCCTCGCCCTTGTTCAGCCCAGCTTGGGTGCGCCGACGCAGATCGATATCCTGCAACCAGTCGAGCATGAAGATCGAGCGTTCGAGCCGGCCAATCTCGCGCAGCGCCAGTGCCAGGCCATTCTGGCGCGGATAGGCGGACAGCTTGCGCAGCATCGCCGAGGCGGTGACGGTCCCGGTCCGGATCGAGGTGGCGAGCCGCAGCAATTCGTCCCAATGCGCTGCTGCATGGCCGTGCGCGATCGGATCGCCGACCATGCCGGTAAGCAACGGTCCCGCCTCCTGACCGGGTAGCAGATGCAGGCGGCGCTCCTTGATATCGCGCAGCCGGGGCGCGAAGCGGTAGCCAAAGAACGGCATCAATCCGAACACATGGTCGGACGCGCCACCCGTATCGGTATAATGCTCTTCGATCGACAACCCGGTATGGTGATACAGCAAGCCGTCGAGGACATAGGGGGCCTCGCCTGCGGTCGCGGCGATCACGCGCGAGCCGAACGGGTCATACTGGTCCGAGACATGGGTGTAGAAAGATACGCCAGGTTCGTTGCCGTTGCGCGCGTTGATGTCGCTGATCGCGGCACCCCGCCCGCCTGCGTGGAATTGCTGACCGTCGCTCGACGAGCTGATGCCGCGGCCCCATAATCCGGCAAGCGGCACTGCGCGATGCGCGTCGATCAATCGTCCCAGCGCCTCGCCATAGGCGGCCTCGCTGATATACCAGTCATGCAGATGGGCGAGCTGGCGCAGGCTGGCGCCACGGCAACTGTCCGCCATGCGGGTCAGGCCGAGATTGATGCCATCGGCGAGGATCACGGTCAGCAGCGCATTGCGGTCGTCGGCCGCTCGGCCCGAACGCCGGTGGGTGAAACAGTCACCGAACCCGGTCCACGCATCGACATCGAGCAGGATATCCGTGATCTTAACGCGAGGGAGCCGGTCATAGGCCGTACGACGCGCGGCCTCGGCTGCGGGCGGCGTGATCGCCTTCAGCGGCGAGATCATTAGGCCGTTTTCGTCGAGACGGACTTGAGGCAGTTCGCCCTGCCGGGCGAGCATCGTCACCCGCTCGATCGCGCTATCCAATCGCTCGCGACGATCCTCGATATGACGATCGAACCCGGTTTCAATCGCGAGCGGAAGCGGCCCCTTCTCACGCAGCGCCGCGAAGGTGGTGGGTGGAATGAGATAGCTGTCGAAATCCCGAAACTGTCGGCTCCCTGCCACCCAGATATCGCCGGCTCGCAACCGGTCGCGAAGCTGGGACAGTGCGCAGAGTTCATAGGCCGCGCGATCGACGACACCGTCACGGATTACGAACGGACGCCAGCCCGTTGGTACGAAGCGCAGCGGCACCTTGTCGGGCAGGCGTCGTTTTCCAGTAAGGTAAAGATCGGCGATGATCGCGAGCGCATCGAGAATTCCCTGCACCGGTCCCGCGCCGCGAAACGCAAACGCACTCAAGAATTGCCCGGCGAACAGCTTCACCGTGCGATGCCGCTCGATCAGTTCGGCCGTGCGGTCGATCGTCTCGGGACGGACGAGGACTTCCGCCTGGGCGACAGCGGAGCCGAACCGCTCCCAGTCGAACGGGCCAATACTCGCAAGGGACACGATACCCTTGGCGTGCGCATCGATCAGCACGCGGCAGCTGTTGGTCAGGGCGCGAAGATGGCCCTGCATCTCGCGCACCGTCCTGACCGCCTTGTCGCGCGTCCGGTTCTCCGCGCGGCGGGTCATGCTGCCGAGCAGCTTGTCGAACATGGTGAGCGTGGCGTCGGTGAGGCTTTCCTCGAGGCGGATGGTTGCGGCCGCCAATGTCGCATGACGGCGCAGTGGGCTGAGTTCGCCGAGGTGCTGCGGCGTGATCCGCACCGCCTGGTCGGCAAGCCTGTCGAATGTCGCCGATGGGATCATGGCGGCGCGCGCAGGATCGAGGCCGACCGTCCGGACATGATCGAGCCGTTCCAGCAGCCGCAAAATGTTGCGCGGTGCCGGTGATTGCGGCGCATTGCGCAGCCAAGCCAGCCAAGTCGTTCCTTGATCCGACCGCCGGGCCAGCAAGGTATCGAGTATCGTGAGCTTGTCAGGCTTAATGCCGCTGGTCAGGAGTTCATGGGTGAGTTGTTCGGCCTGCTGACGCGCGCGCCTGACGATCGCCTCGATGACCGCTGGCGGTGGCAGCAGTACCCGTCGCCGGCGCAGTTCATCGATCACAGTGCTGGCGAGCTGGAGAGGTTGGGCGACGGTCTGCGCAACCGGCATCGCGAACGCCACGATCGCGCGAAAGTGACTCCGGCCGAATGCGGCATAGCCGAACCGCTGCATGACATCGGCGAGATGCGCGCGGCGGGTTTCGTCGCGACGAGCATAATCGTCGAACGCTGTCGCCGGCACGTCGATCTGATCGGCGACGAAGGCGAGGATGGCACCCGGGGGTTCTCGCGCCGGCCATAGGTGACGCCGACCTTCCAGTCGGAGCGCTTGTCGGCGCGCGCGAGGCGCACGTCCGCTTCGGCGACTGCGATCCGCGCGTCCTGCGCGCGCACGGCGGGAAGCGCATCGATCCCGGCCCGCAGCCGGATCGGATCGACATCGAGTATCGGCGGGTCGCCCGTCGCCTGCGGGTCGGGGTCGCCGGTATAGCGCGCGAGCCGGGCCCGCGCCTGCGCCACCACCGCAGCCATCTCGGCGCGGCGATCGGCGATGGCGGCGCGGAGCTGGTCGGGCTCGAGCGCCTGGCTCGGGCGCGCGCTGCCCGACGCCAGGCGTGCGGTCACGGTCTTCTGCAGGTCGTCGAGACTGGCATCGAGCAGGTCGAGCTGCCGGAGCCGGCGTTCGCCATAATAGAGATCGATCCATGCGAGCGCGGTCTCGAGCCGCACGTTGCGGCCTTCGACCAGCTCGCCCGCCTCGGCGACACCGATATCGGCCGCGGCGCGCGCGGCGCGTGCATGGCGCTTGGCGAGATTGGGGAAGGCCTGGCTGAACCCGATCGTCGCCATGGTGAAATCGTCGCGCGTGAAGCTGCCGGCATTGGGGCCGCTCACCGGGAAGTTCTGCAGGCCCAGGTCGAGCGTCGGATCGGGCAGGCGATCGGCCGCGACCGCCGAGGAGCGGGCGCCAGCTGTCGCCGCCGCGCGCGCCTTGAGGCTTGGCGCATTGGCGGCAGCGAGCCTCAGTGCCTGCTCGTAGGTGAGCGGGCCGGCCGACACCGGCACGGCCCAGGCGCTCGCAAGCGTCGCACCGAGTGGGAGCAACAGGCGTCGCACAGCGCGCCTCGGCATCATGATCATGGATATCATCCCCTCATGACAGAGGCGGCGCGCCACCATGTGACGCGCCGCTCCGGAGTGGGTTAGCCCTTGTCCGACCTGACTGCGCCGCGCATGCAGTCGGCGGCGCTTGCCTGCATCATCGCGCAATCGCAGCTGGCCATGTCCCGGCTCTGGGGCACCCATATGCGGACACGCGCAGGGCCGGTCGCCCGCGGACCATATTGCGGCGCCGAGCGCCATTCCCAATGGCCCTGAGGCGTGCGGCTCGCGTCGGCTGCAAGCGCAGGCGCGGCGAGACCGAGGGCCGCCACAAGGGCGGCCGGAAGCATTTTGATCATCACGAAAACCTTTGACTGAAAAGAAGGAAACCGGGCGCGCACGCATCGATCGATGCGCGCAGCCCGTGCTCGTTCAATCAGGCAAGGCTGGTGGGAGGATCCGGCTCGGGCGCAACCGCCTTGCCGGTCAATATCGTGTCGGTCGTCCAGAAGCTGGGCGCGTCGTAGAGACGCGCAGGCGCAACGCCGCCTGCCAGGTCCGCTGCGACCAGCGGGATCACGCACCCCATCGCGGCGATGCAATCGAGCGTCAGGCCCTTGCAGGGCTTTTCGCTGGGCGCAGGCTGCTGCTTGGCCATCATCGCCATGCAGTCCGCATCCATGCCCTTGGCCAGCGGCGCGCCTGCCGCCTGCGGCACGCTGTGCGCGGCCGCCATCTGGGCTCCGAAGAGACCGGACAGCGCTCCGATGACGAGCAGGAGGGCGAGCAGGCGTTTCACGGGCCTCGATATCTAGCGGGTTTCGCGGGCGCAGCCAACCAAAGTCTCGCGCCGCGCGGATTTTGAAGTGCTGACGGCTGATTCCGTCAACTCCGCGTCAATAAAGATCCGGCCCGGGGAAGAAGATCGGCTGCGGCCTCTACGTATATCGAGGCTGGACCCGGGACCGTAGTCCCAAGCCTGAAGAGACGCTCTTCCCCTCGGCAAAGTCCGGGCGGTGGCTTACCATCCAAGGAGGTGAATATGGTCAGAAAAACTCTCATGGTCGCGCTTGCCGGCATTTCGATGCTTGCTGCCGTCCCCGCTATGGCCCAGGGCATCGGGCACAGCCTGTTCATGCGCGGCTCGATCGTCGACACGGGCAGCAACGGCACGGTCGTCTGCATCGGCAAGGCCGATGGCGCCGAGGTCGGCCAGAAACTCGAGGTCTATCGCGTCGTGACCCATCCGGGTCCGTCCAAGGGCGTGGCGCCGACCTATCACCGCCAGCTCGTCGGCCATGTGACGATCGACCATATCTTTGACGATCACTTCGCGCACGTGTCCGTCGCCGACGGCACGCCTGCCAGGCACGACATCGTCGAGCTTCGCAAGAACTGACAAGCCGGTGGCCCGGCGGCACGGGCTGCCCTGCGACGCGTCGGGGCAGCGGGCCGCCGGCGACGAGGAGACCGTTCGGAGTCAAAGCGAAACCGCTTGACCCTGGACCATGGTCCAACCGGCATGATCGAGCGGATGACATGGGCAATTTCAAGATCGGCGAACTGGCCGCGGCCGCAGGCGTGGGGCGGGATACGATCCGCTATTATGAGCGGATGGGCCTGCTGCGCGAGCCCGCGCGCACGGCAGCGGGCTACAGGCTCTACGACGCGACCGACCTCGAGCGCGTCAATTTCATCCGCTCGGCGCAGGAGCTTGGTTTCACACTCGAACAGGCCCGGCAGCTGCTGGCGCTCAGGGCGTCGGACACCGCGCATGCCCAGGCCGTGCTCGATATCACGCTTGCCAAGATCGCGGACGCCGAAGCCCGGCTCGAGCGCCTGTCGGATATCCGCGACATGCTGCGGATGCTCGCCGACGAATGCCCGGGCGAAGTGCCGGTCTCCGATTGCCCGATCCTCGCCTTCCTGACGGCGCGGCGGAAAGACCAGCAGCATAACAAGAAACATCAGGCAGCGCAGGACGAACGATCATCACTAGCGAAAGGGGTTTTGTCATGACGAAAATGCGTTTGATCGCCGTCCTCACGCCGGCGCTGCTTCTAGGCGCCTGTGTAACCACGCGGCCGACCTCGGCGCAGGTCGAGAGTTGCCGGGCGATGGAGGGCAATATGGGTCTCCAGACGCCGCATGATCATGGCGAGATGAAGGGGCAGGGGCGCAACCCGATGAACCTCTCGCACGACCGGTGCCTTCAGATCCTGCGCAGCGCGCAATGAGCCGGTCCGGGCGCCATCCCCGGCGCCCGGGACCACAGTTTTCAAGCCAAGGAGCAAGCTATGATCGACCATGCGAAAAAAGCCCTTCCGCTTGTCGGCGGAAGCCTGTTGCTGGCGCTCGCGCTTTCGGGCTGCGACCGCCAGGCCGACCAGACGGTGCCGCCCGCGGCGAACAGCGTCGCCGCCACCCCGGTCCTGACCGACAGCGGCAACGCTGCAGACGCGGCGTCGATGGACGCGATGAGCAACCAGGCCGAGATGGAGCGGCATCACCGTCAGGCGATGGACCATGACGCGATGCGCGCCGGGGCCGGCAACCAGACCGCGCCGGCACCCGATCCCGCGCCGGGCAATTCGGCGATGCCGATGAAGGATATGTAAGCGCGCTGAAAAAGGGGATGAGGATGTCCAGGCGGATCAGCCTTCGACGCTTGAGCCTCGGCTGCGCAATCGCTCTCAGCCTGTCCGCGGGCGCGGGCGCGGGCGCGCAGGAGGGCGAGGATCATGCCGCGCATCATGGCGCAGGCATGCCGGCCGGCGGGGGCATGTCCGCACCGGCATCGTCGGGGTCGTCGGACATGGCGAAGATGATGAACCCCATGATGGATCGCATGATCAATGGGGAAGGGGAGAATGAGCACGGCCACGAATCGCGCCGGACCGGCTTCATCTCGCAACTGCTCGCCTTTCCCGCGCTCGACGAAGCGGCAAGGCAGCGGGTCGCTGCGCAGGCTGGCGAACGGGTAAGCACGGGCCTAGCGATGATCAACGCCGCCTCGGCCGACGGCGCGCGTGCAACCACGGTCTCGGCCCGGCTCGATGCGGCGCGCCGCCTGCGCGAGGGAACCGACCTGTTCCGGTCCGGCACCGCCGCGCAGGGCGCGATCGGCGGCTTGCAGCCGCCCCGGGAGGTCGGGCTTGCCTGGCTGCGCGATCAGCTCGACATCGACCAGGCCGCGCCCGGCCATGCCGACCACTGGTTCGGCATCTCGCCCTCACACCTCCTTCTCATGCTCTTCCTGGGGCTGGTGAGCGCCACGCTGATCGCGCTGCAGATCTTCCGCCTCCGGCGGATCGGGGCGATCGCCGGCGGTGTCGCCACCGCCAAGACCTCGGAAAAGCCGGAGCCGAAGGCTGTCCCGCCCGCTGCGAAGTTCGCGCCCGCACCTGCCCCCGTTGCCGGCAGCGCCGGGCTCGCCTCGAGCAATGCGGCCGCGCCCGCGGGAGCTTCGCTGCGCAAGCCCAAAAGCTGGGCGGGGCAGCTGCGCGTGGTCCAGATCGTGCGAGAGACGCCGAGCGTGCTGACCTTCCGGCTCGCGGACCCGGCCGCCGACCGGCTGCCGTTCGACTTCCTGCCGGGCCAGTTCCTGCAGGTCGAGGTAGAGCCCGAAGCGGGCAAGACCGCGCGCCGTTCCTACACGATCGCCTCTTCGCCGACCCAGCGGGCCTATGTCGAACTGACGGTCAAGCGCGAGGAGCAGGGCGTGGTCTCGCGATACCTGCACGACAAGGTCGTCGCCGACGATCTGCTGAAGGTCAGCGGACCGTTCGGCGCCTTCACCTTCACGGGAACGGATGCGCAGAGCATCGTGCTGATCGCGGGCGGGGTCGGCATCACCCCGATGATGTCGGTGCTGCGCTATCTCACCGACACCGCGTGGAAGGGCGATATCTTCTTCTTCTACGGCGCTCGGTCGACCGAGGAATTCGTGTTCCGCGACGAGCTCGAGCGGCTCGAACGCCGTTTTCCCAACCTCCATGTCGTCGCCGCGATGCAGCGCGCGCCCGGCACCGTCTGGATGGGCCCCGAAGGGCCGATCACCCGCGAGATGATCCTGGCCGCGGTGCCGGAGATCGCGAGCCGGCGGATCCATATGTGCGGCCCGCCGGCGATGATGGGCGCGATGCGCGGCGTGCTGGCGGAACTTGGCGTCCCCGAAGCGCAGCTGCACACCGAGGCGTTCGGTCCGGCCTCGCTGCCGGCCGACCACGAGGATCTCGAGGTCAAACCCGCGCCCGCGCCAGCGGATAAGCCGGCCCCGAGCGCCGAGGTGGCGCCGAGCACGGTGACCTTCTCCGTGTCGGGGGTGTCGGCGGCCTTGCCCGCGGACGAGACCGTGCTCGAGGCGGCCGAGGGCGCGGGCGTCGAGATCTCCTATGCCTGCCGTGCGGGCACATGCGGCGCCTGCGTGGTCAAGCTGCTGCAGGGCGAGGTAACGATGGAGGTCGAGTCCGGCCTCGCGCCCGCCGACAAGGCGCAGGGCTATGTGCTCGCGTGCCAGGCGAAGGGCACGGGCACGCCGCTCGTGGTCGAAGCCTGATGCGCGAACGCAGCGACATCGCCGTCGGCCTGCTGGTCGCATTCCTGCTGCTGTTCCCGTTCGGCTACCTCGTGCATGTGTCACCGCGCTTTCCGGGCAGCCTCGCTGGCGGGATCATCGGGATCGCAGCGCTCGTGCTGATACTGCTGACGCTTCCCTATGTCGCGGCCAAGCATATCGCCTGGGTCGACAAGGCGCTCTCCCGGCTCGTCAGCAAGCCGACCCTGCTCGCCATCCACATCTATGCCGGCGTGCTGGCGCCGATCCTGGGTCTGGTCCACGCCGCGCACAAGCTCGAAAGCCCGGTCGGACTGCTTCTGACCGTCCTCCTGCTGATGACGGTCATCACCGGCTTCATCGGCCGCTACCTGCTTGCCCAGCTTGGTCGGGCGCTGCGCGGACGCAGGTCGGAACTGGCCTCGCTTCGCGCCGCCTTCCTTGAGGAGCCGGCGGCGCCGGCGCAGGCCGATACCGCAGCCGCGCCGCTGTCGGGCTGGAGGCGCTATCTGTTCGTCGCCGGGGATGCGCCCGCGGGCCAGCACCCCCAGAACAGGGCGGGGATCGCCGCGGCGCTGGCCGATACCGAATTCGCGATCCGCGCCGAAGAGGCGACCAACACCCTGTTCGCGCGATGGCGGTTCCTGCACATCCTGCTGGGCTGTCTCATCTTCGCGCTGCTCGCGCTCCACGTCGGCGCGGCGATCTATTACGGGCTGCGCTGGCTATGAGCTGGCAGCGTCTTTCCTATGCCGTCTTCATCGCAGCCCTGCTGGTGATGGTCGCCGCGGTCGCGATCCGGATGCGATCGGACGCGCCGAGGGATGCCGGCCTGGTGGCGCAGCTCGTAGCGCCCGGCCCGCTCTCGAGCGCCCACCAGTCCTTCGCCGGCCAATGCACGGCCTGCCACACGCCGGGCAAGGGCGTCGAAACCCGGACCTGTCTCACCTGCCATGCGGGCACGGATTTCGGGACGAAGCAGTCGACGCAGTTCCACGCGAAAGCGACGCAGTGCACCTCCTGCCACGTCGAACATGAGGGAGAGCGCGGCATCATCCGCATGGATCACGCCGCCTTGCTCGACATGGCAAAGTGGCGGCAGCCTTTGGCGGGCATGTCGACAAACACTCGAAGCCTGACCCCCGAGACCGCGCTCAATTGCGCGAGCTGCCATGCGTTCCGCGATCCGCACCAGGGCCTGTTCGGCACCGACTGCGCGAGCTGTCACAAGACCGACAGCTGGAAGATCGCCAATTACCGCCATCCATCGGTCAATTCGACGCAGTGCGCCGAGTGCCACAAGGCGCCGCCCAGTCACTTCATGGAGCATTTCAGCATGGTCTCGCAGCGCGCAGCCGGGTCGAAGGCGCGCGTCGACCAATGCTATGCCTGTCACGCTACCGACAGCTTCAACAATATCCGCAAGCGAGGCTGGTATGATCACCATTGAGGCCGACTGGCTGAGCGCCTTCTTCCGGCTCGCGGTGATCGGCCTGGAACTGGCGGGCACGCTGACCATCCTGGTCGGCGCGGGGCTCGCAACCTTTCTGTTTGCGCGGCGGGCGAGGGCGGGCGACCGAACCGAGGCCTATAGCGCGTTCCGATCGGCGCTCGGCCGCAGCATCCTGCTCGGCCTGGAATTTCTGGTCGCCGGCGACATCGTCAAGTCGCTGGTGATCAACCCGACGCTCGACGATCTCATCGTGCTGGCCGGGCTTGTGCTGGTGCGGACCTTCCTGAGCATCTCGCTCGGGGTCGAGATCAACGGCCACTGGCCCTGGGAGGAAACCCGGATGGCGCGGGAGAAGGCGCGTGCGGCGTCGGATGGGTCGCCGGCTACGGCTGAGGCCGCCGGATGCGGCACAGCGCTCAAGCGATAGCAGATGGAAGGCGCATCATGATCGAGAGACGCGAATTGCTGATGGCGGGCGCCGGCCTTGCCGCCGCCGGAACGCTGGCTGCGCCGGCGGCGGCGCAGCAGCATCGAATGGAAGGGATGGCGATGTCGATGACGGACTGCATCGACGATTGCGTGGCTTCGCACCGCATGTGCCTGGAGACCGCCGCCTGGCTGACGAAGCAAGGCGGCGCGTCAGCCACGGCGTCGCTGATCGCCATGCTGAACGACTGTGCGGAACTGTGCCAGGCGACCGCCAACTCGATGCTGCGCGAATCCTCCCTCCATACCATCCTGTGTCGCGCCTGCGCTGACGGCTGCGAACGATGTGCGCGGGAATGCCTGAGCCACGTCGTGGGCGAGCGGATCAAGCGTTGCTCGGCTACCTGCAAGGATTGCGCCGCCAGCTGTCGGATGATGGCGGACATGGCCAGCTGAGTGTCCTAGAACGCGCCCAGGCGTAGTGGGGTCAAGCAGCTCCGGCACGATTGAAGCGATCCGCCGGCTCCACAATGTGGGACCGCTGCGAAGCTGGGTCGTACGGGCGCGAAAGCGGGACTGGTTAGGTATCGGCGGTAGCGCATCTAGACCAGCCAGGCAGCGATCGCGCCAACCACCGACTTGGTTTCGGCAACGTCGCGGACTCGAACGGTATCCAGCCCGAGGTGCTTGGCCGGATAATCATTTCCGCCCGGGAAGATCGCGTCACCGAAGAAGATCATCTCGTCGAGCGCGACGCCGGTCTGCTCGGAAAGGCGCTTAAGGCCATAGGCCTTGTCTATCCCTTCGCGCGTGATGTCGATCGATGTCGCCCCGCCGATATTGATGGCAAAGCCTGGCAGCAACGGCTGGAGCAGGGCCTGCAATTTCTTGCGCTTGGCGTGATCCGGATCCCACGTGTCCTTGGCCTCGAGCGGCGCCTCCTGACCGAGCGCGGAGAATGTGATCTGGCTGCCGCGTTCCTCGATCTGCTCGCCCCAGATGTTCTCGTTTGGATAGCCCGCCTGCTCGACCGCCTTGGTCAGTGCTTCGCGGATGCGCTGGCTTTCGTCGCCGGTGAACAGATCGGCATAGATACGCGTCCATTGGCCGTCGGCGTGACGATAGAGCTTGGTGCCCGTGGTCGGCTGGATGATGAAATTGTCGAGCCGCGCCCGGGCAGGCATTCGTGACACCACCTGTTTCTCGAATTGCGGCCAGTCGCCTCCGGAGATGATCGCTACCATCGTCACGTCGAGCAGGCGGGTAAGCAGATCCGCCATTTCATCGTCGAGCGGCTGCTTGCTGAGCGCGAGCGTTCCGTCGAGGTCGAAAGCGGCCAGTCGCTTCATGATGATCCTCCCACAAGCGGCAGCAGAAATGCGTCGATGGCATCGGCGATGCCATCTTTGTCGTTGCTGGTTGAAATGTAGTGCGCTGCGCTACGGATCTCCTCAGGCGCCTTGCCCATGGCGTTCGTTAGTGCAAAAGGGGGAGCGACTTGAGGAAAAAGTTGGGTGAAACCCGTAATGCTGATTCCGAGGGAAGCCGCCCCCTCATTCCGAAATGATGCCGCCCCCCTGTTCCGAGAATTACTCGCCCCCTGATTCCGAGATGATGTCGCCCCCTTGGCGGGGATGACGATGAAGGTCCGCTGCTGGGATTAGGTTTGCTTCCTTTGGGTTGTCCGAGGGAGGGAGCCGATGTCGGCGGAGCGATTGAGTATGCGACGGGTTCGCGAGATTTTACGGTACCGGTTTGAGCAGGGGCTGGGTCACAAGGCGATTTCGTATCGGGTGGGCGCCGCGCCCTCGACGGTGCGCGAGACGCTGAGGCGGGCAGCGGTCGCGGGTCTGGCTTGGCCGCTGGGCGCGGATGTCAGCGATGCCGTTCTGGAGGCGGCGCTTTACCGCGCGGCTGGCACCAAGACCGGCCATCGCCGCTGCCCCGAACCGGACTGGGCAGCGATCCATCGCGAGTTGAAGCGCAAGCATGTGACGCTGCAGATCGTGTGGGACGAATATATCGCGCAGCATCCGGAAGGTTATCGCTACAGCCGGTTCTGCGATCTCTATCGTGGCTGGGCGGCGAAGCTGCCGGTCACGATGCGGCAGACCCACGCCGCCGGCGAGAAGCTGTTCGTCGACTATGCGGGCGACAAGGTGGCTGTCGTGGTCGACCGGCTGACCGGCGAAATCCGCGACGCGCACATCTTCGTGGCGGTGTTGGGTGCATCGAGCCTGTCCTATGCCGAGGCGAGCTGGACCGAGACGCTGCCCGACTGGATCGCGGCGCACGTGCGGGCGCTGGAAGCCTTCGGCGGCGCGCCTGCCCTGTTCGTGCCGGACAATGCCAAGGTCGCGGTGATCAAGGCCTGCCTTTACGATCCACAGGTCAACCGCAGCTATGCCGAGATGGCGGCACATTACGACAGCGCGGTGCTGCCGACCCGTCCGCGCCGCCCACGCGACAAGGCCAAGGTGGAGGCCTGCGTGCTGATCGTCGAGCGCTGGCTGTTCGGGCGCCTTCGGCATCGGATCTTCTATAGCCTGGCCGAACTCAACGCCGCGATCGGCGACCTGCTCGCCGACCTCAATGACCGCCGTATCATGCGCCGCGTGGGCCAGACCCGGCGCCAGCTGTTCGAGGCCATCGACAGGCCTGCGCTGAAAGCTCTGCCGCTGGAACCCTATGTCTTCGCCGAATGGCGGCGGCGGCGCGCTGGTCTCGATTATCATGTCGAGATCGAGCGCCATTATTACTCGGTCCCGTATCGCTTCGCGCGCGAGCCGGTCGAGGCGCGGATCACCGCGCGTACGATCGAACTGTTCCACAAGGGTGAACGGATCGCCGCCCATATGCGCGGCTCCGGCAATGGCCGGCACACGACGATATCCGAGCATATGCCGTCATCGCACCGGCGCTTCGCCGACTGGACGATCGAACGCATCGCCACCGAGGCTGCCGCGATCGGCCCCTGTGCCGCCCTGCTGTGCGAGAAAATCCTGACCGATCGCCCGCATCCCGAGCAGGGCTTCCGGGCCTGCCTGGGCATCGTGCGCCTGGTGAAGGGCTTCGGCCGCGAACGGGTCGAAGCGGCGTGCAGCCGGGCGCTCGATATCGGCGCACGCACCTATGGATCGGTCCGATCGATCCTCGACAACCGGCTCGATCAGGCGCCCGCGCCCCGGCAGGCGCGCGACGATCGGACGATCGCCCACCCGAATATCCGGGGTTCCCGCTACTATCACTGAAGGAGATCATGATGCTTCAACATCCCACTCTCGACCGGCTGAACGCAATGGGGCTGGCTGGCATGGCCAGGGCGTTCGACGAACTGGCCGCCAATGCCGAAGCCGAGCGGCTCACCCATCCCGAATGGCTGGCGCTGCTGCTCGACCGCGAATGGAGCTTCCGCCACGACCGCAAGCTGGCCGCCCGGCTGCGGTTCGCCAAGCTGCGCCATCAGGCAACCCCCGAGGATGTCGATTATCGCAGCCATCGAGGTCTCGACCGGGGGCTGTTCCTCAAGCTCGTCGCTGGTGACTGGATCGCCGCTCGCGACAATCTCGTCATCTGCGGCCCGACTGGCGTCGGGAAATCATGGCTGGCCTGCGCGCTAGGCCATAAGGCCTGCCGCGACGACCGTTCGGTGCTGTATCAGCGGGTGCCCAAGCTGTTCGCCAGCCTGGCGTTGGCACGCGGCGACGGACGCTACGCCCGCATCCTGGCCAAGCTCGGCAGCGTTCAGCTCCTGATTCTTGATGACTGGGGGCTTGAGCCACTCGATGCTCATGCCCGCCACGACCTCCTCGAAATCCTAGAAGAGCGTTATGGCCGTCGCTCGACGATCGTCACCAGCCAGCTGCCGATCGCGGCGTGGCACGAGGTGATCGGCGATCCGACCTATGCCGACGCCATCCTCGACCGGCTCGTCCACAACGCCCACCGCCTGGACCTCGACGGTGACAGCATGCGCCGGGTCAAATCCCCTTCAGAGGCTTGACGACCGGCACGAACGAAATAACAACAGACGTAGCCAGCACGGCCCTGTCTCCGGGGGGGGCGACATCATCTCGGAACGAAGGGGCGCAATCATCTCGGAAACGAGGGGCGGCTTCATCGGAATCGGCACCGTAACGATCATTTCAAGACAAACGATACGTAGCATCGTAGGAATCGCCCAGGTTTCAGCTATGCTGAGCGGCATCTTATTCTGATATCGAACGACGAATTCGACAGCCGAGGACAGTGAGACTTGCAGGTGAGACGCCAGAAGCAGAGACTGCGCGACTTGATGGGCGCGCGGTCGCCTGAGGCCGTCTTCAGCAAGACCGGGAAGTTTCGCGTAGAAATCCTTCGGAAGACCCTCACCAATTTGCAGGATCGCGCGCTGGATCTGATAGTCGTTGTCGAGTAGCCATTCGGCTGCGGCGCTGCCTCGTTGGTCGGCTTGCGTGGCTGCCTGGCGGGCTCGAGCCAGCCAGTCCTTCATGGCGTCGAGATGCGCCCAGATGGGAAGAGGCGCTGAGCGACCGATCAATCCTGTCAGCTGATGTCGTGTGGCGGTCTCGTCGGCCGCCCCCGAAACAGGGTCGGTCCCCTCAATATCGGCCATGATCAGGCTTGGGCGGCGAGGGGTAGCCGTAGGCAATTATGCCCTACGGCGATCTGCGCTTTTCCGGAGCGAATTGTCGCAGGCGTTACGAGCATTGGTACATTGCAATGCGTCATCAGGTAGGAGGCGACCGTTCCATAGGGTACGTCGGAAACATGCCGATGGCTGTGGCCGCGCGCGGACAGGACGGCAATATCGGCCCTCTCGCGCTGAATAAGATCGCACAGCGCCTCGCGTACATCCTCGCCACGGATCGAAATCGTACGCATTCGTACACCGGACGCCGAGAGGTTGGATTTCGTTCGTTCGAGGTAGCTGCGTGCTGCTTGCTCATTTCGCTCTATAAGGGCTTGTTGAAGCTTCTTGTCCTCGACTTCCAAGGGCCGTGCCTCGATCATCTCGGGCGTAGGGACGACATGGACGAGCAGGAGTTCCGCTTCCGAGGCCTTCGCAAGACGCACAGCTAGGGGTAGCACGCTCTCAGCCCAGCGAGAGCCGTCAAGCGGCACCACAACCCTTCTGTAGGGCGCTACCGGAAGCGGGGCCTCTACCGGTACGAGCAGGACCGGGGCTGGCGTCTGCATGAGCACCTTGTGCACGGTTGCCCCCATGCCCGGGCGACCGGCCTCTTGCCTGCCTCGTCTTCCCAGCACGACCATGCCGTCGTCGCACTCTCGGACAAAGCGGCAAATTTCCTCCGCGGTTTGGCCTTCGGCCAATTCGATGGAGGTTTTGGTTGGAGGTGCGCTGGTCGCGGCGGCGCATCGATCGAGGGCGCGCAGGGCTTCGCGCCGCCGGAGGTTACATTCAATCGGGTCCGGACGAGAGCGCGTCGAGCCCTCGCCGTCAAGTACTTGTAGCAGGGTAATAGGGACGTCGAGCGTTGTCGCGAGCGCACGAGCGTGTGAGTAGATCCACGCATCATGATCGGAGCAATCGATACAGGCGACAATCCCGGACTGCGGTCGGGGGGACGCCTGCGCCAGAGCTGGAAATGCTGAAGCGGCTGACATCAAATGCTCCTCTTGCCTTGGATCTCCATCGAATTTGTGGCGGCTAGGACAGCGGGAACAACCGGCATTTCGGCCTGGCGTCCCCTCCACGACTCGAACCTGCTCTGACCCTATCTGGGGCGAACGACCCGCGAAATTGTGATATATACGAATGGCGATCGGTCGGTTGACTGGGGCGCAAGAGCATCAGAACCGAAAACCGGTCGCTTGCGATTAGTACATCGGGCGGGCCTATATGCCTCCGCCTCGGCACCCGGCTTGAGCGTCCAAACCAACATGTCGGGATAGAATGAAGGTCACCTGGTCACCTTTTCCTCGTCCGGAAGCGAACTCGTCACCCCCGTTACCGCTCATGTGGTTGCTCGCTTGCACTGCGCATGAGACGATCACCGTCATCCCAAGTTCTGCGCCGGCTGCCTTGTCCTGGGCGATCTGCGATCAGATGCCATCGCAGGCGTCTCTTCTGTCTAGCGACAAATACGCATTACCACCGGCAGATGGTCGGCATAGTCTGCCCAGGGCAACCAACGAAGCTCGCAGCGGAGTGAGTGTGGATCGGAAGGGAACAGTATGACGATCGCGCTTAACGGGTTATATCGATGCCGGCTGCTCACTTTCACACGGTGGTCGTGTTCCATCTGGGCGATTTTCGCCGCGTTCACTGTGCCAACGCTACCTTCGCCGGCCAGGGTCGCTCCCGCAAGGGAAGATACCTCGACCACCAAGCTCGCGGGTGTCTGGTCATTTGATGGCCGATCCGGCTGTAAGTCGGGGATGGCCTGGGTTCTTAATCGCAACGGATCTTACAGCGAAATCCGATTGCCTGACCAGACGCCGCTTGGCGGAGGAAAGTGGTATGAACGCGGCGATACCATCTATTACTCATTGCCGCGAGTACTGACAGCGGCCGCGGGACGGCCCGACAAGCGTATGGTCATTATAGAGCGCGGCCCGCGGCGCCTGGTGGCCGTGACGAACCGCAGGGTTCGTCATGTGATGCACAAGTGTCCGGGATGATCGAATGCCTTCGATCGAGATGTGCGAAACGTTCTGGCCCAAGCCCGAAAAGGGAAGGTCGTGTCCCACGGGGTGGTGTAGGAACCGTCGATCCGCAGTAGGATCAGGTTCGGGTCAGGCAGCCAGAGCTGGCAGGCTGACAATGGGGTTATGGCTTACCGAGCCGAGGGTTTCCAGCGTCATGTAACGGCGTGACACCGCCCACTCATCATTCTGTTCCAGCATGAGTGCTCCGACGAGGCGGACGACGGCGGCGTCATTCGGAAAGATGCCGATGACATCGGCCCTTCGCTTGATCTCCTTGTTCACCCTTTCCAGCGGGTTGGTCGACGCGATCTGCGCCCAGTGCTCCTTCGGGAAGGTCATGTAGGCAAGCACGTCCTCGCGCGATCCGGCCATCATGTCGGCCAGCTTCGGGAACTTCTCGCGCAGGGCATCGGCGACCTGTTCCCATTGCTGGTGAGCCGCTTCAGCCGTTTCCTGCGCAAAGATCGTCTTGATCATGGCGATGACTGCCGGTCGCTGCTTGGGCGCGGCATGTGCCAGCGCATTGCGCATCCAGTGGACCCGGCAGCGTTGCTGGCTCGCGGCGAACACCTTGCTGGCGGCGGCGCGCAACCCCTTGTGGTCGTCCGCGATGACCAGCTTTACCCCGCGAAGTCCCCGGTCGGCGAGCGAGCGCAGGAAGGCTTTCCAGAAGGGTTCCGCTTCTGAAGGGCCGGTGGCAACGCCCAGAACCTCGCGCCGACCATCGGTGTTGACGCCGACGGCGATTATCGCCGCCGTCGAGACGATCCGCCCGCCCTCGCGGACCTTGAGGTAGGTGGCGTCGATCCACAGGTAGGGCCACTCGCCCTCGATCGGCCGCTGCAGGAAGGCGTTCACCCGTTCGTCGATCTCGGCCACCAGACGGCTCACCTGGCTCTTCGAGACGCCGCTGGCGCCCATCGCCTTGACCAGATCGTCGACCGAGCGAGTCGAGACACCGTGGACGTAGGCTTCCTGGATCACCGCCGCCAACGCCTTCTCAGCCGTGCGGCGTGGCTCAAGGAAGCTCGGGAAGTAACTGCCCTTCCTGAGCTTGGGGATCGCCAGCTCGATCCGGCCGGCCCGAGTGTCCCAGCCCCGTTCGCGATAGCCGTTGCGGTGGTTGAGCCGCGCCGGGCTGCGACTGCCCGCAGCCGCACCCGTTCTGGCCTCAATCTCCAGATCCATCATGCGCTCGGCGGCAAATGCCAGCATATCGCGCACCAAATCGCTGTCTGCCCCTTGCTCAATCAGCTCAACAAGGGCCATTCTGTCGTCGGTCATCGTCTTCTTCTCCAGGTTCGAGTTCGCATCCGAACCCTACCAGAAGATCGACGGTGGCCACCCTCTCAGAGAAACCTTCCTACACCACCCCGTGGGACACGACCAAAGGGAACAAAAACGAGAGTGGAGTTCGAAGTCACACGTCGAGCATTGCCCCCTTATTGGCATATGCAGGATTTCGCTTCTTGAGTTGTTCCCACTACGTCACGGAAAACTGACCCATCATGCCTTCGTCCTCGTGCTCCAGGATATGGCAATGGAACAGGAAGGGCGCTTTTGAAGCAGGCTGGTCGAAGCGGATTAATAACTCGACCGGTTCGTCCACGACGATGGTGTCACGTGGCCCCTGATCAAGAAGATCTGGTTCCTCGCCATCGCGACGTAGCACGTCGAAGTGCACTCCATGAATGTGGAAGGGATGGGCCATTTTCTGCCCGGAGACTTTCCATATCTCGACGGCGCCAAGCTCGACTTCCTCATCGATGCGATCAATATCGAATCGCCTGTGGTTGATCGTTAGCGGCTCTTCGTCGCTATCCATCATACCTCCCAGCCTCATGTTGAGCACCAGACGTCGCCGTGCGACGACCGTCGCCGGATCTGGCACCGCGCGGGACGCCAGGAGGAGCGGAAGCGTGGTGCTACCTCGCTTACTCGATGCCAAGCGCGGTGAAAATGTGAGGACAGTTTCATCCCCTGCGTTGTTTTCGCTAGCCTCGTGCCGATGCATCATGCCCATGCCATGCATCCTGAGGGTGCTTTGGTCCGGAGCCGATACCAACGAGACCGGTTTGCCATCGCTGAAGTCCACCAAGATCTCAGCCCGCTGACCGGAGGCCAGAGTGAGGGACTGCAATTCAACGGACTTTTCCAAAAGGCCGCCCTCGGTGCCGATCCAATAAAAGGCTCGTCCGTCGCTGAACGAAAGATCGTAAGTCCGGGCATTCGAACCATTTACGAGCCGCAGCCGCACTAAGCTTCTGGGAACGTCTGCTCGCGGGTTGTACGCGCCGTTTACGAGAATAACGTTGCCCCGCCTCCCGTCCAGCGCCACCATCATGCCCGCCGGTAACACCAGACGGCCATCCACGAACTGCCGATCCTGGATCAAGATTGGTAGATCGTCGACGCCGTAATCCGAAGGCAAACCGAGACCTTGCTCTTCCTCGTCGGTGACGAAGAGCAATCCCGCTAGGCCTGCATAGACCTGCTCCGCCGTTCGGCCGTGTGCATGCGAATGATAAAAGAGAGTGGCCGCCGGCTGACGGATCGGCAGCGTCGGACGCCAAGTCTCGCCTGGACTAATGGTCTGGTGGGGGCTGCCGTCCAGCTCTCCCGGTACGAGCAGCCCGTGCCAGTGAACCGTGGTATCAGCAGACAGATTGTTGCTGACAGTCACCGTCACGTCGTCCCCGCGATGTACCCGCAGAGTCGGGCCGAGATAGCTTCCGTTGTATCCCATGGTGGCGCTCCGCCGCCCTGGGAAGAAAGTGGTTTCCCCTTCCTGCGCCCTCAGTCCAATTCTATGCCCATGGTCGCGTGCATCTAACAGGCGAGGAATGGGCAGCGTGCCTGCTTGGTCCGGCGTCG
The DNA here is from genome assembly GCF_034424525.1 of Sphingobium yanoikuyae. Taxonomy (NCBI): domain Bacteria; kingdom Pseudomonadati; phylum Pseudomonadota; class Alphaproteobacteria; order Sphingomonadales; family Sphingobiaceae; genus Sphingobium; species Sphingobium yanoikuyae. Next base: position 1,869,838 of record NZ_CP139979.1, read on the forward strand.
CAAATCTGCGCGTGCATGCCGCCCCCAGCAGGAGGCCTCCGCCCGCCAAGACAGTTCGCCGGCTCAGAAAAGTCATTTCGAAGCCCCTCCTGAGCAATCGTGAAACTGACGCAAACGCGCTTTTCTCGATCCGATGAGATCCACCGAGGCGAAGCGCCGCTCTTCCCTTAAAGGGCGCGCGGGAGGGCAATATCCGTAATACCCGAACCGATCGCTTTTGTGCCCGCCCCCTCTGGGAAGACAAAATTGCCCTTCTAAGCTGGTTGCGGCCCTCGCCAGTTGATCAATAATCAGCCAGGCGAGCGTTCAATCACTGCGGCACCGATCCGAGCGAGCGTCTATTCCGACAATTTAGCCTGGGCCAGTCCGAGTGGCTGGTTCGGCGGTGGGCCTTGCCACGATCGCGCCGAAGCAAAAGCGGCGTGCGATTTACGTTTCGCTGTTCGCCACTGCAGCAGGCGGCGTCGCTTTCCAGTGCTCGGGCTAGGCGGAGGCTTTGATGGCCGCCGTCTTCGGTCATCCGCGCCCAGCTTTTGCTAGTAGCCGAACTAAAGCGGACATTGCAGGCTGACCGCCAGCTTCGCAAATTACGTATACTGCCACCTCCAGGCCGATACCATCTCAACGGCAAGCTCCCTGGGGAGCGAGAATCGACCGGGCATGTGTCCGGTCGCACTGAGACTCAGACTTGAAGGAATCATATTTGCGCAAGAAAGCAGCGATTATCGCTTCGCTCGCAGCCTTTGGCGTCCTTGCCGTCGGCGCCGGGCCAGTTCTCGCCGATGGGATGCCGCCGGGCATGCCCGACCTTGAACAGACGCTCAAGGCGAAGCCGGCGCCGGCTCGGTCCGACACGGCCCAGATGCAAGGCATGCGACACCGCGAAGTGCGGATGCCCGGTGAGATGATGCAGGACCATCGGATCGCTACGCGGGAGATGGGGACCCAGGACGGAGCCTCCCGCATGTTGCATAGGTCGCGGGGCGGTTGCTGACCCTGCAATTAAGCCAGCTCCGACCACGAGGCGGGGTGGCCAACGACCGTGGCCTGGTTCAACCGCAGCTTTGGCCCGCCGTTCTCCCACGGCGGGCCAATTGGTTTTTGCACTTCGCTGCCGGCCGCCATCAAGCGGGATCATGAATTGGCTTGACCTTGGACCATGGTCCACCCCGCACGATCCCGCGCATGCTTGTCGCGATCAAAAGCGGATTCGTAAGTTACGTATACAGACTGCGTCTCGCTAGCAGCATTGAAGCTTTGGAATTGCCGGGATCGGAACGTCGATCGGGCAACAGGACGAACACTCGGAGACCCTCAATGCGACAGACGACATTTCGCGCGGCGACCATCAGCCTCTTCGTGACGCTAACCTTCGCCGCCGGCACCGCTCTCGCCCAGTCGACGCCCGCGCCCGCGCAGACTGCGCCGGCCCATGCCCACCAGCAGGGCATGGATCATGGCGGGCAGCAGATGCACGATCAGATGATGAAGGATCATCAGGCCGGCGCGCAGAAGCAGCAGGGGAAACCGGCCCAGCAGGATCAACAGGGCATGTCGGGGATGGCCGGCATGTCCGGCGGGTCGCCTGCATCGAACGGCTCGGGCATGGCCGGTAAGGCGAAGAGTGGCTGCTGCAAGATGCCGATGAAGAAGGCCAAGCCGGCCGCGAAGAAGAAGACCGCCAAGCCCATGGCCGCCAAGCCCATGGCCGACAAGCCGATGAGCGACATGTGACGTTTCCAGCCCCGATAAAACACCCCCCCCGGGGCTGAGGGCCCGCCGCCGCCCCCGCGGCGGGCCAGTTCTTTGACGATGCCCAGCGTCGCCCCGTGCTCCCGGCCTTCAAAGCCGGGTCCGAGCGTCTGACGTGACAGAGGAAACAGTGATGCGAAAGCATCTTGGCGTCGGTGCTGCCGTTGGCTTTCTGCTCTTTGGCAGCACGCCGCTCCTCGCACAGGGTATCGGCCATCGCTTGTTCATGCGCGGCAAGATCGTCCGTATGGATGCGGGCGGCACAGTGGCCTGCCTGGGCAAAGCCGATGGCGCACACATCGGGCAGATACTCGACGTCTATCACGCAACGCCGCGCCACCGCCGCCTTGTCGGTCATGTCGAAGTCGACCAGATTTTCGACGACCATTACGCTCATTTCCGCGTGAGGGACGGGACGCTTCAGAAAGGCGATTGGGTGAGCCTAAAGCGCATCCGGGCGTAATGCCAGAATTGGAATGCCAAGCGCCGCCCTCACCTAAACAAGAATCGGCCGAGTAAGCGTGTCTCGGCATAATTCCGATCAGGCGTGCGCGAATAGGTTCGGGAGTCGATGAATAGTCATCGGCTCCGTTGGCGTGTCTGACCCTCAAAGCCCGCGACACCGATGCCAGACTAACTTCTACGGAACTTACTTATAGGCCGCCCAGGCAAAGAGATTACTCCGTCAGGCCATCGATAGAGATGGAGTCAGGTTATGTTCGAGAAGGCGATCGGGACCATTAACGCGGCGGCCTCCTTCCGACACCGCTATGATAATTTCATCGGTGGTCGATGGAGCGCTCCTGCGAGCGGCGAGTATTTCGCGGACACGAGCCCGATCAATGGCGCCCAGATCGCCGAGTTCGCGCTGTCGACGCCGGAAGATGTCGAGCGCGCGCTCGATGCGGCGCACGCCGCCAAGGATCAATGGGCAAGGATCGCGCCCGCCGAACGCGCCAGGATTCTCAATCGCGTCGCCGACCGGCTCGAAGACAATCTGGAGTTGCTGGCACTTGCCGAGACGATCGACAATGGCAAGCCGATCCGCGAGACGCGCGCTGCCGACGTGCCGCTCGCGATCGACCATTTCCGCTACTTCGCCGGCTGCATCCGGGCGGAGGAAGGCGGCATCTCGACGATCGATGCGGACACCATCGCCTATCATTTCCGCGAGCCGCTCGGCGTCGTCGGCCAGATCATCCCGTGGAACTTCCCGCTGCTGATGGCGGCGTGGAAGATCGCCCCGGCGCTGGCGGCGGGCAACTGCACCGTCATCAAACCCGCATCCCAGACGCCGCTCACCTTGCTGATGTTCGCCGAGCTCACCGCCGACATCCTGCCGCCCGGCGTGCTCAATGTCGTTACCGGCCCGGGACGGACCGTTGGCCAGGCGATCGCCGCCAATCCGCGCATCGCCAAGGTCTCGTTCACCGGCGAGACCGTCACCGGCAAGCAGATCATGCACGCCGCGGCGGACCATCTGATCCCCCAGACGATGGAGCTTGGCGGCAAGTCGCCCAACATCTTCATGGCGGACGTGCTCGACGAGGACGATGCCTTCTTCGACAAGGCGCTCGAAGGCTTTACTTTGTTCGCCTTCAACAAGGGCGAGGTCTGTACCTGCCCGTCGCGCGCCCTGATCCATGAGTCGATCTTCGACCGCTTCATCGAGCGCGCCGTGGCGCGCGTCGCCGCGATCCGCCAGGGCGATCCGCTCGACCCGTCGGTCCAGGTCGGCGCGCAGGCGTCGGAGGACCAGCTCCACAAGATCCTGGGCTATATCGATATCGGCAAGGCCGAGGGCGCGCAGTGTCTGGTCGGTGGCGCCAGGGCGCTGCCGGGCGGTGCGCTCGACCAGGGCTATTTCGTGCAGCCGACCGTGTTCGTGGGTCAGAACCACATGCGCATCTTCCAGGAGGAGATCTTCGGTCCCGTCCTGTCGGTCACCACGTTCAAGACGGTCGAGGAGGCGATCGCACTTGCCAACGACACCGCCTACGGTCTTGGCGCGGGCGTCTGGACCCGGAGCGGCAACACCGCCTACCGGCTCGGCCGCGCGATCGAGGCCGGGCGGGTCTGGACCAACTGCTATCATCAGTACCCCGCCCATGCCGCCTTCGGCGGATACAAGGCGTCGGGCTTCGGGCGTGAAAATCACCGGATGATGCTCGACCATTATCAGCAGACCAAGAACCTGCTCGTCTCCTATGACGAGCACGCGCTCGGCCTGTTCTGACCCCTCGCTCAAAGGAGAAACGGACATGGCGAAAACCATGAAGGCGGCGGTCGTCCGCGAATTTGGCAAGCCCCTGGTCATCGAGGACGCGCCGATCCCGACGGTCGGCCCCGGGCAGGTCCTGGTCAAGATTGCGGCAACCGGCGTGTGCCATACCGACCTGCACGCGGCAGAAGGGGACTGGCCGGTCAAGCCCAACCCGCCCTTCATTCCTGGCCATGAGGGCGTCGGGCATGTCGCCGCCGTTGGTGCCGGCGTCACCCATGTGAAGGAAGGCGACCGGGTCGGTGTGCCCTGGCTCTACACCGCCTGCGGGCACTGCGTGCATTGCCTGGGTGGCTGGGAGACGCTTTGCCACGAACAGCAGAACACCGGCTATTCGGTCAATGGCAGCTTTGCCGAATATGTCCTCGCCGATCCCAACTATGTTGGTCACCTTCCCGACAATGTCGACTTCCTCGACATTGCGCCGATCCTCTGCGCGGGCGTCACCGTCTACAAGGGATTGAAGGCCACCGAGGCCCGACCCGGCGAGTGGGTGGTCGTCTCCGGCATTGGCGGGCTCGGCCACATGGCGGTGCAATATGCCCGAGCCATGGGTCTCAATGTGGCCGCGGTCGACATCGACGATAGCAAGCTCGACCTCGCTACACGCCTTGGCGCCACACTGACGGTCAACGCGCGCAACGAGGACCCTTCGGCAGCGCTCAAGAAAGCCATTGGCGGCGCGCACGGGGCGCTGGTGACCGCCGTTTCGCCCAAGGCGTTCCAGCAGGCGCTCGGCATGGTCCGGCGCGGCGGCACGGTCGCGCTCAACGGCCTGCCGCCGGGCGACTTCCCGTTGTCGATCTTCGACACCGTGCTGAACGGCATTACCGTGCGCGGCTCGATCGTCGGCACGCGGCTCGATCTGCTCGAGGCACTGGCGTTCGCCGGCGAGGGCAAGGTCAAGGCCACGGTCCATGCAGACAAGCTGGAGAACATCAACGACGTCTTCTCCCGCATGCATCATGGCGACATCGAGGGCCGGATCGTCCTCGACCTCGCCTGAAGCCGACTTCGCGAAAGTACAGTTCATGTCTCCCTTACATATCCGGCCGATCGCGCGGCGCCGTTTCGTCCAGGGGCTGGCGATCGGCGGCGCGGTCGCCGGTTTCGCCCCGGCGCTTCTCGCGCGATCCGCACCAACCTTGCCCGCTGAGCTGAGCGGGACCGAGTTCGACCTCGAGATCGCCGAGCTGCCGGTCAACTTCACCGGCAAACGCCGTATCGCGACCGCCGTGAACGGCAGCGTGCCCGCGCCGGTCCTGCGCCTGCGCGAAGGCGACACGGTCACGCTGCGCGTACGCAACGGCCTCAAGGAGATGTCGAGCATCCATTGGCACGGCATCATCGTGCCGGCGGAGATGGACGGCGTGCCCGGCATCAGCTTTGCCGGCATCGCGCCGGGCGAGACCTTCACCTATCGCTTCGAGGTCCGCCAGAGCGGAACCTACTGGTATCACGCTCACACGCTCGCCGAGCAGACGGGACTCTATGGAGCGATCATCGTGGAGCCAAAACAGGTGCCGACGGCGCGGGCGCCCGATCGCGACTATTGCATCGTGCTCAGCGACTGGTCGGACGAGCCGCCGCTGCAGATCTTCCTCAATCTCAAGAAGCAGAGCAGCTACTATAATTTTGCGCAGCCGACCGCCGGCGATTTCCTCAAGGATGTCGGCACCATGGGCTTGGGCAAGGCGCTCGAGCGGCGGCGGATGTGGAACAGCTCGCGGATGAACCCGACCGACTACAGCGATGTCTCTGCCGCGACCTACACCTATCTGATGAACGGCGCGCCGCCCGCCGGCAACTGGACCGGTATCGCCGCGCCCGGCGAGCGCGTGCGCCTGCGCTTCGTCGGCGCGGGGACGGCGACGTTCTTCGACGTGCGGATCCCCGGGGTCGAGCTGACGGTCGTATCGACCGACGGGCAGCCGGTCGAGCCGGTCACGGTCGAGGAATTCCGGATCGGCCCGGGCGAGACCTACGACGTCGAGTTCACCATGCCCGAGGGCGGCGCCCGCACCATCTTCGCGCAGGCGATCGATCGGAGCGGCTATGCGCGTGGCACGATCGCACCGGCCCCGGGCATGGCGGCAGCCGTGCCGCCGCTCGATGCCCGGACCTGGCTCGAGCCGGTCGACATGATGGGCGCGATGGCGACGATGGGCGCAATGGGAGGCGACGCGCATGCCGGGCACGGCATGACCGAGATGCCGGCCAGGGCACGGCACGCCCGCACCGAATATGGCGCCAATACCGACATGCGCGTCGACTATCCGCGCACCAATCTCGACGATCCCGGCGCCGGGCTGCGCGGGCGCGGCTGGCGCGTGCTGACGCTGGCCGATCTGCGCACGCCGGGCGGCGATCCCGACCCGCGCGAGCCCGAGCGCGACATCGAGCTGCATCTGACGGGCAATATGGAACGGTTCATCTGGTCGCTCGACGGCATCAAGCTCAACGATTCCAGGCCGCTTCATTTCAAGCCAAACGAGCGGCTGCGCGTCACCTTCGTCAACGACACGATGATGGCGCATCCGATGCATCTGCACGGCATGTGGAGCGATGTCGAAGGCCCGGACGGCGCCTTCCAGGTCCGCAAGCATACGGTCGTGGTCCAGCCCGCCCAGCGGGTGAGCTTCCGCGTCACCGCCGACGCCATGGGCCGATGGGCCTTCCACTGCCATCTGCTCTATCACATGGCGGCCGGCATGTTCCGGGAGGTGGTGGTCGCATGATCCGGATTTTCCCCTCGCGCGGCATCGCTCTTGGCGCTGCCCTCTTCCTGGCGCCGGCGATCACGGCTCCCGCCCTCGCGCAGGATGCCTCGCCCCCGTCGCCCGCCGCCACCCCTGCCCAAACGGCCACTCCCGCTCAGCACACCCCTTCCGCGCAAGGCTCTCAGGACCATGCGGGCATGGACATGCCGGGCATGGATATGACCGACACGAAGGCGTCCGGTAACGGCGCCACGATGGACATGGGCTCGATGCAGGGTGGCAAGGCCCCGCCGGACGCGCGCAACTCGGACGATTATGCCGACGGCTATCGCAACTCGACGCTGCCGGGCTATGAGATGGCCGACAAGCTCTCGATCCCCAAGATACTTGTCGATGAGCTCGAATTCGCCAGCGGCAACGAGGGTCAGGGCGTGGGCTGGACCGTGCTCGTCACCAAGGGTCAGGACAATGACAAGCTCTGGCTGCGCAGCCAGGGCCTCAAGAACTCCCGCGACCAACGTCTCGATCCGGAGAGCAGCGTCGAGGCGCTGTGGTGGCACAGCAAGAACCCGTTCTGGGGCACGCTGCTCGGGGTCAGGCAGGATCTCGGCAAGGGCGCGACGACATGGCTGGCCGCCGGCGTCGAGGGACTGGCGCCTTATTGGTTCGACGTCCAGCTCACCGGCTATGTAGGGACCGATGGGCGTCTCGCGGCGCGCGCCAAGGCCTCCTATGAGGTCCTGTTCACCAATCGGTTGATCCTTACGCCGCAGGTGGAAACCAATATCTATTCGAAGCGGTCGAGCGATCGGCAGCTCGGCAGCGGCTTCAGCAATGTCGAGCTGAGCGGACGGTTGCGCTACGAGGTGTCGCGCAAGTTCGCGCCCTATATCGGCTTCGTCTGGGAGCGCGCATTTGACGGCACGGCCGATTTCCGTCGCCTGCGCAGGGAAGGGCCTTCCGAACACAGGCTGGTGATCGGCTTGCGCGCCTGGTGGTGATCCGCGGATGGCCACTCGAGGGATCGACCGCGAACGCGCCGCGTGACAAGGCTGGATCGCAAGCCAACGGTCGCTGGCCGGCCTCCTTTTTCGTCTTGTTGCTCGCGGCGGCTGCGGCGTCGGCGGGACAGACGGCCATTCTCGCCTTCCTTCCGGCACTGGTCGACCCGGCTCGTGGCGCGCTATCGTCAAGCGCTCATGATTTTCACGTCGCGAGCCTGACCGCGGTCCATCCCCTGGCAGCCTTGCTGGCGGCGCCGCTCTGGGGCTGGATCGCGGACCGGGTCGACTATCGGGCGATGTTGCGCGCAGCGCTGGTCATCCTCGCGCTGGTGACCGCGCCGATCGGCCTCGTCGGGTTGCCTGAGCTTTATGCATTGCGTCTGGTGGCGGGGATGGCGTCGGCCGCCATCATACCGTTGGGCTTGCTCTGCGCGAGCTTTGCCGCAAGCGGGCGCGCGGACCAGGCGCGCCGCTTCACCTGGCTGACCGCCTTCGTGTTTCTGGGCGATCTCGCCGGTCCGCTGGTGGCGGAGGTCTCGGCCGCGATCCTGCCCCGCGCTCCCCTCATGATCCTCGCTCTCGGCATCGGTGCCGTCGGGGCGGCGCTTTGCGCCGTGCGTCTGCCGCGCTGGTGTGCACCTTGCATCGATGGCGGAGACCTGCCCGCGCCTACGCTCGGCGCGACGTTGATCCTGCTTTTTATCACGATCGTCGCGGGCGGCGGGCTGGCGGCGATGCATGTCAATCTCCTGGTGACGCGGAGCGCCATTTCGCTGAGCCGCGAAGAGATCGCCTGGATGCTCAGTCTCTGCGGATTGGGCATGCTGGCGGCACAGATCTTCCATGCGAGGCTCGATTGGCTGGTCACTGTGCCGAGGCGGCTTGCCGGATTGACGCTGGGCCTGCTGGCTGTGGCACTTTTCATGTTTCCTGTCGCCGCGAGTATGGCCGAGCTCAGTGGGATCATCGTTGCTGCCGGCTGGAGCTCGGCAACCCTTCGATTGGTCACCAGCTTCTGGATCAGCGGCGGCGGGGCCCCTTCAGGCGTGAAGCTCGGTTTCCAGCATTCCGCCGCCAGCATCGGGCAGGCGCTCGCGCCGCTGGCGATAGCCATCGTCGCTCCCGGGGCGCAGCCGCTCGTTCTGTGGGGGATTGGTGGTCTATCGCTAGCGCTGCTTGTGTCCCTGCCGCTAGCCTGGAGGCCGCCCGCCATCGTAAAATCATCTGCGTGATGAGGGGAGGGGCGCATTGATGCGTATAGAAAAGAAGGGGCCTCTGCCCCATGCTTATCGTTCTTCCGGGAGTCATTTCATGAAGACCCGCCTATTCGTCGCCTTGCTGTTCCTCGCCATGCCCGGCGTAGCGCTTGCGGCCAGTGATATCGTCGTCCACCGGGATCCGGGATGTGGATGTTGCGAGAAGTGGGCGCAGGCCGTGCGCGCGAAGCTGGGACGCAAGGTCGTCATGCGTGACGATGCGTCGCGCAGCGAGCTTCAGCGCAAGGCCGGCATGCCCCGGACGCTGGCATCTTGCCACAGCGCGATCGTCGATGGCTATATGATCGAGGGCCATGTCCCGATATCCGACGTCAAGCGCTTGCTGGCGACCCGTCCTGCGGGCGTCAAAGGCATTGCGGTTGCGGGGATGCCGATCGGTTCGGAGGGCATGGAAGTGGCAGGCGCTGCCCGCCAACCCTATACGGTGGTGGCCTTCGGCAGCGCCGGTCAGCGAATTTTCGCCCGCCATTGATATCGCGCGGTTTGCAGCATCCTGCAGAATTGCCCGGTGGTAGAGGACCCCGCTGTCGAGTGTAGAACCTTGTGTCAAGCGAGCTGATGGCGTCCCTACCCCTACCTACACTGAAAAAGCAACGATTTGTCTTGTAAGTTGTTCGCGGTCGTCTCCCTGATTTGCCTGAATTTGGCCCAAAATGTGGAACGATTGTGGGACCGTTTGCCCACCGAAAGTGTGAGAACGGCCCCAACATTCCCGATCAGGGCCCCGAACCGATGGCACTCACAGCATTGAAGGTGAAAAACGCGAAGCCCGGTCGCCATGTCGATAGCCGGGGCTTTGCCTGATTGCACTTTGCGTTCGCTTGCATTACATCGTCATGCAGAAAGGAAATCGACATGGCCGCAAACGCTCTTGTGCAGACCCGGATCGACGGAGCGGTGAAGGAGGAAGCCGCGACCGTGCTGGCTGCTATGGGGCTGACCGTCTCCGATGCCGTGCGCCTGATGCTGACCCGCGTTGCCCGCGACAAGGCCTTGCCGTTTGAACCGCTGGTGCCCAATGCCGAGACGATCGAGGCCATGAAGGAAGCGCGCGAGGGAAAGGGCAAGCGGTTCGCCACGGTGGTCGACCTGATGGCCGACCTCAATGCGGACGATTGAACGCTTCGGGCGGTTCAAGCGCGACTACAAGCGGGAGAAGAAGGGGCAGCACGCCAAGACGCTGGACGCTGACCTGATCCCGATCATCGAGGCGCTGGCATCCGACGAGCCGCTTGAACCGCGCCACCGCGACCATGCGCTGACCGGCGACTGGCGCGACCATCGCGATTGCCACATAAAGCCCGACCTCGTGCTGATTTACCGCAAGCCCGATGACGACACCTTGCAGCTTGTGCGCTTGGGATCGCACGCGGAATTGGGTTGGTGACGCCCGCGCATGGCGAGCTTATACGTTTGTCGGGTATGTCAGCCAGAGGCACGATTACGGGTTAGGTGTGATCAGCGAGCATCCGATGCCAACAAGCTTTTGCAGAAGACATCAATCGCAGAGATGCATTCGGCAGGCGCTGCTTGAAACAAAAATGAGGGCCATAAATCACTTTCACCCTCAAATTCTGACAAATTTGCCGTTAGTTCACGACTGGTGAGCGAGAAATGAGCCGATCGCGTTGGGCTTGAAGAGCCGACCGCTCGCTCCACCGTCGTGACCCCTACGTTGATGACCGGCGGATGCTGGCCCGGTAGACGATGCTGCCGAGAGCGACGACGACGCCCATGATGGCAAAAGATTCCATGCTCGAATGGCTCAAAAGCCAGATCGTGAGAAGGAAGGCGGAGTGCCGGCGCTGGGCCGAGCACCACACCCATCCCGAGCGCGGCGATATCACCGTGGCCTAGGCGCTGGAGATGGAGCGGCCTGTCCTGCAGCCGATCCTGGCGCCCTTCGATGGCTTCCATGAGAGCGAGCATGCCGTCACCGGCACCTGCCTCATCAGCTTCGACCGCAACCGCTACTCGGTCATGTCCAGGGCGGCGCGGCGCACGGTGCAGGTGCGCGCCTATGCGGGCCGGATGGTCATCCGCTGCGGCGAAGAGATCGTCGGGGAACATGAGCGTCACTTCGGGCGGAACCGCACCATTTACGATCCCTGGCATTATCTGCCGGTTCTGGCCCACAAGCCCGGTGCCCTGCGCAACGGCGCGCCGTTCCAGGACTGGGAGTTGCCGCCATCCCTCCATCGCCTGCGACGCAGGCTGGGGCACGGGGATGAGGCGGATCGCAGGTTCGTGCGGGTGCTCTCGGCCGTGCTCACCGATGGCTGGAGCAGGTCGAGGCGGCGGTGCGCGAAGCGCTGGCGAGCGGAACGGTCAGCGACGACCTGATCCTCAACATCCTCTCCCGTCGCCGCGAGCCGGCGACGCCCCATAGCATCGTCACTTCGGAAGACCGGATGCTGAGTCACCCGCCGATCGCCGACTGTGCCAGCTATGACCGACTGCGAGGCTATGATGCAGCGGCATGAGATGATCGACACAATGCGCGGCCTGGGCCTCAAGGGCATGGTGGCCGCGTTCGACGAGGCCGTCACCACCGGCCTCCAGCGCCAGCGCACCACCATGGAGATCCTGACCGATCTGCTCCGCGCGGAAGCCACCCATCGCGACGCCGCCTCGATCCGATATCGCATGACGGCCGCGCGGCTGCCGGTGGTGAAGGACCTGGAGCGGTTCAGCTTCGAAGGGACGCCGATCAACGAGGGACTGATCCGCTCCCTGCATGATGGCTCCTTCCTACCGGCGCGTCGCAACATCGTGCTCGTCGGCGGCACGGGCACCGGCAAGACCCACCTCGCCATCGCGATTACCGCCAACGTCGTGCGCAAAGGGGCTCGGGCACGATACTTCAACACCGTCGATCTGGTGACACGCCTCGAAGAGGAGGCCCGGATCGGCAAGGGCGGGACCCTGGCGGGACAGCTCTCACGGCTCGACCTGGTGGTGCTCGATGAGTTGGGATATCTGCCGTTCGCGCGCTCTGGTGGCCAGCTCCTGTTCCACCTGTTCAGCAAGCTCTACGAACGCACCAGCGTCGTTATCACGACCAACCTCGCCTTCGGCGAATGGCCTACCGTGTTCGGGGATCCCAAAATGACCACGGCTCTGCTCGACCGCGTCACTCATCACTGCGATATCGTCGAGACCGGCAACGACAGCTGGCGCTTCAAAAACCGCAGTTAGCCGCCACTCTCACCCCAGCTTCAAAACGAACTTGCGCTGTGTACGCCTCCGGCCGGGCTACGCCCGACCTCCGCCGCACACAGCGCAGGGCATCAACCCTCCGCTCAATCTCGAAAAGGGGGTCCCCCTTCAACGCCTATACGGGGTCCCGTTTGCGCGCCGTTTGACAAAGTGAATGGCAGACTGCCGATCACCCCGGCATTGCTGCTGACCGCGAATTATACCTACACCGATTCCGTCCGGAAGGGTGGCGGCGAGCCCGCTTTCGACGGCAGTTCGCTTGACGGAACGCCGCTCGACAAGACGCCCAGGCACATGGCCAACGTTCGCCTGGACTGGCAAGCGACCGAGCAGATCGCGGCCTATGTGCTCGGCTACTACTCGGGCAAGCAGACTTTCAGCGGGTTCCGCAACGGCGCGCTCAACACCCGCACCCGTGAAGGGAGCACGACCTTCGATGTCGGCATCAATTTCACGATCAATGAGAATTTCGCGCTGAGGGCGGCGGTGCTCAACGTCACCGACAAGATCGTGCCGGTCGATGACCGCGGCCGGTTTGATGGTCTCGACGGCAACTGGATGCTCGATGAAGGGCGCCGCTTTTGGGGCACGGCAACGATCAGCTTCTGATCGATCAGGCCGGCCTTCTGCCTTCGCGTTCGAATATTCGCTGAATGCAGAGAGTCGGCCCCTTTTCATCCATGGATCCCGATTCAAGAAACGTTTCTAAAGTCAGAATTCAGTGATCAGTGGATTCGATCTCCGTAAGGAGCGGGGTGGGAGCACATAACCCTGACCGGCGAAGAATATCGCTGGCCAAAATTCTTAGACCCCATGACTGCCAGAGCCTCGGAGGCTCGAATCTGAGATGCTGATGATGGATTTGTCAGCAGCGGAGACGAGTCATGACGGAGACGGTGAAATACGTTGGTCTGGACGTTCATAAGGAAACCATTGCGGTCGCGGTTGCCGATGGGGAACGCGGAGGCGAGGTGCGTTTCGTCGGCACGGTCGCCAACGAGGACGATGCGATCAGGAAGCTGGTCAAGCGGCTGACTGGACCGGGCGTGACGTTGAACGTCTGCTACGAAGCTGGTCCCTGCGGGTATGGCTTGCATCGGCTGCTGACGAAGCTGGGACAGAATTGCATCGTCATCGCCCCCTCGATGATGCCGCGGCGCCCGGGTGACCATGTAAAGACGGACCGGCGTGACGCGATGACCCTGGCGCGGCTGCTACGCGCTGGCGAACTCACCGCAATCTGGATACCGGACGAAGCGCACGAGGCGGTACGCGATCTCATCCGCGCGCGACGCAGCGCGCAAGATGATGCCATCGGAGCCAAGCAGACAGTGCGCAGCTTCCTGTTGCGTCATGATCGTCGTTTCGGCGGCAAGGCGGCCTGGACGAAAATGTACTGGCGGTGGTTGTCCGAGCAGCGGTTCGATTTTCCCCACCAACAGCTGGCATTCGAGGAAATGCAGAAGCGGGTGCTGGAGGCGCAGGCACGGGTTGGGCGCTTAGAAGCGGCGCTGACTGAAGCGGTGGACGCATGGTGTTTTGCGCCGCTGGTCCGCAATCTACAGGTCCTGCGCGGTATCAGGCTGGTCAGCGCTGCGACGCTGGTCGCTGAAGTAGGCGATCTCACCCGCTTCGACAATCCCAAGCAACTGATGGCGTATGTCGGCTTGGTGCCGTCCGAGCACTCCAGCGGCGCTCGGACCAAACGGGGCCGGATCACCCGCGCGGGCAACGCGCAGGCACGAACCATGCTGATTGAGGCGGGCTGGTCGTATCGACTGCCCGCTCGCGAGGAACGACGCTACCGTGAGCGGGTCATCGACTTGTCCGAGGACATCCAGGCGATCGGGTGGAAAGCGCAGGTTCGCCTGTGCCAGCGCTACCGTCGCCTGGCGGCCACGGGCAAGCCTCAGCCCAAGGTGACCACCGCGATCGCGCGTGAACTGGTCGGCTATGCCTGGGACATCGCCCGTCGGGTGTCGCCGGCGATAGCCGGCTGATCCACCCACGACATTAACGAGAGGAGGCGCCAGCGCGCCAACTGCATAGCCTTGGCCGGCGTGCCGCGGGCACCCGACTGTGATGGGCAATCCACGGTGTACGGTGGGGCAGGTTCGTCCGACGCCCGAACTTAGACGGAGGATAGGCCCAGCGACGGATACGGGTAGTGCGGTAATCAACCCGCGGATGAGAGCATGATCAATCGTCGTCGATCAGGCGCCCGCGGCACACCCGCCAAGGTCAATGCGACCGCTGGTCTCGAGGCCAGCGAAGGAGTAAACTCGGCCAGCGTCTCGGATGGCAGTCATGAGAGCGTAGGATTTGGTCCCCTCCTGGAAACGCACCATGATCGCCATGTGCGGCATCGAGCGCGTCAGTCGCATTTGCGCCCGATGCCAACTGTCATGGATCCGTCCAAGCTGGTGACGGGGCGCGAAACGGCGCGGCAGTTTTTGCCCTTGCGGGGACGCCGGAGGGCTTTGCGCTCAGAGGCTGTCATGCACACCTGTTCATACAGCCATTATCGGCAAATGCTTGCCCATCGACGCGCACGCGGCGCCGGTAACGGGATTGGTACCGAGACTTTTCCTCCGGCGATAGCGACTGGAATGAACAGTCCCGTGAGCCGGGCGGCATCTGAGCAATCGCGGGCGAGGATAGAGCAGCCATCGACCCGGCTGCCAGACCTGCGAACAGAAGTTTGGTGCGCATGGACAAAAGGTTCACCGAAACTCGCATCCAAGTGTGGCGTTTGTCGACAGAACGTGGCTAGCCCACGAGCAAGGGTTGGCTGGGACTGCGCGGCATCGGACTCCTCGATCGATCACTGTGCAATTTGCGCCTCGCTGTCGTCAGACCGGGGTCTGAGCCAAAGACTGGCGACAAACCAGGCGAGCGCTACCGCCCCGGCAGAAAAGACGATATCTCCAGGAACCCTCAGCCACACCAGCAGATCGACCACCGGTTGCTGCATGAACTCGGCCGAGCGAGCGTACCAGTAGCCCTTGTCAATCGCGGCGGTCAGCTGAAGCGTACCAAGTGGCAGCAAGGTCAGGAGCGCCATCAACGCAAGGCCGATGTTGAAGCACCAAAAGCTCGTCTTAAGCACGCCTTCGTTCCAGATCAGGTTCGGCAACATGCCACGCAGGCAGAACAGGACGAGCCCGACGCCCAACATGCCGTATACGCCGAACAATGCGGTGTGTCCGTGCAGCGGCGTCAGATTGAGACCCTGCATGTAATAGAGCGACAGCGGCGGATTGATGAGGAAGCCGAACAGGCCTGCTCCGACGAGATTCCAGAAGGATACCGCCAGGAAGAACATGACGGGCCATTTATAACGCTGCATCCAGGGTGTCGCGCTGCTCAGCTTCCAGTGTTCATAAGCTTCGAAGCCAATATAGGCGAGCGGCACGACCTCGAGCGCTGAGAAGCTCGCGCCAAGCGCCAGCACCGCGATCGAGGTTCCCGCGAAGTAGAGATGGTGCAACGTTCCCAGCACTCCGCCTGCCATGAAGATGATCGTGGCAAACAAGACGGCGACCGTGGCGGTGGGTGTCGGAATGAGGCCGAGGCGCGTGAAGAGGAAGGCGATGACCGCGGTGGCGAACACCTCGAAAAAGCCTTCGACCCACAGATGGACCACCCACCAACGCCAATATTCAATCATGGAGAGCGCTGTATGCTCCCTCCAGAACAGCCCGGCACCGTAGAAGAGTCCGATGGCTACGGCGGATAGGAAAAACAGCATCGTGATGTGGCGGGATTCGGACTTCTCTTTGAGCGCAGGCCAGAGCGCCCGGCCGACGAGCACAAGCCAGAGCATCAGGCCGATGAAGAGAAACCACTGCCAGAAGCGCCCCATATCGACATATTCCCAGCCCTGGTGTCCGAACCAGAAGTTCCTCTCCAGTCCCAGTTTCTGCATCACCGCGAGCCATTGCCCGGCAAAGGAGCCCACGACGATAATCAGGAGGCAGGCCCAGAGGATGTTGGCACCCAGAGCCTGGAACCTCGGTTCATGGCCCGAGATCGCAGGAGCTATGTAGAGGCCCGTTCCCAGCCAGGCTGTCGCGATCCACAGCACGGCAAGCTGCGTGTGCCAGGTGCGGGTGATCGAATAAGGCAGGATCTCGGCCGCTTCATAGCCATAAACCAGCTGCCCCTCGACCTGATAGTGGGCCGTCATTGCACCCAGCATGATCTGCGCGAGAAACAGTGCGAGAACGACCCAGAAATATTTGGCTGTCGCCCGCATCGAAGGCGTCACCGCGATCTCGCGCAGCGGATCTTTCGCGGGGAGGTCGTGCTCCTTCTCCCTTCGTCCGTGCGTCACCGCATGGTGCCAACCCAACAGCGCGATGCCGGCAAGCAGGAAGGTGACGCTGAAGGCCGACCAGATGAATGTACTTGATGGTGGGCGATTCCCGACCAGCGGCTCGCTCGGCCAGTTGTTCGTATACGTTGTCGTCCGCCCTTGTCGTTCCGTTGTGGCCGCCCAGGCCGTCCACCAGAAGAAGGAGGTCATGGCGGCTCGGTGCCCTGCGTCGGGGACCGTATCGTTCTTCATGGCATAGTTTTCGCGCAGCTCGGCCGTGGCGGGGTCGTTGCCGAACAGATTGACGTAGTGCTTTGCCACCCGCTCGATTGCCACCGCGCGATCGTTGCTGATCGTGATGGTATCCGTGCTCGCTTCAAACGTGTTTCGGCGCATTTCCGTTTGCAGCCGCCGCTGGAGGAGCGCCTTGTGTTCCTCGTTTAAACTCTCAAAGGCGCCGCCCAGATCCCGCTGTGCCCAGAGATCGAGAAGTGCCAGTGATTCCCGGTGCAACCAGTCGGCTGACCAATCGGGCGCTACGTAGCCGCCGTGTCCCCAGATCGAGCCCAGTTGCATGCCGCCCATAGATTGCCAGACCTGGCGGCCACGCTGCATCTCGGCACGGGTGAAGACGGTTTCGCCGTTTGCGGTCACGACCTTGGCGGGAAGCGGCGGCGCCTGAATGCTGATGTCGCGGCCAACCAGAAGCAGGACGGCAAAAGAGACTGCCAGCAATGATAGAAGCCAAATCCAGAGCTGACGTGTTCGATCCATGGTTCTCCCCTATGGGCTACGAGGCGGTACAGCAAAGCGACTAGCGCGCTGCGCGCCGTGCCATCATGCCGCCCGTGATCAATTCTTCCTGGGGGCAGGCTGATCCGATTGAACGACCGGACCGCCTTCCGCTTCCCACCGGTCGACACAGTCGCAATCGTCATAGGCATCGACCGCCAAGGTCTCGGCGCCGGCTTTTGCCTGTGATCCTTCTACAGGCGGAAAGAGGATCGTCAGAAGCAGCACAGAGTTTTCCGCGCCCTTGACCGAGTGCGGCGCGCCTCCTTCGAGATAGACCCACTGGTTACGCCGCAGTTCGATCGAGCTTGCGCTGAGCTCGACTTTCACATGGCCCTCGAGGCAATGCAGCATGATGCTGCCCGGCACCTGATGCTGGCGCATTTCGGTGCCGCTCGGGATCACCAGCCGGATGGTTTCGAAATGGTCCGCCTTCACGATCGCTGTGGAATGTTCTTCATGTGTCGTCACGTTCTCGGGCAAGAGATCGACGACTTCTCCGGGCGCTGCGTGGTGAAGGGCCATATCGTTCAATTCCTTTCAGTGTTCGTGGTTTTATGATTGGAGCAAGACGGGCAAGCGGACTGCCGCGTGCGGTCCGGCTTGGAGCGTCCAGCGCGCAATACCTTTACCCATCGCGCGCCGATTTGGAGTCCTGCGGCGATCCATGACCGCGACGCGCGGCGACGACCGTCAAAGGGAGCGGGATCGACCGGTTCACCACATTCTGGACAGAACATGTCACGTTCCTCCTTTTCGGCTTCGATGCGCCAAGACGTCAATCATCCATCTGGCGCCGCAGGGGTTTCGAACCGATCGGCCGCGTTACGCTCGAAGAGCGACGCGAGATCTCGCCGCTTCGTCAGCAGGTCGGCAAGCGTATAGCGGTCAAGTACCGCCAGGAACGCGCCGAGCGCCTCCTTCAGCACGCCCGTCAGCCCACATGCAGGCGCGACCACGCATCCGCCGCAGTCAACGAGATCGAAGCCGTCCTCGGTCTGGCGTATGAGTGCGCCGATGTTGATCTCTTCGGGCGGCCGCCCCAGGCGGATGCCGCCCGACCGTCCACGCACACTCTCCACATCACCACTGCGTGCGAGTTGGTTCACCACCTTCATCAAGTGATTCTGCGAGATTCCGTAGGCCTGCGCGACCTCACCGATCGAGCACAGGCGGTCAGGCCGCGCGCCCAGATAGAGCAGCACGCGCATCGAATAGTCGGTGAACAGGGTCAGTTTCATGGGGCGTTCCCACTCTCTTCCTCAGCTCGTCGCATTAAGATGTATTCATCTTGCATGTTTTCATGGAAAAGTATAGATGCATTCGTGATACATGATTGGAGTCGGGCGAATGACCGAGCTGGAACTGAAGGATGAGGCGCTCAAGCAGCTTGTCGACGCCTTCTACGCGCGCGTTCGCGCAGATGCCGACCTGGGGCCGATTTTCAACGACGCGATCGATGACTGGCCGGAACATCTCGAAAAGCTGGCGGCGTTCTGGTCATCCGTCATGCTCGCCAGTGGCCGATACAAGGGCCAGCCCGTGCCAGCGCACCTGAAGCACAGGTCGAGGATAACGCCAGCGCTTTTCGACCGCTGGCTCGCGCTGTGGGACTGTACGACAAACGAGATGATGGCGCCCGACGCAGCTGCGGCTCTGCAGGCGAAAGCGAAGCGGATTGCCGAGAGCCTGCAGCTTGCCATGTTTTTTCGGCTCGATCGGCCAAGCGTCGCTGACGGCGAGGCCGGGTCCATTCATTGCGAACGGCGAGTACCCACCCATGCCTGACATTCTACCCTATCGTTCGACGCCGGTGTTCGATCAGGACACGCTCCCGGCCGCCCTGCGGGCACGCCATGATACCAAGGCGGGTGTCTGGGGTTTGATCCGCGTTCTGGAGGGTGAGCTTCGGCTGACCTATCTCGATCCACCGTCGGAGGTTGTCCTGACGCCCGAACGGCCCGGATTGATCTTGCCGCAGCAGCCGCACTTCGTGACGCCCATCGGCGCCATGAAAATGCGGGTCGATTTCTATGATCAGCCGCCCGGCGCCTGATCGCCGGGAAACTCGAATCCCTTCCAACAAGGAGAAGTTTATGTCGCAGCCCCTCAGCGATCAGACCATCGCGCTCGTCAAGGCGACGGTCCCCGCGCTCGAAGCGCATGGTCTGGATATCGTGCATGAAATGTATTCCAGGATGTTCCAGAACCCGGACATTCGCGATCTTTTCAACCAGTCGCATCATGGTGACGCCGGTTCGCAGCCGCGCGCGCTCACCGGCGCCATTCTCGCCTATGCCAGCAATATCGACAATCTCGGCGCGCTGGCTCCCGCGGTCGAGCGCATCGCGCAAAAGCATGTCGGTCTCCAGATACTGCCGGAGCACTATCCGCACGTCGCCGAAGCACTGCTCGGTGCGATCAAGGCGGTGCTGGGCGATGCGGCGACCGACGAAATCCTCGGGGCCTGGGGGGAAGCTTACTGGTTTCTCGCCAATATCCTGATCGCGCGGGAACAGCGCGTCTACACCGAACAGAAGGACGCGGCCGGCGGCTGGAACGGCTGGCGCGATTTCCGCGTCGAAGACGTTGTGCGCGAAAGCAGCGTCATCAATTCCTTTGTCCTTCGCCCCGTCGACGGCGGCCCCGTCATGCGCCACAAGCCGGGCCAGTATCTTACCTTCTGGCTCGAAATTCCCGGACATCCGCCGGTCAAGCGCAACTACTCGATTTCGGCCGCCGCCAATGGCGAAACCTATCGCATTTCGGTCAAGCGCGAGCCGCAAGGGCTCGCGTCGGGCTGGTTGCACGACGAGGCGAAACCCGGGACGATCCTGAAGGTGGCCGCGCCTGCTGGCGAATTCTTCCTCGCCGATCATGTCGAACGGCCGGTCGTACTGCTGTCGGGCGGCGTGGGCCTGACGCCGATGGTGGCGATGCTCGAAGCCCTCGTTCAGAACGGCGCCGAAGTGCCGGTTCATTACATCCACGGCACGCATGACCGCGACACCCATGCGATGCGCGACCATGTCCGCGCTGTGGCGAGCCATGGCCAATCGATCGCGATCACCGATTTTCACCAGACCCCGCTCGAGGATGAAACAGAGGGCAGCGACTACGATGTGGCCGGCATAATTACCGATGAATGGTTGGTCGCCAGCACACCGGTCGCACAAGCGGACTATTACATCTGCGGGCCGCGTCCGTTCCTGCGTCATGCGGTCTCGACCCTGTCGCTGGCGGGTGTGCCGTCGGACAGGATCCACTATGAGTTCTTCGGCCCGGCCGACGAACTGCTCGCGGCCTGAGGGAGCGGAGGCATGGACGACATCATCCTGGCCCGGGCCGTTCATGTCCTGGCGGTCCTTGTCTGGATCGGCGGCGTGGCGTTCGTGACGCTTGTGGTGATGCCGTCCGTGCGCGCCGCCAATCCGCCGGCGGAGCGGCTGGCGGCCTTTCATCGACTGGAGGGGCGCTTTGCGGCGCAGGCGCGCATCTGGGTGCTATTGGCAGGACTGAGCGGCTTCTGGATGATCTATCGCGCGCAGATGTGGGACCGCTTTTTCGATCTTCGCTTCTGGTGGATGCATGCGATGGTAGGGCTGTGGGCCGTGTTCGCCGCGATGCTTTTCGTGATCGAGCCGCTGTTTCTCCACCGCCGAATGATGACATCGGTCAAGCCCGCCGCAGATTTTGCCCGAATGGAGACACTTCACCGAATATTGCTGGGTATCGCGGCTGTCACGGTTCTCGGCGCAGTGGCGGGAAGCCACGGGTTCTAGACTGCGCTTTTCGTGTGGTTCCAAAATTCAGTGGCTGTCTCCCAAGAGGGGATCAGATATCCGCCGGGGCCGCCCGCGCCAATCCAGCCCAATCTTCCGCCCGCCATCGGACGTTCGTGGTTCGGAACCATCCTATGCGAAGTCGATTCCCACAGGACTGCCGCTCGAAGCCCTCCCATTATTGCCGATGCCATGGGTTCCGCCTGACCTGCTCTCTTCCGCTCCAATCGCACAGCAAAGTGAAACGCCATGTTCAACAAGCCATTCACAGCCGTACTGGCGATGACCATGCTCGCGCTCGGCGGCTGCGCGACAGGCGCGCGATACGTCGATCCCCAAGCCCCCATTGCGGAGCTGAGAGACAAGGTCGTAACCGGCAACGCATCCTATCGACAGCGCATCGCTCTGCCCGCCCGCGCGAAATTCAACGTGAGACTGCTGGACGTTTCGCGCGCCGATGCGAGATCGGTGATCATTGCCAAGGAAACGCGCGAGACAGCAGGGCAGCAGGTTCCTTTGCCATTTTCGATTAGGGTGAAGGAACAGGACTTGAAGACCAACATGCGTTACGCAGTCCGTGCGACGATTACCGATCCCGAGGGCAACCCGATATGGACCACGGATACGGTTCATTCGGTCGATCCCACGCGGTTCGAGCAGGATCTGGGGACGCTCAATATGGTTCGCGTTGGTGACCGCCCGGCGGCTTCAGGCTTGATCGGCCCGCAATTCAAGGTGGAGGACATCAATCAGACCGGTCTGATCGACAAATCCAATGTGACGGTGCAGTTTTCGCAAGACGGCCGAGTGAGCGGATCGGCCGGCTGCAACAGGTTCACCGGCGACTATTCGATCGAGGAACAGTCGCTTCGGATCGGACCGCTCGCCGTGACGCGCCGGGCTTGCGTGCCGGCGCTCGGGAACCAGGAAACCAGGTTCCTGGCCATTCTGCAGGATGTGACCTCATGGTCCGTCAACAGCAATGGGTCAGTGCTCTTCCGTGCCGACGACGGACGATACCTGGCGGCGATACGCTGATTCGACCGCAGTATGCTGAAGAGCGGCTGCCGCTCAGTCCTGACCGATCGGAGACGGAGGTCGAGCCAGTCTTGGACACAGGCTTAACGGTCCAAGAGCTTGATCGGCAAAAGTCCATTGCGCCGTCGCCAAACACAGGTTCAAATTCGGCCGCGATGCGTGGCGAGCGACGCTGACCACTGATTTTTTGGTGTTTACCGCGGGAGACGGCAGGGCAATAGTTGGGAACTTCCGTCCGACCCGCGTGTTGCTGGTTCGGCGCGAGCTGTGTTCCCATCGGGAGCGAACCTGCTGCTGCGCTGTCAGCCCGTGGCGATGACCGATGAGGGGGGAAATAGATCGGCCATGATACTGACCTTGACCGAGACCGAACGCCAGATCGCGCTCGCCATTTCCGTTGCCGTCGGTCTGTGCGGCCTCGTTCTCGCAGCGGCAGGCAATCAGGACACAATGGAAATCCACGGCTGGCTGATCCTGGCCATTGCCGCCATTTGCGCCATCATCGTAATCCGCGGCATCTGGGGACCGGAACCGCCAAAATCCCGTTTGCAAAGCTACTATGACGAGCCCATCAAGGCCGGCATCATCGCCAGCATGGCTTGGGCGGTGGTGGCGATGTTCGTGGGGGTCTGGGTCGCCGCGCTGCTGGCATTCCCTGACCTGACGTTTGACAGTGCCTGGGCGAGCTTCGGCCGCTTGCGACCGGTGCACACCAGCGGCGTGATCTTCGGCTTTGGCGGCAACGCGCTCATCGCCACCTCGCTGCATGTCGTGCAGCGGACCTCGCGGGCGCGTCTTCCCGATCAGCTTTCGGCCTGGTTCGTGCTGGTGGGCTACAACCTGTTCTGCATCCTCGCGGCCAGCGGTTATCTGCTCGGGGTTACCCAATCGAAGGAATATGCCGAGGCCGAATGGTATGCCGACATCTGGCTGGTGATCGTCTGGGTGACCTACTTCATCCTCTACATCCGGACGCTCGCACGCCGCAAGGAACCACACATTTATGTGGCCAACTGGTACTTCATGGCCTTCATTCTCGTCGTCGCGATACTCCATATCATCAACAATCTCGCGATTCCGGTCTCGCTGGGCCATGCGAAGAGCTACACCATCTGGTCGGGCGTCCAGGATGCTATGGTGCAGTGGTGGTATGGTCATAACGCCGTCGCCTTCTTCCTGACGGCGGGCTTCCTGGGCATGCTCTATTACTACCTGCCCATCCGGGCCCAGCGGCCGATCTTCTCCTACCGTCTCTCGATCCTGAGCTTTTGGGGCATTACCTTCTTCTACATGTGGGCGGGTTCCCACCACCTTCATTATACCGCCCTACCGCACTGGGTTCAGACGCTGGGCATGACCTTCTCGGTGATGCTCCTCGTGCCGTCATGGGCTTCGGCTGGCAACGCCTTGCTAACATTGAACGGCGCCTGGCACCGCGTGCGCGATGATGCGACGCTCCGCTTCATGATGGTCGCGGCGGTGTTTTATGGCATCTCGACCTTTGAAGGTTCGTTCCTCGCCATCCGGCCCGTCAATTCGCTTTCGCATTACACCGACTGGACGGTTGGCCATGTTCACGCCGGCGCGCTCGGCTGGGTGGCGCTCATCACCTTCGGCTCGCTCTACACGCTGGTGCCGTCCTTGTGGAAGCGCGAGGCGATGTATTCGCCCGCCTTGGTCGAGTGGCACTTCTGGCTCTCGCTTGCCGGCACTCTTGTCTACATTTTTGCCATGTGGAACTCGGGCATCATCCAGGGCCTGATGTGGCGGACCTATACGGAGGAAGGCACGCTAGCCTACTCCTTCCTGGATTCGCTCAGAGCCATGTATCCCTATTACATCGCGCGTACGCTCGGCGGCCTTCTGTTCCTGATCGGTGCTGTGATCGGCGCCTACAATATGTGGAGGACCATTCGCGCCGCCTCGGCCCAGGCGCCGTTCGAAGGCGACGTCCCGCTACAGGCCGCGACGGCGGCGGGGAGGGCCTGAGCCGTGGCGGAACTGTTTCATCGCAAGCTCGAACGTTCGGCGATCGGCTTCGTGCTCGCCATCATCGCGGCTGCCAGTGTCGGCGGCCTCGTCGAGATCGCTCCGCTTTTCACGATCGACGAGACGGTCGAGGAGGCGCCAGACATGCGGCTCTACACGCCGCTCGAACTGGCGGGGCGAAACATCTATGTGCGCGAAGGATGCTATGCCTGTCACAGCCAGATGATCCGGACGCTGCAGGACGAAGTTGAGCGCTATGGTCCCTATTCGCTCGCGGTCGAATCCAAATATGACCATCCGATGCTCTGGGGTTCGAAGCGCACCGGACCCGACCTCGCCCGCGTTGGCGGCAAATATTCCGATTTCTGGCACGTCGCCCATCTGACCAATCCGCGCGATGTGGTGCCCGATTCCAATATGCCGGCCTATCCCTGGCTGGCGCGGACGCCCTTGCGCCTCGCTGATCTGCCCTTGCACCTCAAGGCGCTGCGGGCCGCGGGGGTGCCCTACACCGATGCCATGATCGAGAATGCGAGCGTCGATGCCTTCGACCAGGCGACACCGGAAAGCTCGACCTCGTCCGGTATCACCGAGCGGTATGGCGAAGAAACGCAGGTTCGCGTGTTCGACGATGTGGCGACCGAGGTCACCGAGATGGACGCGCTCGTCGCCTATCTTCAGGTTCTCGGCCGGCTGACCGACGTGCCGTACAAGAATACGGCCGCGCCGCAGAAGCCGCCAGAGCCGGTGAAATGACATGAGGAGGCAGGCATGGACATAAGCCACGAGGCTCTTGTTGCATTCTCGAAAAGCTGGGGGCTGTTCTACCTCATCGGTCTGATGATCGGTGTCCTCATTTATACGTTCCGGCCGTCCAATCGTGGCAAGTTCAACCGAGCCAAACAAAGCGTTCTCGATCAGGACGACAAGCCATGGACGTAGAGCGCGATCCCGTCAGCGGTCATGAAACGACCGGCCATGTCTGGAATGGCATCAAGGAGCTCGATACGCCGGTCCCCAAGGGTGTGCTGATTTTTCTGATCGTCACCCATCTCTTCGCTTTCGCCTGGTGGATTCTCATGCCGACTTGGCCCTTGGGCGACACCTACACCAAGGGAATTCTCAACATCGACCAGCGCACCTCGGTCGAAAAGCACCTGGTCGATTCGCAGGCGGGACGGGCCGACTGGATAAAGCGGATCGAAAGCGAGAACCTCGAGCAGATCGCGGCCGACCCCCGGCTCATGACCATCGTGCGTAGCACCGGCCACCGGTTGTTCGGCGACAACTGCGCCGCCTGCCACGGCATTAATGCCAAGGGGGGTTATGGTTATCCCGATCTGACCGATGACGACTGGATCTGGGGCGGCGACCTTGAGACGATCGCGCAGACCATGCGCGTTGGGGTCAATGTGGAGCATCCGCAGGGGCGCGTCTCGCAGATGCCCTCGTTCGGACGCGACGGGATACTCGATGCCGATCAGGTCAGTCTGGCGGCCAACTATGTCTACGCCTTGTCGCATCCCAAGTTCGTGACGAATGCCAATCGGACGTCGATTGTATCGGGGCGCGAGGTCTTCATGGCCAATTGCGCGATTTGCCATGGCGAGGATGCGCGCGGGAAGCGCGATGTCGGCGCTCCCAATCTGACGGACGCGCGTTGGATCTATGGAGGAGACATCGATCAGATCGTGGAGACCGTCCATGGCGGACGCCAGGGGCATATGCCGACATGGGACGAGCGGCTTACGGACTCGGATATCAAGATATTGGCGCTCTATGTTCATTCGCTGAGCGCGCCTCAGCGATGACGGCCATGCGATCCCGATCCCGGTGGCTGGTCTGGACGCTGGTGGCAGCAGGCCTTTTGCTGTTCGTTCTTGCGAACGCGCATTTTTTCTACGTCGCCTTTCGCTCGCAGCCCGAATGCGTGGGACATTTGAAGGAACGCGCGAACGGGAGCGGGCAGTATCGCGCGGCGAAATCGGCATGCTGAAAGGTAGCGGGACATGAGCGATAAAAGCCCCTCTTATGGCTTGCTGAGCCAGACCTCGGGCATCGAGGAGACGAAGAGCGCGCGGTTTCAGCGCCATCTTCCCGCTTCCATCGGCTTCCAATGGCTCAAGGCCGGATGGCAGGATCTTTTCCATCGGCCGATGCCGAGCCTGGCCTACGGTCTGGGCATTTTCCTTCTGTCTCTCGCTGCTGTCGCGATGCTCGCGCTGTATGGCCGCGACTATATTCTTTTTCCCGCGCTCGCCGGCTTCATGATCATTGCCCCGCTGCTGGCCATCGGACTCTATGAGAAAAGCCGCAACCGAGAAGCGGGACGCGATACGTCGCTGCGCGAAATGCTCCTGGTGAAACCGGCGGCGGGCCCGCAGGTGCTTTTCACCGGGGTCCTGCTCAGCCTGCTGATGCTACTGTGGATGCGATCCGCGGTGCTCATCTATGCGTTGTTCTTCGGCGTGCGCCCCTTTCCCGGCCTGCCTCACATAACCGCCTTCCTGCTGACCGAGCCGGTGGGATGGATTATTCTCGGCGTCGGCACGGCGGTGGGCGGCCTGTTCGCCTCATTCGCTTTTGCGATCAGTGTTTTTGCCATTCCGATGCTCCTCGATCGCAAGGTCGATGCGCTCACGGCGATGGGAACAAGCACGGCGCTCGTCTGGAACAACCTTGCGCCGATGATCGTCTGGGGCGCCATCGTCCTTGCGCTTTTCATACTCTGCGCGGCTACGGGCTTGATCGGCCTCATCGTCATCTTCCCGTGGCTTGGACATGCCACATGGCATGCCTATCGCGCGGTCTCAGACACGCAGGCCTAGACATGGCCAGCCATGCCATGCCTGCCGTCCAGGCGCCGACATCATTGACCGGGCAATCGGTCGATGAACTCATCTTCGCCAGCCAATCGCTGGATGACGGAACGATGAGGACGCAACTGTCGGTCCCGACCGCGCATTGCGGCGGATGCATGGCGAAGATCGAGCGCATCCTTGGTAACCTCGAGGGCGTCGTAGCGGCTCGGGTCAATCTATCGACGCGGCGTGTGACCGTCACATGGCGGCAAGCGCAAACCGCGAGTGCACCGCCTTTGCTGGCAACGCTGAACGAGGCGGGCTTCGAGGCAAATCTTCTCAGCCAACCGGACGAACGCGCCGATCCCGAAAAGCGCCGGCTGATCGTCGCGACAGCGGTCGCCGGCTTCGCGGCGATGAACATCATGCTGCTTTCGGTGTCGGTCTGGTCAGGCGCCGACCCCGCTACGCGGCAGCTGTTCCATCTCATCTCGGCGCTGCTCGCGCTTCCCGCGGTATTCTTTTCGGGGCGCATCTTCTTCTTGTCGGCATGGTCGGCATTGCGCGCGGGACGCACCAATATGGATGTGCCCATCTCGATCGGCATCGTCCTGACACTGGGTCTCAGCATCTACGACACGCTGCATTTCGGACGCCATGCCTATTTCGACGCGGTCGTGACGCTGATCTTTTTCCTGCTTGTCGGACGAACGCTCGACCATGCCATGCGTGACAAGGCCCGTTCGGCCGTGCTCGGGCTGACGCGAATGACGCCTGCGGGCGCGAATGTAATCGGCACGGATGGATCGCGCGCTTTTAGACCGCTCGAGGATGTCTCGGTGGGTGATGTCATCCTCGTCGCGCCAGGCGAGCGTGTTCCGCTGGATGGTCTTGTCCTTGCGGGCGAGGGCGATCTCGACACTGCCGCGGTCACGGGCGAGGCGATGCCGGTGCCGGTACGACCGGGAAGCACGCTCGTTTCGGGCATGCTGAATCTCAATGGTTCGCTCAAGGTGCGTGTGACCAACAGCCACGCGCGGTCCTTTCTATCCGAAATGGTGCGAATGATGGAAGCGGCCGAGCAGGGCAGAGCACGCTATCGCCGTCTCGCCGACCGTGTTGCGGCCTATTACTCGCCGATCATCCATTCGCTGGCCTTGGCCGTGTTTGCCGGGTGGTTCCTTGACACAGGCGATTGGCATCGGGCGCTGACCATTGCCATTTCGGTGCTCATTGTGACCTGTCCCTGCGCGCTTGGTCTCGCCATACCCATGGTTCAGGTCGCCGCGGCGAAGCGCTTGTTCGAGCACGGCATCGCGCTCAAGGATGGAAGCGCGCTCGAGCGGCTTGCACAGGTCGATACCGTGATTTTTGACAAGACCGGCACGCTCACTCATGGCGATTTGCGAGTGAGCAAGATCGCCATCGATGAACCCTATCGCGCAATCGTGATGGCGCTGGCGTCGCGTTCCAACCATCCCGTCGCACGCGCGATTGCCGCCAACGGCGGCGCCTTGTCCGGCCTCGATCTGGACAGTTTTTCCGAGCTGCCGGGCCGGGGTTTGGAGGGCCAGCGGAACGGCCATCTGTTTCGCCTGGGGCGTGCCGATTGGGCTTTGAATCCAGGCACGGGCGAGAGTGGCGGTTTCCAGACCGTGTTCTCGGTCGATGGTGAGCTTGCCGGCCATTTTGCCTTCTTGGACGTTGAAAAGACGAGTGCGCGGGAAGCGGTGGCCAAGCTTGACGCGCTTGGGCTGCCTATCGAACTGCTTTCGGGCGATCACATTGCTTCTGTGTCGGGGTTCGCGAACGCGATCGGTATCGCCCACTGGCGTGCCGGATTGCTGCCGCAGCATAAGGTGGAGCGGCTTCAGGCGCTGGCGGACAGTCAGCGCCTGACCTTGATGGTGGGTGATGGGCTGAACGATGGACCGGCACTGGCGGCGGCGCACGTTTCGATGGCTCCTTCCAATGCCGCCGACATCGGTCGGGCGGCCGCGGATATTGTTTATCTCGGCCAGGATCTCGATGCGGTTCCGCGCGCTGTGCAGATCGCGCGCGCGGCCCGGCAACGTGTCCGCCAGAACCTGGCGCTTTCCGTCGGTTATAACCTTTTGGTGATTCCTGTGGCCATGGCGGGCTATGTCACCCCACTGCTTGCTGCCGTCGCCATGTCGCTTTCGTCGATTTCGGTCGTTGCGAACTCTCTGCGAATTCCCGCAGCACGCGGATCACGGCTTAGCAGGCGAGCGCCGGCACCGACCCTCGTTCCCCTGGCCGCTACCCGATGAGCGGGATCCTGTGGCTGGTGCCGGTCGCGCTGCTGATGGGCCTTGCTGGGCTGGGCGCCTTTCTTTGGTCGATGCGCACCGGGCAGTATGATGATCTGGATGGAGCGGCCGAGCGAGTCGTGACCGACGCCAAGTCAGACCAGCCTCTTGTCGAACCTGATGATTGGCGACCCGAAACCGAGGGCGAGGCAAATCGTTTGCGATAAGGATGGTGGTGTGGACACCATTGGGCAAAGGACGAAGTGATGATGCAGGCACCGAGTTGGAATTGGGTGGGCGTCCTTGCCTTCATCTGCGGGGCGGCGGTCATCATTCCCAGCCTTGTCGCGCTTGCACTCAGTCTTGCCGCTGTTGCCCGAAACCTCCTGTGAGGCTGGCATCGGTCTGACGGAGGGATAGTGGTCTACCTTGGAAAAACTGGTCCAATTCTGAAGAGAGCCCATTTGGGCATGAGAATTGGAGAAATGTATGGGACGTCAGAGGTTTACGCCGGAGCAGATCATAGCGAAGCTGCGTGAAGTAGAGGTGATTGTGGGGCGAGGCGGCACAGCGGTGGAGGCTTGCCGCCAGATCGGGATCGCGGAGCAGACGCTATATCGGTGGCGCAAGGAATATGGCGGGCTGAAGGTCGACCAGGCGCGGCGAATGAAGGATCTGGAGCGCCAGAATGCGCGGCTGAAGAAGCTGGTGGCCGACCTCGCGCTCGACAAGGCGATCCTGCAAGAGGCGTCGAAGCTGACTTTTTGAGTCCCTCCCGTCGCCGTGAGGCGATCGAGCAGATCCGTCGCGCGTTGCCGGTATCGGAGCGACGGACCTGCCGTGTTCTGGGCCAGCATCGTTCGACACAGCGCCATCCACCGAAGGATGATGCCGACGAGCGGCGGCTAACAGCCGACATCATCGCGCTGGCCAAGGACTATGGCCGGTATGGCTATCGCCGCATCCATGTCTTGCTGGGCCAGGCGGGCTGGCAGGTCAGCCTGTCAGTGGTTGAGCGTATCTGGCGGCGGGAGGGTCTTAAAGTGCCGAAGCGGCAACCGAAACGGCGGCGGCTCTGGCTCGGCGACGGATCGTGCATCCGGCTGCGCCCGGAGCATCGCGGCATGTGTGGTCCTACGACTTCGTCGAGGATCAGACGCACAACGGTCGCAAGTTCCGAATGCTCGACATTATCGACGAGTTCAGCCGGGAATGCCTGGCGATGGTGCCGCTGCGGCGCTTCCGGTCGAACGACGTGATTGACGTGCTGACCGATCTGTTCATCGAGCATGGGCCGCCCGAGCATATCAGATCCGATAACGGCCCCGAGTTCGTCGCTAATGCGGTGCGCGAGTGACTCGGCAGGCTTGGCGTCATTACCCTCTATATCGAGCCCGGCAGCCCATGGGAGAACGGCTATATCGAAAGCTTCAATGCCCGTCTGCGAGATGAACTGCTCAACGGCGAAATCTTCTACAGCCTTGAGGAGGTGCGGATCGTCACCGGCTGGTGGCGCGATCATTACAACCGAGCACGGCCCCACAGCAGTCTCGGATATCGACCACCGGCCCCGGAGACGATCAAGATGCCAGCCTGGCCGCTCGGCTCCGCTACGCTCCGCCTCCCGCCCAGGCTGGTATCAGAGGCGCAGATCAACTAACTACACAACCGGACCAGTCATTGCGGGCAGTCCATGTCCTGAGCTCGGCCCATCGCGATGTTGCGACATGGCTCTGCCGTTGCCTGGCGCCGAGGGAAAGCGCCCTCCGCCTGACTGATCCCCTAAGCCCGGACGGTTGCCGTGGGGCAACCCCCGCGGTGCCGGACCGGGTTGTCGCTCGCGCGCCTGCCCGCACCACTCCGGCCCTTGTGGGTCGGGTCGCCGCTTGCGCGTCGATGCCCTCGTCTCCCGCCGGTCTTGGCCGGGTCTCGTCGGAGGGACGGTCCCTCGGACGGAAGCAACGGAGATTTGATCATGCAGAACATCGTCATTCTTGCCGGCAATATCGGCATGGATCCGGAGAGCCGCACCACCCAGGGCGGGACCCGCATCACCCACTTCACCCTGGCGACCTCGCGTCCCCGCTATTCGGAAGGCAAGGTCGTTCGCGATGAGAAAGGCTACCGCGTCCAGGACACCGAATGGCATCGGATCACCGCGTTCAATGGCCTCGGCAAGACCGTGCAGGAGCATTGCACCAAGGGCATGAAGCTGCTGGTGCGCGGCCGCATCCATTACAGCGAATGGACCGATGGCGACGGCGTCGAGCGCTACGGCACCGAGATCATCGCCGAGACGATCGACTTCCTCAGCCGGGCGAAATCGAAGTCCGACGAGGCCGGCGACCCTGATCCTGAGCTCGACGACGACGTGCCCTTCTGACCCCCGGATCCCCGCGCGCTTGTGGCGCGCGGGGGCATCCAGCGGCGAGCCGGATTTGCCATAGCTCGCGAGGGATTTTGCAGGCGGGGGCGTCTGCACTATCCGCTTTCCGTCGCATGGGATCGAAGATCGCATGCCACACCGACCTCAACGAGGCCACGCTCAAAAATACGCCGCGCGGTCCGATATGGGTCCTCAAGGCGCGGGGCGGAAGCGAAAGCTGGTGGAACGCCTACACTGGCGAAAATGTCGATGAGATCAGTCTGGCAGACGCTCGGCGCTATGCTCTGATGTCCTACAAAGGATCCGGCAGGCTGCAGGCGGTCGACTATCAGGAAACGGCGCCCGAGGAAGCGCAGGTCGGCGGGCCGCTGTGGCGCGCCAGCTTCGCCGACAAGGAGCATAGTCGCCTCTATCTGGATCCGTTCACCGGAGAGGTGCTCAGTCGCCGTTCGGACCTGTGGGACTTCTATGATTTCTTTTACAAAATCCATATCATGAACCTTGGCGCCTCGCGCAGTTACAACCATCCACTGATCGTTGTCGCTGCATCGGCGACGTTGCTCATCGTGGTCACCGGGATCGTCATTCTGTTTTATCGCCTTGCGAAGGATCTCAAACGACTGCTGACGAAACGTCGCGCATCAAGGCCTGCGACCTGAGGTCATCGCGCTGCGACGGGCTCACTTGCCGATCCACTCCGGTTCGGCTGTGGCCGCGCAATTCTGATCGTCGCTCGGCCCGCCGTGTCCACGGGCAGCGCGAGCAGATGAGCCGCCGTATCTTCGCGGTCGGGTAATGTCGCGGGGTGCGATGGAGCTTGCTGTGTCCTGATCGGCGCGCGGGCGGGCAACGCGCGGCTCGCACGATCACACGCGCAGCAGTCGCCCCACCGCCCGCATGATCGTCGCCCTGCGCGCCGCATGCTCGGTAGCGTCGCGTGCGGCTCCGGTCATGCACCAGAGCTGGGTGAGGGCGGCGACAAGCCGGACGACGTCCATGGGCGTGAAGTCGGCGACGATCCGCCCCTCGGCCTGCGCCGCTGCGATCCCGTCCAGCTTCTCCCCGAGAAGGACCTCGCCGGCCGGGAGCATCAGAACATCCTGGCCACGCTCCAAATGATGCCAGGTCAGCAGCCTCCACAAGCGCGGGCGCTCGACCAGCAAGTCATAGGTGCGCCCCGCATAACCCTCAAGATCATTGGGATCGAAGCGATCGGCCTGCGCCGCGTCCATCACTTCCTGCGTCAGCGCGGCATCGAAGAGCGCCTCCTTGTCCCCGAAATAGGTGTAGAGCATCGGCTTGCTGATACCCGCCGCCTGCGCAATGCGATCGATCCGCGCGCCCGCCAGCCCATGGGACGCGAACTCCTCGGTCGCTGCAGCCAGGAGCGTCTCGCGGCTCTGTGCGGCATTCCGCCTGGTTCGTTCCTTCATCACACCTCCCGGCATTGACGCATTCCACATATGAAGTTACCTACCAGTTGGTAATATATGGAGCAGCATATGTCCAATCACTGGTTTCTCACGGGCGCGTCCAGCGGCATTGGCCGCCATCTGGCCGAACTGATCCTGGCCGCGGGCGACGACCTTACCGCGACGGCTCGCAGGCCCGAAAGCCTCGACGACCTTGCGGCGAAATATCCGAGCCAGCTGCGCGTCGAAGCGCTCGACGTCACGGTCAAGGACGATATTGCTGCGGTCGTGGCCCGGGCGCAGGCGCGTCGACCCGTCGATATTCTGGTCAACAACGCCGGCGGCGGCGTGATCGGCGCCACCGAAGAGATGTCGGACGCCGAGGTCGAAGGCCAGATCGCGCTCAATCTCATGGCGCCCATCCACATCACCCGCGCCTTTGTCCCCGCGATGCGCCTGCGCGGGAGCGGCCGGATCATCCAGATCTCCAGCGCCAGCGGTCAGGGCTCGCTTCCGACGAGCAGTCTCTATCATGCGGCCAAATGGGGCCTGGAGGGCTTCAGCGAATGCCTCCGCCAGGAGCTTGAACCCTTCAACCTGTTCGTGACGCTGATCGAGCCGGGTGGCGCGCGCACCAGCTTCAGCCACAACCTGCAATTCGCCAGCGAGATCGCCGCCTATCGCGATACGCCCGCCGGCGATATCCGCAAGATGTTCGAGACCGCCGGAAACGAGCTCTACACGCTCGACCCGCAAAAGATCGCGCAAGCGATCGTCGATGTCGCAACCAGCGACCATCCGCCGCTGCGCGTGACTCTGGGGGGTGACGCTTTCGGCGTTGTCCAGGCGGCGCTGCAATCGCGGCTCGCCTTTCTGCAGTCCCAGGAAGCGCTCGCGCGCTCGGTCGCTTTCGACAGTTGAGCTTTCCCGTCTTCCAGCTTTCGTCTCCGCGCGGTGCGATGCGCCTCACCGGGGCCCGGCAACCCCTGTCGTCAGCGCCGCTATCCGATACTTAGGTATAGCCATCCGACACGATTGCCGAAGCGCCAAACGGGCAATCGCTTGGTACCATCGCAAGAGAGGAAAACCTTCGCGGTCGCCAATCAAGGGTGCGCGGACCTTCGCAGTCTGCGTGCCCTTGATGTGGCAGCGCGCCGCCCAGCCACGCGCGTCATGAACGGGAGCGGCCTTCTGCGAAACCCAACGCTCCGCCGCATCTTCTATAAGCTCTCGCTCGAATTGCTGCGCGCCGCCTTCGTCTTCCTGCGACTGGGGTTAAAGGGCGAGGCGCGCCTGCTTGTGCACGCGTCTCAATGGGCGAGGCACACGGCTTCCGGTCGCCGCCGCAGGTGGCGGCACCGGAAAGTGCCATGAGCGTCGTCGCCGCCTTTCTTTATCACGAGGGCAAACGGCTGCGGCCGGTGACCCTGATCGATCCGGCGTGCGAGCATATCGCCAAGGATGACTTTGTGTGGATCGGCCTCTCCCAGCCCAGCGAAACAGAACTTGCCGACATCGCCGGAAATTACGGCCTTCACCCGCTTGCCGTGGAAGATGCCGGCAACGGCCACCAGATTTCCAAGCTCGACGTCTACGGTGACCAGTTGTTCATCGTCGCCAGGACGGCACATCTTGAAGGCGATCATATCGCCTACGGCTCCACCGCGATTTTCCTGGGCAAGAATTTCCTCATCACCGTTCGGCAGGGTTCGGCACGCTCGCACAGCGAGCTTCGCGCGCATCTCGAAATCACGCCGGACCTGCTGCGCGAGGGCCCGGACTATGTGCTCCATGCCATTCTGGACTTCATCGTCGATGGCTATTTCCCGATCGTCGAGGCGATCGAGGAGGACGTCCTCAAGATGGAGCAGCGCATGCTTGCAGCCTTTCTCACCCGCGAGGAGGTGACCCGGATTTTCACGCTGCGGCGTGAGCTCGTCCGCTTCCAGCGCGTGCTCGGACCCATGCTCGAGGTCGGTCGCAAGCTGGTGAACCTGCAGCTTCCGCGGCTTGATGAGGCCTCCAAACCCTATTTCCGTGATCTGCTCGATCACATGCTCCGGGTTGAGAGCGCCATCACCGGCATCCGCGACATCCTGATCTCGGTGTTCGAGGCGAGTCACCTGCTCGAACAGCAGCGCCAGGGTGCGATCACGCGTCAGCTCGCCGCCTGGGCCGCGATCCTCGCGGTGCCTACCGCGATTGCCGGGATCTACGGGATGAACTTCGAGAATATGCCCGAACTGAAGACGCAGTGGGGATATTTCGTCATCCTCGGCGTCATCGCTGCGGTCTGCATCGGACTCTACATCCGGTTCAAACGCAACCACTGGCTTTGACGTCGCTGACCGCTGTCCACATCGCGCAGGGCTGAGGCCGCCGGGGGCAGGTTGCCACAGTTCAATGCTTTCGAAGCGTCTCGGCGCGGTGCCGGTCCAACGCATCGAGCAAAGCCCTGCCGATCAACGGCTTTGCGAGAACGTGATCGAAGCCCGCCTCGGCGGCCCGCGAGGCCAGCAGCGTGTCGTGAAAGCCTGAGATCATGATGGCCCGTCCCGACCATCCGATCTCGCGAAGGTGACGCAGCATCGCGAATCCGTCGATGTCGGGCATGCGATAGTCGAGGATGACGCAGTCCGCCTCCTTCGCGCGGGGGTCGGCCAACAGCGCGCGGCCGGTCGTATATCCCCACACGGCATAGCCGCGCGATCTCAGCAGCAGCTGGAGGCCACGCCGCACGCCGGGATCGTCGTCGGAGACGAGGATGGTGTATCTGCCATCATGCTGAGTGGAACGGACCGATGGCATTGCGAGAAGCGGACACCCGTGTGACGATTGCACCATCGATCGCATATCGCGCCTCGTCCCGTCGCTACGTAGAGGTCGCAGTCACTTCGGCTTGCGGCCCATGCCCGCGGCAAAGGCGATCCGCAGGGCTTCGGACAAATTGCGGACCTCGAGCTTGGCCATCAGGCTCGCGCGATGGACCTCGACCGTTCGCGATGAACAGCCCAGGTCATAGGCGATCGTCTTATTGGGCAGGCCGTTCGCCAGCCCTTCCAGCACTTCACGCTCCCGGGGCGTCAGTGCAGCGACCCGCACGCCGGCTTCAGAGGTTTCCAGAGTGCGAAAGTCGACATCGTCGAGACGCGCGAACGCGCGGCTGACGGCGCCGAGCAGGGCGGCTTTCTCGAAGGGCTTCTCGAGAAAGTCGACCGCGCCGCCTTTCATGGCCTGCACCGCAACCGACACGTCGCCATGGCCGGTCAGGACGATGACCGGCATATTGACCCCGCGTGCTGCCATGGCGGCCTGAATCTCGAGACCGTCCATCTCGGGCATGCGCACGTCGAGGATGACGCAGCCGACGGCCGCCGACTTCGCCTCCTTGAGAAACTCCACGCCCGAGGCATAGGTCACGACGTCGTAGCCCGCGGTCTTGAGCGCAAAGCTCGCCGCCTTGCGGATGCTCTCCTCGTCGTCGACCAGATGGATGACGCGTCTATCCCCCATGTTCCTCCTCCGCCCGCGCATGGATCAAGGTAAAATGAAAGCGCGCGCCGCCGCGGTCGGGGCGCTCCATCCAGATACGGCCCCCATGCGCTTCGATGATGGTCCGGCAGATCGAAAGGCCGAGGCCCATGCCGTCGGCCTTTGTCGACTTGAACGCCGTGAAGAGCTGCTCCCGGACCTCGTCGGCGATGCCGGGGCCGGTATCCTCCACGGTCACCTCGATCAGCCCGTCAGGGCGCAACCTGGTCGCTACCTTGAGGTCGCGAACAGGACACGCCGCCATCGCCTCGATGGCGTTGCGCATCAGGTTGACCAGCACCTGCTGGATCTGCACCCTGTCGACGAGAACCGGCGTCGCGGCGTGCTCGACCGCAAAGAAGCTGCGGATGCCGCGCTCGCGTGCGCCGACCAGCGCGAGCTGGCTCGCCTCGGCGATGACCTGCGGCAGCTCGTGGAGGCTCTTGTCGACCTCGCCGCGGGCGACGAAATCGCGAAGGCGCCGGACGATATGGCCGGCCCGCAGCGTTTCCTGTGCCGCATCGTCCATCACGGACCGTAGCGACACGAAGGGTTCGTCGTCCCGCTCGTCGAGCATGTCGCGGATCGTCTCGAGATAGAGCGCGACCGCGGCAAGCGGCTGGTTGAGCTCATGCGCGAGGGTCGAGGCCATCGTGCCCATCGCGCTCAGCCGGGAGACATGGACCAGCTCTGCCTGCAGTTCCTTGAGCCTGAGCTCATCCTGCTCCTTGGCGGTGAGATCCCGGATGAACCCTGTGAAAAGCCGCTGGCCCTCTTCACCGGCCTCGCCGACCGACAACTGCATCGGGAAGGTCGAGCCATCGCGGCGCTGGCCGACCACGACGCGACCGAGGCCAATGATCCGGCGCTCGCCGGTCTGCAGATAATGCGCGAGATATTCGTCATGCCGGTCGCGATCGGGCTGGGGCATGAGGCAGGAGACGTTGCGGCCGACGAGCTCGGCTTCGCTGTAGCCGAACAGGCGTTGTGCCGCTGCGCTGAACGACGTGATGGCGCCGGTCTCGTCGATGATGATCATCGCATCCGGCACCGTCGCCAGAATCGATTGCAGATGCTGCTTGCGGGTCTCGATCGATGCGCGGACCGCCGCCTCGTCGGTGACATCGCGGCTGATGCAGGCGAAGCCTCGATGTGTGTCGCCTTCGAACAGGGCGCTGATCGTCAGGCGCGCGAGATATTCCGCGCCGTTCTCGCAGACCCGCCACGCTTCGCGCTCCAGCGTGCCTTCGTGAAGGGCGGCCGCCAGGTCTGCGCACGGGCGGCCGGCCGCAATCTCGTCGGGCGGGTAGAACAGGTCATGGGGCTGTCCCAGGACGCGATCGAGGGGCCAGCATTCGGCACGCTCGCCTTCTTCATTATAGCTCAGCACGATCCCGGCAGGATCGAGCAGCGTCAGGACGTGGCCGCCAGCCTGTCGCAGGAACAGCGGCGCAAGCCGCGCTACGTCGCTGGCAATCTCGTCCGGCCCGCGCCTCGTGTCGACCATCGTCCCGGCTCACGGGCCTGGCCGGGCGCACGGATCCGGGCGTAGCCCGACCGTGCCACTCACCGCCGCGCGAGTATGGCCTTCATCTCGTCGATTTCCTGCCGCTGCGAGCGCTTGATCGCTTCGCAAAGCCGGATGACTTCCGGATCGCTGAGCTTTGCTTCCTGGCACATCAGGATCGCCCCGGAATGATGCGGGATCATCGAGCGCAGAAAGGCCGTGTCGCCGATCGTGGTCTGGGTGCGGATGAGCGCAAAGCTGCCGAAGAAGGCGACCAGCGACGCGGCGATCAGCGCGATGTTGGCGGCTTTCGACGCGAACATGTGCCGCATGGCGACGATCATCAGCACCACCATCGGCGCGACCATCATCAGCGTCATGTAGAGCATGTTGAGGTTGTTGTAGAAGCTGTCGAGCCCGTCGATCATGACGAACATCACCAGATACATGATGACGCCGCTGATGACGGTCTGAACGGCAAGGCTCCAATAGGCGCCCATCTTCCGGGTGTTCATGTGGGACGAATGGTCCATGGCGTATCTCCTTCGCTCGGCGCCGGCCGACCTTGGTATGAGTGTAACGCCCCGCTCTCCTGTTCGCCCCCGCCATCAGCCGTCCTGATGCTAAAACCAGAAGCGAACGCCGGCGACGAAGCTGGTCGCATGGACGTCCTCGCCGGCAAGCCTCGACAGCCGCGCCGTGTCGCCGGCTTTGCGCAGATAAGAGACGCCGATATAGGGTGCGAACTGGCGGCTGAACTCATAGCGCAGGCGCGCGCCGAGCTCTATGTTGACCAGCCCCGAACCGATGTCGTTCTCCGGAATATCCTGCGCGGCGAAATTGACCTCGGCGCGCGGCTGGAGGATCAGGCGCTGGGTGATGCGCTGGTCGTAATAGCCCTCGACCCGGCCCAGAACATCGCCCTTGGTCGAGAGGAACAGCGCGCCTTCGACCTCGAACATGCCAGGAGCCAGGCCCTCGACGCCGATCGTCGCGTAGGTGCGGTCGGGCCCGCGGCCGAAGTCCTGGCGGATACCGCCCTGAAGATTGAAATAGGGGTCGATGGCCCGGCTGTAGAGCACCTGCACCTCGGCGCTGTCGATGCCGCGGCCGAACTCGCCTTCGCCCTCGCTCTTGAGCCAGAGCCGGTTGATGTCGCCGCCGTAAAAGCCTTCGCCATCCCAGCGATAGCCATCGCGGCCGCTATGCGCCTGATACTCGAACAGGTTGAGCAGCACCTGCCCGAAATTGTTGCCGCCGCTATCCTTCATCATGATGTCGCGCGAGCGCGCCATCTCGCCGCCGGGAAAATCACGATCGGCGAAGTGGTCGCTTGGGGGAGGCGGCGGGGGCGCATTGCCGGCCGGAAGCGCCGTGCCGGTCATTTGCATGCCGGGCATGGCGGAGGTTCCGGGCATGGCGGTCTCGCCATGCTGCGAATGGTCCATCCCGGGCATGTCCGGCATCGCGCCGTCCTGATGCTGGGAGTGGTCCATGCCCGGCATCTCCGCCATCGCGGGAGAAGCGGGTTGCGGTTGACCGGCGGCATCTCCCTGCGGCGCAGGACTGGCCTGGTGCTGCGAATGGTCCATCGCCGAGGTGGCGTCCGGCGCTGGCTTCTGAGCGCGCGGCCCGGCAGCGGGCTTGGGGCGCGGCGCGGCGGCCTTGTCCTTCTTTTTCTCCTGCGCCGGCCGCGCCCCGCCCGGCGGCGCCATGCCGGGCATGTCGTGCATCGAATGATCCTGGGCAAAGGCGGGCGCGGCGGAGAGAAGGGCGATCGCGCTCACCAGCGGCGTGAGGATGCGGGTCATTGGGCATCTCCCTTCGGACGGACGCTTACGACCCGCATCATCCCTGCATGCATGTGGTAGAGAAGGTGACAGTGGAAGGCCCAGTCGCCGACCGCGTCGGCGGTGAAGTCCCAGGTCACCTTGCCGCCCGGCTGGACGATCACCGTATGCTTGCGTGGGCTGTGATCGCCATGCCCCGTCACCAGCTCGAAAAAATGCCCGTGAATATGGATCGGATGCCCCATCATCGTGTCGTTGATGAGATTGACGCGCACCCGCTCGCCTTCGATGAAGGGGATCGGCTCGTGATGGTCCGACATTTTTTCGCCGTCGAACGACCACATGAACCGCTCCATGTTGCCGGTGAGGTGAATGTCGATGCTGCGGCTCGGCGCGCGCACGTCCGGATTGCGATCGAGCGCCATCAGGTCCCTGTAGACAAGCACCTTGTGGCCGACGTCGGCGAGGCCCTGGCCGGGCTCGCCGGTGCGGTCTACGGGCATCGGCGAGATGGTCTGGACGCTCGGGTCGCGCTTCACCTGCGGCGCGTTCGAGAAATCGCGCATCTTCATCGAGCCCATCGCGTGCCCGCCATGATCCATGCCCGCCATCTGGCCATCGGCGCCCATCGCGCCGTGGTCCATGCCGGCCATCGATCCATGATCCACCCCGCTCATCGCGGAATGATCCATCCCCGAATGGTCCATGCCCGCCATGGCGCTGTGGTCCATGGTCGCCACAGCTGCCGCCGCGCCGGTCGCGAGGCGCGCGGAGGCGTTCTTCTCGGCTGTGGGATCGACGCCCCGCATCGCGCCGCCCGACATGTCCATGCCTTCCATGCCCGGCATCGAGGACATGTCCATGCCCATGTCTTTCATGTCGGCGAGCGGCCGTTTGCGTAAGGGAGGCACCTCGCCGGCCATGCCGGCGCGGGGCGCAAGCGTGGCACGCGCCATGCCCGAGCGGTCGATCGCCTCGCCGACAAGGGTGTAGGCCTTGTCATCGCCTGGGCTGACAACGACGTCGTAGGTCTCGGCAACACCGATCTGGAACTCGTCGACGGTGACCGGCATCACATTCTGCCCGTCGGCCTGGACGATGCTGAGCGGCAGGCCGGGAATGCGGACGTTGAAGGTGGTCATCGCCGACGCATTGATGACGCGCAGCCGCACCCGCTCGCCCGGGGTGAAGAGCGCGGTCCAGTTGTCCATCGGACCATGGCCGTTGACGAGATAGGTGTAGGTGGATCCGGTCACATCGGAGATGTCGGCCGGGTCCATCCGCATCTGGCCCCAGTCGAGCCGGTCCTTGAGCGGCTGATCCTTGCCCGACAGGAGCCCGGCCAGGGTCTGGCGCTGGAAATTGAAATGGCCGGGGTTGACCTTGAGGCGCCGGAAGATCGCCTGCGGCGAGAGCGCGCTGTGATCGGCGAGCACGATGACATGCTCGCGGTCATAGGCGACCGGATCGGCACCGGCGGGATCGATGATGATCGGGCCGTAATGGCCTTCCTGTTCCTGCAGGCCTGAATGGCTGTGGTACCAGTAGGTGCCGCTTTGCACGACGGAGAACTGGTAGAGGTAGTTCGAGCCCGGCTTGATGCCCGGAAAAGACACGCCCGGCACACCGTCCATATTGGCCGGCAGGATCAGCCCGTGCCAGTGGATCGAGCTGTCCTCCTCCAGCTGATTGATGACGTTGAGCCGCACGCGCTGGCCCTCGCGCAGCCGGATCAGCGGGGCGGGGACCGTGCCGTTGAGGCCGATTGCCCGGAACTTGCGCCCGTCGATGGTCATCGACTGCCGGGCGATGGTGAGCGTGATGTCTTCGCCCGACACGGTCGGCAGCGTCGGTCGCATCCCCGGCGAGATCGTCTGCGCCCAGGCCGGCAGCCAGGCTGACAATGCTGCGCCGCCGCCGGCGAGGGCCGCGCCGCGGAGGAACTGGCGGCGGTCGAGAGCAGAAATCATTCGGTTGTCTCAGCTTTAAGAAAGAGGGCGGACCTATTGGAAATACGCAGCGTGGCCTCATCCCCCTCAAACTTTCTTCAACATTTCCGCGAGGCGTGCGCGGGCGCGGTAGAGGCGGGTCTCGACTGCCTTCTGGCTGATGCCGAGAATCTCGGCGGTTTCGGCTTCCGATTTCTCGTCGATCGTCCGCAGGATGAGCGTGTCTTTGAGAGAGGCGGGCAGGGCGGCGATCGCTTTCATCGCCTCTGCCAGTTGCTGCTCGGCGCCGATTGCCTGGTCGGGTAGCGGCGCCTCATCGGCGACGTCATCCGCCTCGCCCAGCGGCAGGGCCATGGAGAAGAAGTTCCGGACCGCGCGCCGGCGCCGCCAGTCATGGCATTTGTTGATGACGATCCGGGACATCCAGACCTGGAAGGGTCGCGCAGCGTCATAGCGGTTGAGTGCGGCGAAGGCGGCGACGAAGCTCGCCTGGGTCACGTCGAGCGCTTCGTCGCGGTTCCCGACATGGCTGCGCACGAGGCGGTGCACCCAACCTTGATGC
The DNA here is from genome assembly GCF_034424525.1 of Sphingobium yanoikuyae. Classification (NCBI taxonomy): domain Bacteria; kingdom Pseudomonadati; phylum Pseudomonadota; class Alphaproteobacteria; order Sphingomonadales; family Sphingobiaceae; genus Sphingobium; species Sphingobium yanoikuyae. The sequence goes on from NZ_CP139979.1 coordinate 1,912,218, forward strand.
CGGCGGACCAGCTCGCCATAGGCCGCTTGCCGGCCTGCAAGCGCCAGAGCCGCAAGCTCCCCGTCCGAGCAGTCGGGGAGGTGGAGCGTCATTTTTTCTCGGCCGTCAGCGCTTTCACCACGGCGTCGTCGAACTTGTCCGTCTGATCCGGGCGCAGCACGGCCCGCATCGCGAAGATATGCTCGAGTGTTTCCTTCTGCAGCGCGCCCATCGCCTGGTGCGAGCGATCCACCGCCCCTGCAACCCGAGGACCATAGCCATGCTCCGCCTCGATCGCCTCGGCGAGCCGCGCGTTATCGGCGCGCAGTTCGGCCTCCAGTGCCTGACGCCGGATCGCATAGTTCTTCTCGATCGTCTCGAGACGGCTATGTTGCGCGGTGTCCAGCTTCAGATCGCGATGGAGCAGGTCGTGCAACTCATTTTCGACCGGGCGCACCGGAACCACATAGACGCGGCCGATGACCACACCGGCGATCGCCGCGGCAAAGGTCAGCAGGACGAGGAGCAGGAGCCGGCGGTCGCGCATCATTGTGAACTCAGCAGCGTCGAAGGAGCGAGCGCGGGCCGCGCGTCAAAGGGCGATATCGGCCCGGCTTCGGTCGACCGCACAGGCACGGCCGAGCCGGCAATTCCCAGGAACAAGGCTGCTGCCGCGGCGATACCGAATGTCGTGGCGCTCAGGCGGGGCATGGCCTGGAGCCGGGCGATCTCGGCCATGACGCGGCTGTCCAGCCCGGCAAGCCGGGGATCGAGCGGCGCTTCCCGCAACCGGCTGAGCATGTCGTCGAGGTGGTCCATGATGTTTCTCCGTCTTCACTTCTCAATACGCAGGATGGTCCGGCAACCCTTGTCCGGGAACAAAAAGAAAATTGCGAGGGGTGCAGGTCGCGGCTGCGTATTCTCTCATGTCACTGACAGGAGAATGTCCAAATGCGCTTCTTTTCGCCGCTCGCAGCCATCGCCGCCGTCGGCCTGAGTGTTTCGGCTCCGGCCTACGCCCATCCCAAGCTCGTGTCCTCGACGCCCGCCGCCAACGCCAGCGTCCCGGCGCCGTCGCGTATAACGCTCACCTTCAGTGAAGGTCTGATGCCGAAGCTGTCGGGCGCCGAGATCGTGATGACCGGCATGCCCGGCATGCCCAACCACCGCATGGCGGTAACCGGCTTCAAGACGTCCGTCGAAGGCGACAAGACGCTCGTGCTGACGCTCGGCAAGCCGCTCATGGCGGGCAGCTATCAGGTCGCCTGGCACGTCGTCTCGACCGACACGCACCGCATCCAGGGCAATCTCGCCTTTACCGTCAAGTGACGCCATGAACGACGTGGCACTCGTCGCCGTCCGCTGGGCGCTCTACGTCGATCTCGGCCTGTTGTTCGGCCTGCCGCTGTTCGCGCTCTATGCGCCCGGCGGCGGCCGGATGGTACAGCGGCATCTGCCGATGGTAGCAATGGTGGCCGGTCTCGCCTGTCTCGCCCTCCTGCTGTCGGCGCTGGGGTTCGCGTTGCAGGCAGCGGCCATGACCGGGCTGCCGCTCACCCAGCCTGATCTTTCCATGGTCGCAGAGCTGTTCAACGGCACGTCCATGGGAACGGCGCTGAAGGCGCGCCTCGTCGCGCTCCTCGTTCTTCTGCTCTCCATCCCCTTCTATCGCCGGCAATCCCGTCCTGCCTTCATCGCCTCCACTCTGGCAGGCGCGGTCGCACTCGCGACCCTCGCCTGGAGTGGGCATGGCGCGGCTGGCGAAGGCGAGGCGGGCTGGCTGCAACTGGGGGCCGATCTCATCCATCTGCTCGCCGCCGGCGCCTGGGTCGGCGCGCTTGCCGCATTCCTCGCGCTGGTACTTCCCAGGCTCGCAACCGACGATCTCGCCGCTCAAGACATGGACCGGGTCACGCTCGCCGAGGAAGCGTTGCGGGGCTTCTCCCTCGTCGGCACGATCATCGTCGCCCTGCTGATCCTGACCGGGACGGTGAACGGCTGGTTCCTCGTCGGTCCGGGCAACATCGCCTCGCTCGGGCAGTCGACCTACGGCCTGCTGCTCATCGCCAAGCTGCTGCTGTTCGCCGGCATGCTGGGCCTGGCCGCGCTCAACCGTTATCGCCTGACCCCGGCACTTGCGCAGGCGATCGAGGAAGAGGACGCGCCACGGGCGCAGGCGCTGCTGCGCGCGAGCCTCGTCGTCGAAGGCGGTCTTGCGATCGTCATTCTCGGGCTCGTCGCCTGGCTGGGGACACTATCGCCGCCCATGTCGATGTAGCTTATCGTTTCGGACGCCTCGCGTTGGGAGAAGCCTATGCAATCCTACACCCCGCCCCTCGGGACCGGATCGACGAAAGACTATGATCGCGCGATCCGCCTGTGGACGCGGGAGAAGCGGTGGCGTGCCGCCATGCTCGCCGCCCTGGCGCCCAAAGCCGGTGAGACGGTCGTCGACGTCGGCTGTGGCACCGGCAGCTTCGCGCTGATGCTCAAGCAAGCCGAGCCCAGGACGCAGGTGATCGGTCTCGATCCCGATGCCGAGGCGCTCGACATCGCGCGGCACAAGGCCGCTGTGCGGCGGGCCGATATCGACTGGCGTCAGGGATTTGCCAGGGACGTGGCCCCGGGTACCGCCGACGCTGTCGTGTCGAGTCTCGTGCTGCATCAGATGCCGGTCAGGGAGAAGGCGGCAACCCTGCGCGCCATGTTCGCCATGCTGCGCCCGGGTGGGCGCCTGGTGATCGCCGATTATGGCCGCCAGCAGGGTTTCATGCGGCTTGCCTTCCGCCTGACCGTGCAGCGGCTCGATGGCATCGATGATACCCGGCCCAATGCCGACGGCGTGCTCCCCGGCCTGATCGCGGCGGCCGGCTTCAGGCATGTGGCCGAGACGTTTTGGCTTTTGACCATCACCGGCGCGATCGACTTGTTTACGGCGCATCGACCGGCGCAGGACCACGGCCTTACGGTTGCCAATGACCTTGGCTGATGGCGGCCAGGCGAACGGGCCCGCCGATTTGTCCGCTTAGGCGATTACGTATTGACCCTGACACGGTGTCAGACCCTAGATCGTCAGGCGTCGAAAGGAGCAAGGCGATGAACGAGACACATGGAGCGGCGCATGGCGGCGGTTGCTGCGGCGGCCACAGCGCCGCGAAAGCGGCGACCGGCGTCAAGGACCCGGTCTGCGGCATGACCGTCGACCCGGCGACCACGGCGCATCAAGCCGAGCATGGCGGTGAACGCTATCATTTCTGTAGCGCGGGCTGCCGGACCAAATTCATCGCCGATCCCGAGCGCTATCTCGGCCCGCCAGCGCCGCCGGTCGCGGCGCCCGAAGGCACGATCTGGACCTGCCCGATGCATCCAGAGATCCGGCAGGACCATCCCGGATCCTGTCCGATCTGCGGCATGGCGCTCGAGCCCGCGACCGTGACTGCCGACAGCGGCCCCAGCCATGAGCTGGTCGATTTCACACGGCGCTTCCGGGTCGGCCTGATGCTGGCCCTCCCGGTGCTGATCCTCGAGATGGGCGCGCATCTCTTTCCCGCGATCCATCGCCTCGTGCCGATGTCGATCTCGGTATGGATCCAGTTCGTGCTGGCGACACCCGTCGTGCTCTGGGCGGGCTGGCCCTTCTTCGAGCGTGGCTGGGCCTCGCTCAAGACCCGCAACCTCAACATGTTCACCCTGATCGCGATGGGGACCGGGGTCGCCTGGATCTACAGCGTCGTCGCGACGCTCGCGCCCCAGCTGTTCCCGCCCGCCTTCCGCGGAGAGGACGGCATGGTTGCCGTCTATTTCGAGGCGGCCGCGGTGATCACTGTCCTCGTGCTGCTCGGCCAGATGCTCGAACTGCGCGCGCGCGAGCGGACCTCGGGCGCGATCAAGGCGCTGCTTAACCTTGCTCCAAAGACCGCGCGCCGGATCGGTTCCGATGGCAGTGAAGAGGAAATCAGCCTCGATCTCGTTGCGGTCGGCGACCGCCTGCGTGTGCGTCCCGGCGAGAAGGTGCCGGTCGATGGCGTGGTCGAGGACGGCCGTTCCTCGCTCGACGAGTCGATGGTCACCGGTGAGTCCATGCCCGTCACCAAGGCCAAGGCCGACACGGTGATCGGCGGCACGCTCAACCAGACCGGCGCGCTCGTTATCGTCGCCGACAAGGTTGGCCGGGACACCATGCTGGCGCGCATCGTCCAGATGGTCGCCGAGGCGCAGCGCTCGCGCGCGCCGATCCAGCGCATGGCCGATCAGGTGTCGGGCTGGTTCGTGCCCGTGGTCATCGCGGTCGCGGTGGTCGCGTTCATCGCCTGGGGCATCTGGGGCCCCGAGCCGCGCTTCGCCTACGGGCTGGTTGCGGCGGTCGCCGTGCTGATCATCGCCTGTCCCTGCGCACTGGGTCTCGCCACGCCGATGTCGATCATGGTCGGGGTTGGCCGCGGCGCCGGGCTCGGCGTCCTCATCAAGAATGCCGAAGCGCTCGAGCATATGGAAAAAGTCGACACGCTCGTCGTCGACAAGACCGGCACGCTGACCGAAGGCCGGCCTGCCGTCACCCAGATCGTGCCGGCGCCCGGCTTCGACGAAGCCGAACTGCTGCGGCTTGCCGCCTCGGTCGAGCGGGCCTCCGAGCATCCGCTCGCGCTGGCGATCGTCGAGGCCGCCAAGGATCGCGGCATCCCCACGAGCGACGTCACCGACTTCGATTCCCCCACCGGACGCGGCGCGCTCGGCACCGTCGACGGCCGCCGGATCGTGCTCGGTAATGCGCGGTTCCTCTCGGAAGAGGGCATAGCAACCGACGCGCTGGCGGAGCAGGCCGACGCCCTGCGCCGGGATGGCGCCACCGCGATCTTCATCGGCGTCGACGGCACCGTCGGCGGCGCCTTTGCAATCGCCGATCCCGTGAAGCAGACGACGCCGGAGGCCCTGGCCGCACTCAAGGCCGAAGGCATTCGCGTGGTGATGTTGACCGGCGACAACCGCACCACAGCAGAGGCGGTGGCAAGGCGGCTCGGCATTGACGATGTCGAAGCCGAGGTACTGCCCGACCAGAAGAGTGCCGTCGTCGCGCGGTTGAAGAGCGAGGGGCGCGTGGTGGCGATGGCCGGCGACGGGGTCAACGACGCCCCCGCACTGGCTGCCGCCGATGTCGGCATCGCAATGGGATCGGGCACCGACGTCGCGATCGAGAGCGCCGGCGTGACGCTGCTCAAGGGCGATCTCATGGGCATTGTGCGGGCACGGCGGCTGAGCCAGGCGACCATGTCCAACATCCGCCAGAACCTGGTCTTCGCCTTCATCTACAATGTCGCCGGGGTGCCGGTGGCGGCGGGCGCGCTCTATCCGCTGTTCGGCATCCTGCTCTCGCCGATCATCGCGGCCGCCGCCATGGCGCTCTCCTCGGTCAGCGTGGTCACCAACGCGCTGCGCCTCAACCGGAAAGCGCTGTGAACATCGGGGAGGCGTCGAAGCAAAGCGGGGTCTCGGAGCGGATGATCCGCCATTATGAGAAGATCGGCCTCATCCCGGCGCCGCCACGCCGGGGTGCGGGCTATCGCGACTATGGCGCGCGCGATCTCCATCGCCTGCGGTTCATCGCAAATGCCCGCGATCTCGGTTTCCCGATCGAGGAGATCCGCACGCTGTTGGGCCTTTGGGCAGATATTGGACGGGCAAGTTCGGAGGTGAAGACCCTCGCATTGGCTCGGGCTGAAGAGCTTCAACGCAAGGCCGAAGCCTTGACCAGTTTGCGCAACACGGGGGCGTCACATAAAACGGGCACAGATATACGCTCTCATGACTGCCATCCGAGACGCTGGCCGAGTTTACTCCTTCGCTGGCCTCGAGACCAGCGGTCGCATTGACCTTGGCGGGTGTGCCGCGGGCGCCTGATCGACGACGATTGATCATGCTCTCATCCGCGGGTTGATTACCGCACTACCCGTATCCGTCGCTGGGCCTATCCTCCGTCTAAGTTCGGGCGTCGGACGAACCTGCCCCACCGTACACCGTGGATTGCCCATCACAGTCGGGTGCCCGCGGCACGCCGGCCAAGGCTATGCAGTTGGCGCGCTGGCGCCTCCTCTCGTTAATGTCGTGGGTGGATCAGCCGGCTATCGCCGGCGACACCCGACGGGCGATGTCCCAGGCATAGCCGACCAGTTCACGCGCGATCGCGGTGGTCACCTTGGGCTGAGGCTTGCCCGTGGCCGCCAGGCGACGGTAGCGCTGGCACAGGCGAACCTGCGCTTTCCACCCGATCGCCTGGATGTCCTCGGACAAGTCGATGACCCGCTCACGGTAGCGTCGTTCCTCGCGAGCGGGCAGTCGATACGACCAGCCCGCCTCAATCAGCATGGTTCGTGCCTGCGCGTTGCCCGCGCGGGTGATCCGGCCCCGTTTGGTCCGAGCGCCGCTGGAGTGCTCGGACGGCACCAAGCCGACATACGCCATCAGTTGCTTGGGATTGTCGAAGCGGGTGAGATCGCCTACTTCAGCGACCAGCGTCGCAGCGCTGACCAGCCTGATACCGCGCAGGACCTGTAGATTGCGGACCAGCGGCGCAAAACACCATGCGTCCACCGCTTCAGTCAGCGCCGCTTCTAAGCGCCCAACCCGTGCCTGCGCCTCCAGCACCCGCTTCTGCATTTCCTCGAATGCCAGCTGTTGGTGGGGAAAATCGAACCGCTGCTCGGACAACCACCGCCAGTACATTTTCGTCCAGGCCGCCTTGCCGCCGAAACGACGATCATGACGCAACAGGAAGCTGCGCACTGTCTGCTTGGCTCCGATGGCATCATCTTGCGCGCTGCGTCGCGCGCGGATGAGATCGCGTACCGCCTCGTGCGCTTCGTCCGGTATCCAGATTGCGGTGAGTTCGCCAGCGCGTAGCAGCCGCGCCAGGGTCATCGCGTCACGCCGGTCCGTCTTTACATGGTCACCCGGGCGCCGCGGCATCATCGAGGGGGCGATGACGATGCAATTCTGTCCCAGCTTCGTCAGCAGCCGATGCAAGCCATACCCGCAGGGACCAGCTTCGTAGCAGACGTTCAACGTCACGCCCGGTCCAGTCAGCCGCTTGACCAGCTTCCTGATCGCATCGTCCTCGTTGGCGACCGTGCCGACGAAACGCACCTCGCCTCCGCGTTCCCCATCGGCAACCGCGACCGCAATGGTTTCCTTATGAACGTCCAGACCAACGTATTTCACCGTCTCCGTCATGACTCGTCTCCGCTGCTGACAAATCCATCATCAGCATCTCAGATTCGAGCCTCCGAGGCTCTGGCAGTCATGGGGTCTAAGCGTCCCGGCCTTGCTGGTGGAGCCGGAGCGGCCTGAACCGTTCACGGGGTTTGTCGATCTCGCCCCAAAGATAGTCGCCGGTCAGGCCGACATGCTCCCAGCCCAGCGGGGCGACGTGGGCGAGCAGTTCGTCGGACACGTCGACGCCGCTGCCGCGCAGATGACGGAAGGCGCGGTCGAGATAGACGGTATTCCAGAGCGTCACGGCCGCGGTGGCGAGGGTCAGGCCGGATGCACGATGGCGCTGGTTCTCGAAGGTGCGGTCGCGCAGTTCGCCGAGCCGGTTGAAGAAGATGGCGCGGGCGAGCGCGTTGCGGGCCTCGCCCTTGTTGAGGATGCTGCCGGTGCGGCGCCGCTGGTCGGGATCGTCGAACCAGTCGAGCATGAACAGTGTGCGCTCGATCCGTCCAATCTCGCGCAGGGCGCGGGCGACCGGGTTCTGACGCGGGAAACCCGCCAGCTTGCGCAGCATGACCGAGGCGCTGACGGTGCCGGCACGGATCGAGGCGGCAAGGCGCAGGGTTTCGTCCCAGTTCTCCTCGATCGCGCGGAGGTTGACCGGCCCGGCGACGAGCGGGCGCAGCGTCGGCCACGGGTCGAGCGGCGACAGGCCATACAGCCGGCGCTCGTTGAGGTCGCGGATGCGCGGTGCGAAGCGGAAGCCGAGCAGGTGGCACAAACCGAAGACGTGATCGACCGCGCCGGCGGTATCCGTCGCATGTTCGCGGATCACCAGTTCGCTCTCATGGTCGAGCAGGCCGTCGAGGACATGCGCGGCTTCGCCGGCATTGGCGGCGATGACCTTGGTATGGAACGGCGTAAAGCGGTCGGTGACGTGGGTGTAGAACAGCACGCCGGGTTCGGTGCCGTAGCGGGCGTTGCGATCGGCGCGGGCCTCGCCCTGACCACCGGCGCGGAAGAACTGGCCGTCCGACGACGATGTGTCGCCCGGTCCCCAAACCGCCGCGAGGGGATGCGCGGTGTGGCAATCGACGATCGCCGCCAGCGCCGACAGGTAGGTTTCGTCGCGCACATGCCATTCCGCCGTCCAGCGCAGGCGAGGCAACGTCAGCCCGCGCGAACTTTCGGCCATGCGGCCCAGGCCGAGATTGGTCGCATCGGCGAGGATCGCACCCATCAGCGCGGATTGGTCGGAGGCGGAGGCGCCGCTGCGCGCATGGACGAAGCGGTCGGCGAAACCCGACCATGCGGCGACCTCGACCAGCAGGTCGGTGATGCGGACGCGCGGCAGCATCGCGTAGAGCCGGGCCTTCAGTGCATCGGCATCGTCGGAGGGAGAGCGCCGGATCGGCGAGATCAGCAACTGCCCGCGCTCGATTGTCACGTCGACCAGCTCGCCCGCCGCGGCTGCGCGTTCCACCTCCGTCATGCGCCGGACCAGTAGGGTGCGGCGCTCCTCATACCATTCGGGGAAGTCGGTCGGCACGGCCAGGCGCAGATCGCCGGTCGCGCGCATCGCCTCAAAAGTGGGCACGGGCAGCTGATAGTCGTCGAGCGTGCGATAGGCGCGGCTGCCGTCCACCCAGATGCTGCCCGACCCGAGCCGCTCGCGCAGATGGACGATCACCGCGATCTCGTAAGCGCGCCGGTCGATCGTCCCTTCCGCAGGCTGCACGACCTTGCGCCAGCGCGGCTTGATGAAGCTGGTTGGCACCCGCTTCGGCAGGGCCGATCGACCGTCGCGGTACATCGTGCGCAACACCTCGATCGCGCCGAGCAGCGGATCGCCCGACCGCGCGGTGCGGAAAGTGAAAGCGGCAAGAAACGTCGGGGCGAACCGCCGGACGGCGGTATAGCGTTCGACCACTTCCTCCAGCCCGTCGTCGGCCGAGCGCGTCAGGTCCTCGGCGAAGCGGATGCTGCGTTCGAGTTGCTCCCAGCCAACCTTGGCGTCGATCGTGCGGAAGGCATCGCGCCCACTCGCGCGAGCATCGACCAGAAGGCGACCGAGCCGGGCATGGAAGCGTGCGGTGTCCTTCAGCATCCGTGCCTGGCCGAGCAACCGATCGGAGCGGTTGCGGTCGGCGCGGCGGAACAGCGCGCCCACCATCTTCTCGACCATGACCAGTGCGGCATCAGTCAATCCCGCCTCCATCTCGATCATCGAGGCGATGAGCATGGCGAGCCGGCGCAGGCGTTCGAGACGTCGCAGGTGCTGGGCGGTGACGATACCGGCGGTCCGTGCGATGACGGCATAGCGGGCGGCATGTATACGTCGCGCCCTATCCGCTGCGATCCCGATGCCGCGCACAGCGTCAAGCCGTTCGATAATCCCTTTCAGGTTGGCGGCCGAAGGGGCTTCGGGCCATTCGCGTATCCACCCGAGCCGGGTGCGGCCGTGGTCGTCGGTTGCGATCAGATGTTCGAGCGCGGCTTCCTGCTCGGCCGAACAGTCGCGGATCAGGTTAGCATGAGCGGCCTTGCGCGCCCGTGTCCGCACGATAAGCGCGAGCCGTTCCAGCGTCGATGGTGCCGGCAGCACGATCCGGTCTGCGCGCAGGCGATCGACCATGCCGGCGACAATCGTCTCGCCCCGATCGGTCGAGGCGGCGATCTCCGATCCCAGCGCCAGCATCGCTCGCACGTCCACTCGCGCAAAGGCACGCAGACCGAGCAGGGCTTCGATTTCGGCACGGTGTTCGCGCAGCGTCGTGGAGCGCATGGCATAGCCGGTGAAGTCGTCGGCCGCGCACCCGATCTGCTCGGCGAGCAGCTTGAGTATGGCGTCGGGCACCGCCTCACCCATCAGCAGCCCGCGGCCGGGATGACGCAGGTAGCAAAGCTGCACCGCGTAGCCGATCCGGTTGGCCCCGCGCCGACGTCGCGCCACCTGCGCCAGATCATCGGGACCGAGCGTGTAGAGCCGTTCAATCGTCGCGCGATCAGCGGGCGGATCGAAGATGGCAGTGCGCTGCGCGGGCGACAGAATGGTCTTGGTCGGCATCGGTGTCCTGTTCGTCACGAAACAGGAAAGCGGACCTGTTCATGGAGCATAGACCAGAAGACGGGTTATGTGACAGGATGAGGATTGTTGGAGGAGCGCTCCCGCTCTGTCACACGAACGGACGTATATGTGACGACCCAGATCGGCTACGCACGGGTGTCCAAGGCGGACGGCAGCCAGGTTCACGACCTTCAGCGTGATGCGCTGGTCGCGGCCGGCGTCGATCCCGACCATATCTATGAGGACGCCGCATCGGGCCGGCGCGACACGCGCCCGGGCCTCGACGCCTGCCTGAAGGCACTGCGGCGTGGCGACACGCTGGTCGTATGGAAGCTCGATCGGCTCGGGCGCGACCTGCGCCATCTCGTCAACCTAGTCGGCGAGCTGACGAAAAGGCAGATCGGCCTCAAGGTCCTCGCCGGCGAAGGCGCATCGATCGACACCACCACCGCCAACGGCCGGCTGATCTTCGCGATCTTCGCCGGCCTCGCCGAGTTCGAGCGCGAGTTGATCGTCGAGCGCACCCGCGCCGGCCTTGCATCTGCCCGTGCGCGCGGTCGGCATGGCGGACGCCCGTTCAAGATGACGCCTGCCAAGCTGCGCCTCGCCCAGGCGGCGATGGGCAAGCCCGAAACCAAGGTCGCCGACCTGTGCGCCGAACTCGGCATCACCCGCCAGACGCTCTACCGGCACGTCACGCCCAAGGGCGAGATCAGGCCAGACGGTGAGAAGCTCCTTGCCCGAAAAACCCGCACTGTTTGACCACATCAGTCGCGCCGAAACAGGGCCGCGATCGCATCTGGCTGTTCGATCGGTATGTGATGTGCGGCACCGTCAACGACGACATGACGGCCCGCATCGACTGACATGGCAATCTCCTGCCCCAGTTCGGGAGGCGTCGCATGGTCCAGCGCGCCGGAAAGCACCTCTACCGGCACTTTGATCTGGGAAAGCAGCGATCGGATATCGTCGCGATTGAGCACTGCGGCATCAAGCGCAAAGGCAAGAGAAGCCGGGTCATGCGAAGCCATGGCCTCGCGTTCGCTGGCCGCCTCGCCGGGGTGCGCCTTTACCCACCCCGGCGCGGTTGTCATGCGTTGAATTTCGCTCAGCGCCCGATGTCGCGCACCCTCGTCCAGCAAGGCCGCGCGACGGTTTCGCCATGCCCCCAACCGTTCGGGGTACTCGGCACGCGCACTGCTATTCACCACTACAAGGCGTTCAACAGCATGCGGATGCCGGATAGCGAGCCGCAGTGCGATCATGCCGCCTTGGCTGTGGCCGACGATCGTCGCCGGCGTCGCTCCATTCTCTGCAATCCACAGTGCCAGATCATCTGCAATGCCGTCCAGATCGAAACCATCGCGCCAGCCACTGACGCCATGGCCCGGCATGTCGAAGGTGACTAACCGCTTGCCCGTTCCCATTCGGTCGGTCAGCGGGGTCCAGAACTGGCGGTTCAGGAACAGGCCGTGCAGGAAGAGAACGGGACGTCCGCTGCCGCGGTCGTCCCAACCATAGAGCACGCCATTGATCCGCGCCTGTCGCGATGGCGCTGCGCTGTGCCGTGCCATCGCGATCAGCAGCGAATCCTCGAATATCTGATATCGCGCGATCAGGCCGTCACGGATCGTGAACCGGATGGCGTAATCACTGTCCACGATGGCATCGGCGGGTTGAACGCGGTGTCGAAACCGCCCGAGGGCGATGACGTCCCCGCCGTCTCCGATCACGCGCTCGACCGAAAAGGCCAATGGGCGAAAGCCGGTGGGAAAGCGTTCGAGCCAGCGGCGCACCCCATCGCGCCCCTGCATAATCCCAACCGTGACGACCGCCGGGTCGCCGTCGACGTGCCAGATCGCCTCGGGGTGGACGCAGTCGAGCGCCGCATCGACATCGCCAGCGCCAAAAGCAGCGAAGTATCGTTCGACCAGAGCGACGTTCTCACCCATGACGGGTCTCCAGGACCTTGCGCAAGGCCGCGACGCCGTTCAGCGCTGCGGGAAAGCCGGCATACAGCGCCATCTGGATGATGATCTCGACTATCTCCTCCTGCGTGGCGCCGACGTTGAGCGCACCCTGCAGATGCACTTCGAGCTGGGGACGGGCAGTGCCGAGCGCGACCAGCGCCGCGACGGTCGCCAGCTCGCGCGTTCTGAGATCAAGGCCTGGGCGGCTGTAGATGTCGCCGAAACCGAACTCGATGATGTAACGGCCAAGATCGGGCGCGATATCGGTAAGCGATGCGATCACCGCTTGTCCGGCTTCTCCGTCGATCTCGGCCAAACGAGCCTTCCCACGTTCAAATCGCGATTGGTTCATGAGCGATCTCCTTCACCGCCCTATTTAGGTCCAACCAGCGCCTTCAGGAATGGAAGTGGAAGGAAGATCGCTTTCCAGATATGGATGACGCATGGATTGGAACGACGTTCGCTATTTCGCCGCGACCTATCGGGCGGGCAGCCTGACCGGCGCTGCCAGGATGCTCGGGGTCAGCGTGCAGACGATCGGCCGTCGGATCGATGCCCTTGAAACCGCGATCGGCTCCACACTCTTCGTGCGGCACTCGGGCGGTTACACGGCGACGCCGGATGCCGAGGCGTTGATGGCGGAAGCAGTGCAGGTGGAGGAAGCCATGGCCAGCTTCCGCGCCCGTGCGAGCGGTCGAGCCGAGACAATCAGCGGGGTGGTGCGCCTTGCGGCGCCAGAGACGATCACAACACACCTGCTGCTGCCGGCGCTGCCAGCCATGCTTTCGCATTACCCGCAACTGGAACTAGAAATCATCACGGGTATCGCTCCGGTGGGCATTGCCCGCGGCGAAGCCGACCTGGCCTTGCGTCTTGTTCCTCCGGATCACGGGGCTCTTACGGTTCGCAGGATTGGCACGATGAGACATGGCCTCTACGCTGGTGCCGGATCGATCCCCGATCTTGCTGCATCAAGGCTCGTGGGGTGGACCGACGATCATGATCTTCCCGCCTCGCGCTGGCTTTATCGCCTCGCCGGACGATCGGCGGACCTTCGTTTCAACCATCTCGAAGCTCACCGCGCCGCCATTGTCGCGGGCCTCGGCGTGGGAATCCTGCCCTGCTTTCTCGATCCGGGTCTGTCGCGCTTGCCCTGCACGTTGTTGATGGAAGAGCCGGTATGGCTGGTAGGCCATGCTGCCGCCGAGATGTCGGTGCGGGTACGTGTCGTTTACGATGAGATCGCCGCCATCATCGCCGCAAATGCTGACCTCCTGACGGGCCGTCGCGGAACTCGTGAGCAACTTGGCGTTGAAGAGACCCTTTAGACCCCATGACTGCCAGAGCCTCGGAGGCTCGAATCTGAGATGCTGATGATGGATTTGTCAGCAGCGGAGACGAGTCATGACGGAGACGGTGAAATACGTTGGTCTGGACGTTCATAAGGAAACCATTGCGGTCGCGGTTGCCGATGGGGAACGCGGAGGCGAGGTGCGTTTCGTCGGCACGGTCGCCAACGAGGACGATGCGATCAGGAAGCTGGTCAAGCGGCTGACTGGACCGGGCGTGACGTTGAACGTCTGCTACGAAGCTGGTCCCTGCGGGTATGGCTTGCATCGGCTGCTGACGAAGCTGGGACAGAATTGCATCGTCATCGCCCCCTCGATGATGCCGCGGCGCCCGGGTGACCATGTAAAGACGGACCGGCGTGACGCGATGACCCTGGCGCGGCTGCTACGCGCTGGCGAACTCACCGCAATCTGGATACCGGACGAAGCGCACGAGGCGGTACGCGATCTCATCCGCGCGCGACGCAGCGCGCAAGATGATGCCATCGGAGCCAAGCAGACAGTGCGCAGCTTCCTGTTGCGTCATGATCGTCGTTTCGGCGGCAAGGCGGCCTGGACGAAAATGTACTGGCGGTGGTTGTCCGAGCAGCGGTTCGATTTTCCCCACCAACAGCTGGCATTCGAGGAAATGCAGAAGCGGGTGCTGGAGGCGCAGGCACGGGTTGGGCGCTTAGAAGCGGCGCTGACTGAAGCGGTGGACGCATGGTGTTTTGCGCCGCTGGTCCGCAATCTACAGGTCCTGCGCGGTATCAGGCTGGTCAGCGCTGCGACGCTGGTCGCTGAAGTAGGCGATCTCACCCGCTTCGACAATCCCAAGCAACTGATGGCGTATGTCGGCTTGGTGCCGTCCGAGCACTCCAGCGGCGCTCGGACCAAACGGGGCCGGATCACCCGCGCGGGCAACGCGCAGGCACGAACCATGCTGATTGAGGCGGGCTGGTCGTATCGACTGCCCGCTCGCGAGGAACGACGCTACCGTGAGCGGGTCATCGACTTGTCCGAGGACATCCAGGCGATCGGGTGGAAAGCGCAGGTTCGCCTGTGCCAGCGCTACCGTCGCCTGGCGGCCACGGGCAAGCCTCAGCCCAAGGTGACCACCGCGATCGCGCGTGAACTGGTCGGCTATGCCTGGGACATCGCCCGTCGGGTGTCGCCGGCGATAGCCGGCTGATCCACCCACGACATTAACGAGAGGAGGCGCCAGCGCGCCAACTGCATAGCCTTGGCCGGCGTGCCGCGGGCACCCGACTGTGATGGGCAATCCACGGTGTACGGTGGGGCAGGTTCGTCCGACGCCCGAACTTAGACGGAGGATAGGCCCAGCGACGGATACGGGTAGTGCGGTAATCAACCCGCGGATGAGAGCATGATCAATCGTCGTCGATCAGGCGCCCGCGGCACACCCGCCAAGGTCAATGCGACCGCTGGTCTCGAGGCCAGCGAAGGAGTAAACTCGGCCAGCGTCTCGGATGGCAGTCATGAGAGCGTACGTTTTCGACCATCCTCTCACCGGTCCCCGAGTGCGCCAGATCACGCGGATTAGCGTTCCAGCGAATGTCCTACGGAATCGGAAAAGAAAACCCGCCCGTCTTTTGACGGGCGGGCAAGGAAAGGTGTCTACGTCTCACCGAGACTCCTTCGGGTCGCTGGCTGATGCTATGCCTTCGTGTTTCGGATTCAAGGCTAAACTAGCGGGGCTGAGCAGTTTCTCAGGCTGTGTACATCGCCGCGACCGACGACCTGGAAATATGCGCTAGCCTTGCGTTTATGCGCAATCATGATCGATGTATTATATATACATGATTGGAGCGCGAGTCGTGGACGGTGTCTCGAAAATCAGAGAAGAAGAGCTGACTCCTTTGGTGGAGGAATTTTACGCGCGGGTCCGCGCCGATCCCGCGCTTGGGCCGATTTTCAACGATGCGATCGATGACTGGCCGGAGCATCTTGGGAAGCTGACTGCGTTCTGGTCCTCCGTCATGCTCACCAGTGGCCGATACAAGGGGCAACCGGTGCCGGCCCATTTGAAGCATAAGGCCAGGATAACGCCCGCGCTGTTCGAGCGCTGGCTCGCACTCTGGGTTCAAACGACCAATGACAGGATGACGCCCGAAGCGGCAGCGGCGCTACAAGCGAAGGCGCGGCGCATCGCCGAGAGCCTGCAACTGGCGATGTTCTTCCAACTGGAGGAACGGAGTGCTGCATCGGTCGCCAACGCGGAACGTAAGGATGCCATCGAGCGACCAGGGCAAACCCATGGCTGAAATCTTGCCTTACCGTTCCACGCCGGTGTTCAACCAGGACACTCTGCCGGCTGCCTTGCGCGCGCGACATGACACGAAGGCTGGTGTTTGGGGCGTGATCCGGGTTTTGGAGGGCGAACTCCGGCTAACCTACCTCGAGCCACCTTCGGAGATCGTCCTGACGCCTGACCAGCCTGGCTTGATTCTCCCTCAGCAACCGCATTTCGTAACGCCGACAGGGCCGATGAAGATGCAGGTGGATTTTTACGATCACATTCCCAAGCTCTGACATTCCGGGATTTTCAACGCATTCAAAAAGGAGAAGTTGATGACGCAGCCCCTCAGCGATCAGACCATTGCGCTCGTCAAGGCGACCGTCCCCGCGCTCGAAGCGCATGGCCTCGACATCGTGAACGAGATGTATTCCCGGATGTTCCAGAACCCGAACATTCGCGACCTTTTCAACCAATCGCACCATGGTGATGCCGGTTCGCAGCCGCGGGCGCTGACCGGCGCCATTCTCGCCTATGCGAGCAACATCGAAAATCTCGGTGCGCTTGCCCCGGCGGTCGAGCGGATCGCGCAGAAGCATGTCGGCCTGCAAATTCTGCCCGAACATTATCCGCACGTTGCCGAGGCGCTCCTGGGGGCGATCAAGGCGGTGCTGGGGGATGCGGCCACCGATGAGATTCTCGCTGCCTGGGGCGAAGCCTACTGGTTCCTGGCCAACATCCTGATCGCCCGCGAGCAGCGAGTCTACTCAGAACAGAAGGATGCGACCGGCGGATGGAATGGCTGGCGCGATTTTCGCGTCGAGGACGTCGTGCGTGAGAGCAGCGTCATCAATTCCTTCGTTCTGCGCCCCGTTGATGGCGGGGCCGTCATGCGGCACAAGCCCGGGCAATATCTGACCTTCTGGCTTGAAATTCCGGGACATCCGCCAGTCAAGCGCAACTATTCGATTTCAGCAGCCCCCAACGGCGAAACCTATCGCATTTCGGTCAAGCGTGAGCCGCTTGGTCTTGCGTCAGGCTGGCTTCATGATGAAGCCAAGCCGGGCACGGTGCTCAAAGTTGCCGCGCCTGCAGGCGAATTCTTCCTGGCAGCGCATGTCGAACGCCCGGTGATCCTCCTGTCGGGCGGCGTGGGGCTGACCCCGATGGTGGCCATGCTCGAAACGCTTGCTGAGGGCGAGGCGGGAGTCCCCGTGCACTATGTCCACGGAACTCATGACCGCGATACCCACGCAATGCGTGATCATGTTCGCGCTGTCGCTGGGCGGGGCAAGTCAATCACCGTCACCGATTTTCATCAGACCCCGCTCGAAGATGAAGTCGCAGGACGGGATTATGACGTCGCCGGCATCATTACCGACGAATGGCTGGTCGCCAACACGCCTGTAGGTGAGGCCGATTACTATATCTGCGGACCACGCCCGTTTCTGCGGCACGCCGTCTCGACCTTGTCGCTGGCTGGCGTCCCATCCGACCGCATTCATTACGAATTCTTCGGTCCGGCGGACGAATTGCTCGCCGCCTGACTGAGCGCGGAGAAGGGCGACATCGCCCTTCTCCGCGTCTACTCAAACCGCCATGTCGGGGGCGTCACATAAAACGGGCACAGATATACGCTCTCATGACTGCCATCCGAGACGCTGGCCGAGTTTACTCCTTCGCTGGCCTCGAGACCAGCGGTCGCATTGACCTTGGCGGGTGTGCCGCGGGCGCCTGATCGACGACGATTGATCATGCTCTCATCCGCGGGTTGATTACCGCACTACCCGTATCCGTCGCTGGGCCTATCCTCCGTATAAGTTCGGGCGTCGGACGAACCTGCCCCACCGTACACCGTGGATTGCCCATCACAGTCGGGTGCCCGCGGCACGTCGGCCAAGGCTATGCAGTTGGTGCGCTGGCGCCTCCTCTCGTTAATGTCGTGGGTGGATCAGCCGGCTATCGCCGGCGACACCCGACGGGCGATGTCCCAGGCATAGCCGAACAGTTCACGCGCGATCGCGGTGGTCACCTTGGGCTGAGGCTTGCCCGTGGCCGCCAGGCGACGGTAGCGCTGGCAATGGTTCCGTTCAGCGAGCCCGAGCTGATCGCCCAGGAGATCATGCGTCTCGTCGATCGATCCCGCGCCGAAGCAAGGACAAGCCTATGACGGATATCCAGCGGCTCCCGCTTCTTCGTCTCTGCGGTATCGCGGGCGTGATCGGCGCGATCCTCTGGACGCTCGGCGACGCGCTGATCATCGGGGCTAGGGCAAGTCCCGACGACTATCCGCTGATCCTGAAGACCTATGCCGATCGCATCCAGTTCGACGGTGTCGCGCTGATGCTTCCATCCTCCGAGGCGCGGCTCGCCGCGGGCGCGCTGGTGGCCGATGCCGGCATCGTCTTCTATCTCGCGGGCTGCTGGCATCTGCTCGAAGGGCTGCGTCCGGCGATGGGCTGGTGGCGCTGGCTGACCTTCGTCCTGCTGGTCGCCGGCAACGCCTGGTCTCCGCTCGGCCATGCGGGCTTCTACTATGTCGGCATGGCCTACAAGACGATCCTCGAAACGCCGGCCGCGGCCCATGGCGCGCTGCTCGATCTCGGCCAGCACTTCTACCATGTCCTGCTCATCGCCTGGTTGATGCCGATCGTGACGCTGGGCCTGGCGCTGCTGCTCCTCGGGATCGTCATCGCGCTGGGCCGCACCGCCTGGCCACGCTGGTTCGCAGCGCTGGCCAATCCCGTCTCGCTGGTCGCGATCGGCATGCTGATCGCGCGCATCCTGCCCGAGCCGGCGCACACCTGGCTTGACGGCGCCGCGTTCAACCTCGGCTGGCTCGTTGTCTATGCCGTCTCGACGGCGCTGCTCTGGAATGGTGGCCGTTCGCCGGTCGCATCACGGGACGAAGCAGCATGACCGAAGCTGCGACAGCGACAGGCGACGAACAAGTGGGGGAGGAAGCATCAGGCGCTTTCAGCATGAAGCCACTGATGTTCGAGACCTTCGTCTGCTCGATGGCGATGATGTCGTTCG
Organism: Sphingobium yanoikuyae; assembly: GCF_034424525.1. NCBI lineage: Bacteria > Pseudomonadati > Pseudomonadota > Alphaproteobacteria > Sphingomonadales > Sphingobiaceae > Sphingobium > Sphingobium yanoikuyae. The sequence goes on from NZ_CP139979.1 coordinate 1,931,058, forward strand.
TGGCGCTCGCGGGCCCCATCGCGCGCGTGCTTGGCCTCGAGCCATGGCAGGTCGGCGGGGCGATGACCGCGTCGGGCATCGCCTGGATGATCATGGCGCGGTTCTGGGGCGGCCTTAGCGATCGGCGCGGCGCTCGTCGCTTGACGGCTTGATTGGATCGGGGGCGCCGCGATCAAGCGTTACCGCTCGGTTAGAGAATGGGATGACCAAATTATCGCTGCAACTTTGCCATCGCTTCCACTTCGATGGTTGTAAGCTCGTCGATTGTCAGGTCGAGCGCAGAGCGCTGCGTCTTCAAGTCGACCAACCTTTCCCGGATGCGGGCAATCAATCGCTCCATTTGCTCCTTATGCTCGGGATCGGCATCGTAGAGATCGAGAAACTCCTTGATTTCCTTGATGGAGAAGCCAAGGCGTTTGCCGCGCAAAATCAGCTGTATGCGTCCGATCTCACGCCTGGAATATGCCCGGGTGCTGCCTACCCGTTGAGGGGCGATGAGCCCCTCCTTTTCGTAGAAGCGTAGCGTGCGAAGTGTCAGTCCGAGTTCCTGAGCGACATCCTGGATGCCGTACACTTGTAAATCCGCATCCTTTGCGCGGGTTCTCCCCTTGTGCGTGGGGTTGTCGCGACCCGCGTCCTTAAGCGTTTCATCGTCCTCGGCGAGGTGGAGCGAGTTCCCCATGCCATCCACTCCCTGTCCTCCAATCACGGCTACCCTACCACTCAAGCGCATAAGCTTTGTAGCTTGACAGGGGATAGAGGCTCAGGCGAGCTTTTTGTTCTCCTCTTCGATCAAATCCTTCTTCGAAAGTTTGCCGATCAGCGTTTTGGGCAGGCTGTCCCGGAATTCGAAAGCCTTGGGTAACTCGATCTTGCTGAGGCGATCCTGCAAAAAAATCTTGAGTTCATCGACGGTCAGGTTCGATCCCTCGTGCAGCGCGATGAACAACTTGGGAGATTGACCTCTGTAGGCGTCAGGAATCGCGATTGCGATCGCCTCCTTTACCGCCGGGTGCTGATAGGCCGCATCCTCGATGATCCGGGGATATACATTATATCCGCCACAGAAGATGATGTCCTTGATGCGGTCGACGAGGAAGAGATAGCCATCCTCATCAAAATAGCCGATATCGCCGGTTCGTAGCGCGCCATCGACGAAGACAGCACTGGTTTCTGCAGGGCGCTGCCAATAGCCCTTCATCACCTGAGGGCCGCGGGCGCACACTTCTCCGCGTTCTCCCTGGGGAAGAACCCGCGAGGGATTCTCCGGATCTCGGATCTCGATGATGGTGCCGGGGAAACTTGGGCCGCAGCTATTGTCCTTCACCGTCCCGAACAACGGGTTGCAGGCGATGATCGGGGCGGTTTCGGAGAGCCCATATCCTTCCACGACCCTGGCACGCGTGCGTGCCTCGAACTCCTCGCGTACCTCGAGCGGGAGCGGTGCGCCGCCGGATATACAGGCGCGCACGGCCGAGAGATCGGGTATCTCGTCGTCCGGAAGCGCGTTCAGGGCAACATAGATCGTAGGCACGCCGAAGAACTGTGTCGGCGGCTTGCGCTTCATCGTGTTGAGAACCTGCTTCATCTCAAACCGTGGCAGCAGGACGATTTCGGCGCCGATTTCGACTGAGAAGTTGAGCACCGTCGTGAGTGCGAAGACGTGAAACATGGGCAGGACGCCGAGAGTTCTCTCCTGCTGCGGGCGAAGTCCTCCCACATGCACCACCATCTGGGCGCTGTTCGCCGTGAGGTTGGCGTGGGTCAGCATTGCGCCTTTGGGCACGCCGGTTGTGCCTCCGGTATATTGAAGGACCGCGACATCATCAGGGTGACGTTCTACCGCGTCAGGTTCGGCATCATGGGCGAGAAGCGCCTTGAGCCGGACATGAAGGCCTTCGTCGAGTATCCGCGCGTGGTCTTTTCGCTTGAATAGCGCAAAGCCCAGGCCTTGCAGCCAGGGCAGCATATCCCTCATGCCGCACAACACGATCTTGTCCAGCCCGGCACGTGGCGCGACGGCTTGCACTTTCTCGTGGATTATCCGGACGTCCGGTACCGCCATCATGCGCGTTCCCGAGTCCCGGATCTGATGCTCCAGTTCGCGCTCCGTGTAGAGCGGGTTGAAGTTGACCACGATCGCACCCACGCGCAGCGCCGCGAAGTACAATATCGCGAAATAGGGGCAGTTCGGCAGGCACAGGCCGAACCGATCGCCCTTGCGCAGCCCCTGATCCTGCAATCCACGTGCTGCACGGCGAACGAGTTGCCCCACCTGCGCATAAGTCCAGGTTCGCCCGAGAAAGTCGATGGCGACGCGTTCGGGATAAAGGTTCAACGCATTGTCGAGGAGGTCGGTCAGGAGCCGTGGCGGAATTGCCGGTTCCGGTATCGACGGGAAGGCGCTGATGGCGGGCTGGGGCATGGCGATCTCCAGCATCAGAAGTGGAAACGTCCGCCGAGCGACAGCACGACGGCGTGCGCGTCCTCGAGCTTGCCGTCCATCAGGATCGGCGTCTGCACGGCCGTGCCGGCATAGGCCGCTGTCGTGCGATCAATAGTCGTATCCTTGAACGTGATATACGCTGCGCCCGCATCGAGCGTGAACCGGGAAGACACGGCATAGCTTGTGCCGGCAGCGAAATTCCACCGGTTGCTGTCGGGCACTCGAGCGTCCCGATTGCCGTTGCGCGTCGGGGTCTGGGCGTGTTGAACGCCGGCACGAACGGTCCAGGCCGGTGTGACCGCATAATCGATGCCGCCTGCGAAGCTCCAAGTGTCCCGGTAATTTTCCGGGATTGAAACGTTGAGCGGCGCGCCGAGCCGGATAGCGTCGAATTTCGACCAACCCATGCGGGTCACCTGACCGTTGAGGGTGACCTTGGGCGACACCGCCACGCGCGCTCCGAAGATCGCCTGCCAGGGGGTCTCGAACGTGGCGTTTGCATTCACTACGCTGTTTTGCCCGGCGAGCGGACCAAGAAGACCGGTCGTCGTCACCGAACCATCGAGATTATGCTTCACGCTCGACTTGTAGCTGGCGCCCAGTTGCACGGGGCCGGCGCGATATTGCAGCCCGGCCGACCAGCCCAGATCCCAACCATTGCCTTTCAGCTCCTGGTGGCCGTCGGCGAGAAGAGGCGATAGGTTCGGCAGATAGTTGGACAATGATGCGTCTGCATATTCGATATTGAGCGCGGCGCCGATGCTGAGATTTGGCGTAACGAGGTAGGCGATCGATGGCTGGATGTCGTATGTTCGCAGCTTGGTCTTGTCGGCGCTATACCGTGCCCAGCTGTCGGCATCATAATTGGTTGTGAAGCTATAAGGGGAGGCGACGGTCAGCCCCAAAGCGAGCCGTGATGTCAGGCCGACGGCTATCGCGCCGGAGGGTAGTACGCCATTATTGATCGGATCACGAGAGCGTTGGCTCCCGCCTACAGCCGCAGCCGACTGCCCGGGACGGACAATGAGCGTGTTGACATTGTCAACCGACCCTTTGGGAAGGATTACGCTTACGGCCTGGTGGGCATCGACTCCTTCCATGCCTGCGATCGCAGCCGGATTCCACCAGAGGGACTGTACGCCCTGGTCGGCGACCTCGCCCGAAAAGGCTCGTCCGGCACCTCTGGACGATTGTTCCTGAAGGTAAAAGGCCTGCGCGCTCGCGGCTTGCGGCGCGAGCAATCCAGCCGCCACGGCCGATGTTGCGATCCCAACTTTCCAATTTTTGCCTGCCACGCCCATCTCCCCTTTCGTGATTGTCAAATTCCTCGTGCTTATCGGAGGCGCGTCCATGTCTGCGTCTTGCACAGGGGCCAGACGATGCAGCCCTTGAGGCGCAAATGATCCCGATCGGCTAACGTGACCGTCGCGCTGTATGTACCGCCATCCTCAGCGTTGTAGATGGAACCACCCGACCAACTGCCCGACTTCCACGTAAAACCCTGCAGCATCTGCAATCCACGAAGCTTACGACCGCGCAACGCAGCGGTCTTGTTCTTTTCGTCACGTAGTTCGGGGTTGGCTTTGATCCCGTCGGAACTGATCAAGGCACCGCAGATCGATTGCCCGCAGCGGGTGATTTCCACGACGCCATGATGGCTCTCGGTTTGCCAGCGACCGACAACGGTGTCGGCGGGCAATGCAGTGCTCGAAGCCAGTAGTGTCAGAATGATCGACATCGTTCCTCTCCGCGCGCCTTCAGGCGACCGTCTGTTTCACGTCTGGAGCCAATATGCGGCGAATCAGCGTCCCATAACCATCTCGATGACGTATAGGTAAGTCAATAGCTCAATGCGTCATCAAAATGCCTATTAGGTTGTGTGCGAATTGGAGGGGTCAGGCGCTGCTGGCCCCGTCGTCAGGGTTCGGGCGTGTTCGTGTGTGACGCCGTCAAGCTATTGATCTGTGCGTGCCTTCAAGCAAGGAAAGATTGCGATAATTGCCCAGTTCCTGAATGCGCTGGATGGAACGCGACACTTCGCCGTCAGCCGCCCCGTTCGCGGCAACGACCAGGCGCCCGTAGCCGCCGGCGTGAATGCGAAAGTCGCTCCAGATCCGGACGCTATCCCCGATGATGCAGGAGACGAGATGGCCCGGATGGAAGTCGGCCCGATCGACAACCGGCTCGGCGTAGCTATCGTTCGCCACAACGACGATGTGGGTTGCGCGGATGACCAGGCCCGGCAGCGTTTCCATCCACTGCAAGGTATCACTGAAGGGGCCGACGTCGGGAGCAGACCAGAACTGCGCGTCCGCGCTGACCGAGGTTGACGTTAGCGTCGTGGTGACCGCTTCACTGTGCCTTTCCCAGGCCAGCCGCCCGTTGGCGGACCACTCCGTTTCCAGGTGGCGCAGGTTGCGATCGAGTCCAGAGGCACATCGCTGCTCCAGGATCAGCCATTCCTTCTCCCGGTCATTCTCATCGACCAGGCGAACCGTCTGAAATGCCATGGCGGGCAATTCGAGTGCAGGAAAACGGCGCAGATGCATTTCGCCGACGATCTGACGCCGGAGGGGATGCTCAGAAAATCGCATGTGTGCGCCTTCGAAAACAGGTGCAGTGGCGCTTGGGGAGAGGCGCAGCCGTCGATAAGACGGGCGCGAGCATCATCGCCGGGATGAGAGTGCGCGGTTTTTCACTGGCGAGCATCCGTACGTTCCTCGGCCAAGACCTCCGATATCAAGCCTCCCGGGAACCGGTGCATGACGATTCCCTCGACGGCGTGAGAAGAGTGCCAAAGATTTTAGTTGACGTAAACGTCATTTCACGCACCATTAGGTAATCAGATGTCCGATTCCCTGGAGAGGCTATCATCGATGCGTAATGTGGTTGTTGCGGGCTATGCCCGGTCCCCCTTTCACCTGGCAGGCAAGGGCGCGCTGGCGCGCGTCCGCCCTGACGATCTGGCCGCTCAGGTCATTCGCGGACTGATTCAGCAGACCGGCGTGAAGGCCGAAGATATCGAGGATATCGTGCTGGGCTGCGCTTTTCCTGAAGGCGAGCAGGGCTTCAACATCGCGCGCCTTATCGGTCTTCTCGCCGACCTGCCGCTCTCTGTCGGCGGCATGACCGTTAATCGCTTCTGCGGATCGTCGATGAGCTCGGTCCACATCGCTGCGGGCCAGATTCAGCTTGGCGCCGGCGAGGCCTTCATCTGCGCGGGCGTGGAGTCGATGAGCCGCGTGCCGATGATGGGGTTCAATCCGCTGCCGAACCCCGAGCTCGCGAAGAAGAGCGCCGCCTATATGGGCATGGGCGACACGGCGGAGAATGTCGCGACCAAATATCAGATCACCCGTGCCCAGCAGGAAGCCTTTGCGGTCGCCAGTCAGGACAAGGCGGCCGCGGCTATCGCGGCCGGCAAGCTCGAGGCCGAGATCGTGCCGATCACGACCAAGGCGGGCGTGGTCGACAAGGATGGCACGCCGCGTGCCGGCACGACGACGGAAACCCTCGCCGGGCTGAAGCCGGCCTTCAGCCAGGACGGCACGGTAACGGCGGGAACGTCCTCGCCGCTGACCGATGGCGCAAGCGCAATCCTGGTCACGAGCGAGGATTATGCGCGCGCGCATGGACTGCCGATCCTTGCCCGCATCAAGTCGGTTGCTGTCTCTGGCTGCCAGCCGGAGATCATGGGCATCGGACCGGTCGAGGCCTCGCGCAAGGCGCTGCAGCGGGCGGGGCTCAGTGTGGACCAGCTTGACGTTGTCGAGCTCAACGAAGCCTTTGCGAGCCAGTCACTGGCCTGCATCAGCGACCTGGGGCTTGACCAGTCGAAGGTCAATCTGGACGGCGGCGCCATCGCGATAGGCCACCCTCTGGGGGCGACCGGTGCGCGGATCGTGGGCAAGGCCGCGGCTCTGCTGAAGCGCGAAGGCGGCAGCTATGCGCTTGCCACCCAGTGCATCGGCGGCGGTCAGGGCATCGCCACCGTGCTGGAGGCGGCGGAATGAGCGAGCAGGCCATCAAGCCAGTCGGCGCCCCGCCGGAAACCATCAAAAAGGTCTGCGTGATCGGCGCAGGCGTCATGGGCGCCGGCATCGCAGCGCAGGTCGCCAATGCCGGCGTGCCGGTGCTGCTGCTCGATATCGTGCCCAAGGAGGGCGGCGATCGTGACGCCGTGGCGAAGGGTGCGGTCGCGAAGATGCTGAAGACCGATCCGGCGCCCTTCATGTCGAAGGCTGCGGCGAAGCTCGTTGAAACGGGCAATATCGACGACCATCTCGAGCGGGTGGCCGAATGCGACTGGATCGTCGAGGCGATCGTCGAACGGCTCGACATCAAGCAGGCGCTCTACGCCAAGCTCGAGCAGCTCAAGCGTCCGGGCACGGCGGTATCGTCCAATACCTCGACGATTCCGCTTGGCCATCTGGTCGAGGGGCGGGACGATCAGTTCAAACAGGACTTCCTGATCACCCATTTCTTCAATCCGCCGCGCTACATGCGGCTCATCGAAATCGTGACCGGCCCCGACACTGATACGGCTGTGGCGAGGCGCGTCTCGGATTTCGTCGATCGAAAGCTCGGCAAGCGCATCGTGCCGGCGCGGGACACGCCGGGCTTCATCGCCAATCGCATCGGTACCTACTGGCTGGCCGTCGCGATCAATGCCGCGATGGACCAGGGGCTGACGGTGGAGGAAGCCGACCAGATCGGCGGAAAGCCGATGGGCGTGCCCAAGACCGGCATTTTCGGCCTTGTCGATCTCGTTGGCGTCGACCTCATGCCGCTGCTCACGAAGAGCCTGTCCTCGACGCTGCCGGCAGGTGACGCCTATTTCGACACGGTGAGGCCGATGCCGCTCGTCGACAGGATGATCGCGGAAGGCTTTACCGGGCGGAAGGGCAAGGGCGGTTTCTACGCGTTCGACAAGGCGACGAAGACCAAGAAAGCGCTCGATCTCGCGACCGGCGAATATCGCGTATCGGTGAAGCCGGCTTCCTTGCCGGGCCGGGCCGAGAAGGACCTGGCAGCATTGGTTGCTGCGCCCGGCAAGGTCGGCGCCTATGCCTGGGAAATTCTCGGCAAGGTTCTTTCCTATGCCGCGAGTCTGGTCGGTGAAGCTGCGGACAACATCGTCGGCATCGATGACGCGATGAAGCTCGGCTACAACTGGAAGTTCGGGCCGTTCGAACTGATCGATCGCCTCGGGCCGGGCAAGCTCGCCGAACGGCTGGCCGCCGAGGGGCGGGATGTTCCCGCGATCCTCAAGGTAGCCGGAGATCGGCCTTTCTACCGGGTGCAGGACGGCCGTCGGCAATATCTCGATGCCGCCGGCGACTATCATGATGTCGTGCGGCCCGAGGGCGTGCTGCTGCTGGAAGACATCAAGCTCCATAGCCAGCCGATCCTCAAAAATGGTTCGGCGGCACTCTGGGATGTCGGCGACGGCGTTGCCTGCCTTGAGTTCACCGGCAAGATGAACGCGCTCGACGGCGATGTGATGAAGCTGATCGGTCAGGCGATCCCGGTCGTGCAGGACAAGTTCAAGGCGCTCGTCGTCTATAATGAGGGCAGCAATTTCTCCGCCGGCGCCAATCTCGGTCTTGCTCTGTTCGCACTGAACATCGCGGCATGGGGCGAGATCGAAAAGCTCGTCGCGGGCGGGCAGCAGGCCTACAAGGCGCTCAAATATGCGCTGTTCCCGGTCGTGAGCGCTCCGGCCGGCATGGCATTGGGCGGCGGTTGCGAGATCCTGCTCAACAGTGATGCCGTGCAGGCCCATGCCGAAAGCTATGTGGGTCTGGTCGAGTGCGGCGTGGGTCTGATCCCTGGCTGGGGCGGATGCGGTGAAATGATCGATCGCTGGCGCTCCAGTCCCGGCATGCCCAAGGGGCCGATGCCGGCCGTAGCCAAGGTCTTCGAGACGGTATCGACAGCCACTGTGGCAAAGTCGGCCGCCGAGGCGAAGGAGCATGGCTTCCTGCGTCCCTCGGACGGCATTACGATGAACCGGGACCGTCTGCTGGCGGACGCCAAGGCGAAGGCACTGGAACTGGCCGACGGTTACAAACCGCCTGTGGCTCCGGAATTCCGCTTGCCTGGCGCGGGAGGCAAGTCCGCTCTTTCGATGGCTGTCGAAGGCTTCCAGGCCCGTGGCCTCGCCACATCTTACGATGGTGTCGTATCCGGCGCGCTCGCCGACGTCCTGACGGGCGGCGAGAAGGATCTCATCGACATCGTGACCGAAGAGGATCTGCTGGCGCTCGAGCGCAAGGCCTTCATGCAACTGGTGCGCGACCCGCGGACCCAGGCGCGCGTCGAGCAGATGCTCGTCACCGGCAAGCCGCTGCGTAACTGATTGGCGGCCGGCGGCCGGATGGCCGACCGGTCAGGAGATATAAATATGCAAGTCTATGACGCCCCGTTGCGCGACATGCGCTTCGTGCTCAACGAACTCCATGCCGATGACGGCTTCGGGGATATTCCCGCGCTGTCGGAGTTCACACCGGATCTGACCGATGCCATCCTCGAGGAGGCGGCGCGCTTCTGTCGCGACGTCCTGTTGCCGATCAACCGGTCGGGCGACGAGGAGGGGTGTCATCTGGAAAACGGCGTTGTGCGGACGCCGGCGGGGTTCGCGCAAGCCTATAAGCAGTTCGCCGAAGGTGGCTGGACCGCGCTCGCATCCGATCCGGAATGGGGTGGGCAGGGGCTGCCGGAAGCGGTCAACAAGCTGGTCGAGGAGATGATCTGCTCGTCCAACCTCTCCTTCGGCCTCTACCCGGGCCTCACCCATGGTGCCACCACTGCGATCGAGGGCCATGGCAGTGACGCGCTCAAGCAGGCCTACCTGCCCAAGATGGTGAGCGGCCAGTGGTCCGGCACGATGTGCCTGACCGAGCCTCATTGCGGTACCGATCTCGGGCTCCTGCGCAGCCGCGCGGTCCCGCAGGGCGATGGCAGCTACAAGGTCACCGGCTCCAAGATCTTCATCTCCGCCGGTGAGCATGACCTGACCGAGAATATCATCCATCTCGTGCTCGCCCGCCTGCCCGACGCCCCCAAGGGCGTGAAGGGCATCAGCTTGTTTCTCGTCCCCAAATATCTGCCCAGGGAGGACGGTACTCCCGGTCAATCGAACGGCGTCGCCTGCGCCGCGATCGAGCACAAGATGGGTCTCAAGGCGTCGGCGACGTGCCAGATGAACTTCGATGATTCGATCGGCTGGATCGTCGGTGAGCCTGGCAAGGGCATGGCCGCCATGTTCACGATGATGAACACGGAGCGTGTCTCCGTCGGCATCCAGGGCCTGGGTGTGGGCGAGGCGGCGTATCAGGCGGCGGCCTGGTATGCGAAAGATCGTATTCAGGGTCGGGCGCTCTCGGGACCCAAATATCCCGATCAGGCAGCCGATCCGATCATCGTTCACCCCGATGTTCGCCGCATGTTGATGACGATGCGGGCTTATAATGAGGGATGCCGGGCGCTCTCGGCCTGGGTCTCGCGCGCCCTGGACGCGGAAAAACATTCTCCCGAACCCGAAGTGCGCCAGCGTGCGAGTGACTTCATTGCGCTCATGACCCCCGTCGTCAAAGCGCTCTTCACCGACCTTGCGTTCGACAGCGCGAACCTTGCGGTCCAATGCTATGGTGGCCACGGCTACATCCGCGAAAGCGGCGTCGAGCAATATGCCCGTGATGCCCGGATCACCATGATCTATGAGGGGACGAACGGCGTTCAGGCGCTCGATCTCGTCGGCCGCAAGCTCGGCGCCCATATGGGCCGCTATCTGCGCAGCTTCTTCCATCCGGTGTCGGCTTTCATCGAGGAAAACAACGTCGACGGACCGATGAAGCCGATGATCGAGGCGCTCGCCAAGGCGTTCGGGGCGCTGCAGCTTTCGACGGCCACGGTCGCGCAGCGGGCGCTCAAGGATCCCGAAGAGGCGGGCGCGGCGTCGGCGGACTATCTGCGTCTGATGGGCCTGGTGGCCATGGGCTATTGCTTTGCCAAGGCGACCAAGATCGCAGGCTTGCAGCTCTTCTTCGGCAGCGAGGACAAGCGCTTCTACGATGCCAAGATCAAGACGGCGACGTTCTTCTTCGAGCGTATCCTGCCTCAGGCGACCGCCAGCTTCCTGGCGATCAAGGCGGGCAAGAAGTCGCTGATGGCGCTGGAAGACGACGTGTTTTGACGCTTCCGGCAAGCCTCGAAAAGCGGCTGGCCATTCCAGCCATCGTTGCGCCGATGTTCCTTGTGTCGGGACCGGACCTTGTCGTCAGTTGCTGCGAGGCGGGACTGCTTGGTACTTTCCCGGCGCTCAACCAGCGCACCAGTCAAGGTTTCGGTGAATGGCTGGATGAAATCGAGGAGCGGCTGGCTCCCATGCCGGGAGCGGCGCCCTTCGGCGTCAACCTCATCGTCCATAAGAGCAATCCGAGGCTCGACGCCGATCTGGAACTGATCGTTCGGCACCATGTGCCATTGGTCATCACCTCGCTCGGCGCCATCGCGGATCTTGTCCAGGTGGTTCAGGGCTATGGCGGGCTGGTCTTTCACGACGTGACGAACGTGCGTCATGCGGAAAAGGCGCTCGAAGCTGGCGTCGACGGTCTGATCGCGGTCGCTGCCGGCGCGGGGGGACATGCCGGCACGATGAGCCCGTTCGCACTGGTTGACGAGATACGGCGCTTCTTCCAGGGGCCGCTGGCGCTTTCCGGCGCCATCACGCGCGGCCACCAGATCGCGGCCGCGCAGATGATGGGGGCCGATCTTGCCTATATCGGATCCCACTTCATCGCGTCGGAAGAGAGTCTCGCCTCGCCGGCACAGAAAGACATGGTGATCGGGGCCGGACCAGCGGATATCGTCTATACGGACCGGGTCACCGGCGTCGGGGCCAATTTTCTCCGGCCCTCGCTGGAAGCCGCGACTCTCCCTGAGCCACATGGCGCGCTTTCGGTTTCGGAGGAGGCCAAGGCCTGGAAGACGATCTGGTCGGCAGGCCACGGTGTCGGCGCTACCACTGCCGTCCAACCGGCCCGATCCATCTGTGAGAGACTCATTGCCGAATATCAGGCGGCATTACAATCAGAGTAGGATTGATCCATGAAGGTGCTTGTGCCCGTCAAGCGGGTTATCGATTATAATGTGAAACCGCGCGTGAAGGCGGATGGGACGGGCGTCGATTTGGCGAACGTGAAGATGTCGATGAACCCGTTCGACGAGATCGCCGTCGAAGAGGCTATCCGCCTCAAGGAAAAGGGAGTCGCGACCGAAATCGTGGTGGTGTCGATCGGCGTCGCCAAGGCGCAGGAAACGCTGCGCACCGCGCTCGCCATGGGGGCCGACCGCGCGATCCTCGTCCAGACTGACGATGAGGTCGAGCCGCTCGCCGTCGCCAAGATCCTGAAGGCCATCGCCACCGAGGAGGCTCCGGGCCTGGTGATCCTCGGCAAGCAGGCCATCGACGATGATGCCAATCAGACCGGCCAGATGCTGGCAGCCCTTCTCGGTTGGGGGCAGGGCACATTCGCCAGCAAGGTCGAAGTATCGGGCGAGACTGTCGCGGTGACCCGTGAGGTGGATGGCGGTCTGGAGACCGTAAGCCTCAAACTGCCGGCGATCGTGACGACCGATCTGCGTCTCAACGAACCGCGCTATGCGAGCCTGCCCAATATCATGAAGGCCAAATCCAAGCCGCTGGCGACGAAGACGCCGGCCGATCTCGGTGTTGAGATCGCCTCGCGCCTCAAGACGCTCAAGGTGACCGAACCCCCCAAGCGCTCGGCGGGCATCAAGGTGGCCGACGTCGATGAATTGGTCGCCAGGCTCAAGGAAATGGCGATTTGATAAACTTTCAAACGCGCCGAACTTGCCGAACCTCTCCCATGCAAGTGACGGCGCACCCCGCTTCATCCTGTGCGCACAGAGATGAAGCGGGGGCGGATTTCTCGGAGAATAAGTTATGAATACGCTCGTCTGGGTTGAACATGACAATGCGTCGGTCAAGGATGCGACGCTATCGGCCGTCACCGCCGCTGCCAAACTTGGTGAGGTCCATCTGCTGGTTGCCGGTGCGGGCATCGGCGGCGTGGCCGAGGCTGCTGCGAAGGTCGCGGGTGTCGCCAAAGTCGTAACGTTCGACGATGCGGCGTTCAAACACGCTTTGCCCGAGAATGTCGCGCCGGCCGTCGCGGACCTGATGCGCGGCTATGACGCGTTCGTGGCGCCTTCCACTTCGAATGGCAAGAACATCGCGCCGCGCGTGGCGGCCTTGCTTGATGTGATGCAGGTCAGCGACATCCTGTCGGTGGAAAGCGCTGACACGTTCACGCGTCCCATCTACGCGGGAAATGCGATCGCGACGGTCCAGTCGTCTGATGCAAAGAAGGTTATCACGGTGCGTGGCACAGCCTTCGAGAAGGCGGCCCGCGAGGGTGGCTCGGCCAGTATCGAGGCTGCGACGGGCACGGATGCGGGACTTTCCAGCTTCGTGGGTGCCGAGATCGCCCAGTCCGAGCGCCCGGAACTCACCTCGGCCAAAATCATCGTCTCGGGCGGGCGAGCGCTGGGCTCGGCCGGGCAGTTTCATGGCGTGATCGATCCGCTGGCCGACAAGCTGGGCGCGGGTGTGGGCGCAAGCCGCGCGGCGGTCGATGCTGGCTATGCGCCCAACGATTTTCAGGTCGGCCAGACCGGCAAGATCGTGGCGCCGGAAGTCTATGTCGCCGTCGGCATATCGGGTGCGATTCAGCACCTTGCTGGCATGAAGGATAGCAAGACCATCATCGCGATCAACAAGGATGAGGACGCGCCCATCTTCCAGGTCGCCGATATCGGCCTGGTCGGCGACCTCTTCAAGATCGTTCCTGAACTGACCGAAAAGCTTTGAGGTAAGCGATGACCGGTCTGGAAGAGATCGAACAGTTCATGGCGGCCGGCACCCGGCCGCCCATGATGGACCTGTTCGACATCGATCTGCTTGAGGCGGAGGAGGGGAAGGTCGTCTTTGTCGCGACGCCCACCTCGCAGACCTACAATTTCATGGGCATCGCCCATGGTGGCTATGCCGCGACGCTGCTGGATTCGGCCTGCGGCATCGCGGCGAACTCCGCGGCCCAAGTGCCCATCAACTGCGTCACGCTCGAACTCAAGGTCGCCTATCATGCGCCCTTGACCGACAGGGTCGGGATGGTCCGTGCAATCGGCCAGGTGGTGTCGATGGGCAAGAGGGTGGCGCATACCGAGGCGCGTCTGATCGACATGGCCGGCAAACTCTATGCCTCCGCGACATCGACCTTGCTGCTCGTCGATCGGGCGGCCTGAACAGGAAAGAAGATATGGAAGTCGTTATCCCGCACAGCCTTGGTAAAATCGAAGCGAAGAGCAGGATCGAGGCCGGCCTGCCCAAGCTGGCAGCGCATATCCCGGGAGGCGGTTCGCTCAGTTCCGAGTGGGTATCGGACTACGCACTACACTTGGTCATCGGGGCGATGGGGCAGAATATCCCGGTGCAACTCGACATTGAGGATAGCGAGATTCGCGGCGACGTCAGCGTACCGCTGTTCCTCAAAATGATGTCAGGACAGATTTCGGATTTTGTGAAAACGAGCGCCGAGAAAATGCTCAGCAAGGCATGATGAATTTACTGGCCGCAGGACAATATCGTTGCTCTGCGATGATTGAGTTTACGAGAATCTGCCCTGTTTCCTAGCCGATAGTGTCCGCGCGAGGGCTTTGTGATGGAAGAAATCGCTCCCCGAGTTTTCAGGATCATTAGCCGTCAGCTCGGCGTCTATCCGGATCAGATTGCCCTTGCTTCGTCTTTCTACGATGACATCGGCGTGGATAGTCTCGATGTGCTGGAAGTTGTGATGGCGCTTGAAGACGAATTCGGACTCACTATCCCGGATGAAGCCGCCGGTGAGGTCAAAACAGTAGAGGATGCGGTCAAGCTGGTCGAAGCATGGATAGCCAAGTGAGATAAAACCCACGATCCTCTGAAACCGCAATTCACGACGACAATGAAATCTAGATAGCTCTTTGGTCGCCTGACGTATCACTTCCATGATCAAGGCTACCGTGATCGCGCATAGCCGCCATATGCTTTGCGCCAGAAACGGGATTTCATCTATCGCTTTGCCCACTCGATGACGGAATGGTGTTTCCGAAAAGAATATAGCGAACCATGTTATCTAATGACGAATCGCTGTCTTCTCACATTTGACGAACTGGCTGGTAACGTCGGAGCGGGAAGATGCATGAAAGAGGTAGATCATGCGATACCGTTCATTAGGCCTGGCTACAGTCTTGATTGTCACGAGCACCGCTTGGGCGCAGACGCCGTCGGATAACCAACATGCGCTGATCGGACCGCCCCAACTCCACGCCCTTCCCGTCACCGCTCCGACGCTCGTCGAGGCCTATGGTCCTGATCCTCTGCAGATCGGTGAACTGCGCTTGCCTGCAGGTCCTGGCCCGTTTCCCGTCGTCATGGTCATTCACGGTGGCTGCTGGACCAAAGGCTATGAGACACTGGCAGGCACGGCGCCGTTGGCGAGCGCCTTGACGGACAAGGGCGTGGCGACATGGAATATAGAGTATCGACAGGTTGGTGACACCCGCGGCGGGTGGCCTGGGACCTTCCAGGATTGGGGAGCGGCGCTCGATCACTTGAGGGTGCTGGCACGAACCCAGCCTCTGGACCTGAAGCATGTGGTGACGGTGGGACATTCGGCCGGCGCCCACGCTGCCCTGTGGCTGGCGGCCCGTCCCAGATTGCCTGCCGACAGCGAGGTCCGCGGCGCTGATCCACTGAAGGTTTCCGCCGCGGTCGCCATCGACGGCCCAGGCGACCTGCGAACCCTGTACGGGTTCGACAAGGATATTTGCGGCCGCCCGATCTTCGTCAACCTGTTCGGGGGCGCTCCTGACGCACAGGCGGGCCGCTACCGTCAGGCAAATCCGATCGAATGGCTGCCTCTGGCCGTGCCTCAATTCATGGTCGCTTCCGTCGTGCTGGAGCCTTCAGCCGCGCAAGCCTATGCAGCAGCCGCACAGTCGGCCGGCGATAAGGCGACGGTGATCACCCTGGAGAATGCGGGCCACTTCAACATGCTTTCGCCTGCGGACCCCACCTGGGCGCCGGTAGAGGCCGCGATCCTCGCGGCGGCGAAAGCAGAGCAATAGTCGAGGCAGCCTCCGGTTTATCCCCATCTCGGTGATCTCTATCTGATGAAGCCCTGCAGAGGTCCGCTTCGAACACCTCCCCCTGGGTTGCGCCAAGGTCGCGTCGGCCGGGGCGAGAGGGTTGCACTTGGGGTGCCCCTGACGATCTCGTTCCATTGAGGCGTCAGTCAGGCTTGAGAGGCTGAAGGTCCGGCGCGGAAATCTTCGTGAAGCGCCACCAGGCCAGGCCTCCGTAGACCAGAATGAGGATGGCGAGGTTGAGCACCTCCCGCGTCTGCTCGGCAAGGCTCGCGCCCATCTGATTGAGCCCGACCATGAGATGAATGCCCGCGGTGGTTGGCAGGAGGCGCGCGAGGAGCGCCAGCCAGGCCGGCGTCGCCTCCGCCGGCCAGGAGAGACCCGCGAGGAAGAAGATGGCGAGCGACGTGCCCATCCACAGTTGCAGGGGTCGTTCCCGTGTCCGGAAGAGGCTGGCCAGCGCAAGCGCCGCCGCCACAGTCGCGCCCACGAACAAACTGCCGCCCACGATCAAGGCGCCAGGAGAGCCGGCGGCGCGGGGATAGTCCTGAAACCAGAACACAAAACCCGCATAATAGGCCACGTCGGCCCAGCCGATCACGAAGAAGGCCAGGGCAATTCCGATAAGGGTGCGCGAGGGCAGACGAAAGCGTCCCAGTGTCTCGCGCAGGGTGGCGGCGAGCATCGTCAGGCCCATCAGCAGGGTCTGGTGAATGATGAGGAAGCCGACCCCGGGGAACACCGTGCTGCCATAGCCTTCGCGCGTGTTGAACAGCGGGCGCTGAACGAGCGACAGGGCAGGGCGGGCGGGTGCGCCCTGCGCCATGGCCTGATCGCTCGCCGCCTCGCCGGCGATCGTGGTGACCGCCAGGCCGATGCCTGACAGCGCCGTGCTGCTGCGCAGCAGATAGGCGCCGTTGCCGTAGAGCGCGACCGTGCCCTGGGCGCCGTTCAGAATATGTCGCTCGAACCCCTCGGGGATGATGACCACGGCCCCTGCGCCGGTCGTCTCGAGCCAGAGCCGGGCGGCTCCTGGAGAGGCCGGGCGCGCGGCAAGATCGGCCTGCTGGAGCGCTGCGATCCGGCGCACGAGACTGCGGCTTGCGCCGCTGTCGTCGAGATCGACGACGGCCACCGGAATGCGGACCGCGACCTCCCCGGAATAGGCTGAAGGGTAGAAGAAGGAATAGAGGATCGTCGACACGACGATCAGCATGAAGGCGGAGCGGTCGGAGAGAACGGCGCGGAAGGTAGCGAGGAAGGCGCGGCCGATCATCGTCGTCCCCAGACCTCCGGGCTCATCCGCGCCGAGACATAGCGCGGCAGCCCGGCGCCCGAGCCGACGACGAGAAAGGCAAACAGCGCCAGGATCGATCCAAGAGATGCGAGCACGGGTGCGCCGATCATCCATTGCTCCGCGACCAGCCGCGCGAAGCGGGTAAAAGGCAGCAGCGCGCTCCATAGCCGGGCGAAGGCGGAGGCCGACTCGATCGGGAAGATCGCCCCGGCGAAGGCGAAGGAAGCGCCCGCATAGAGGGCGGTCATCGACAGCGCCTGCCCCATGGAAAGGGTGGCCCCGACGATGAACAAGGCCATGCCCGCATAGGCGAGATAGAGGGCGAGATAGCCGCCCATCAGCATCGCCACGCTCCCTTGCACGGGCCAGCCCCGGTAGACCGCGAGATAGCCGGTCGCAAGCGCCCCCCAGAGCAGGAAGATGAGGATATAGGGCGCGATCTTGCCGGCGACGGCGGCGACCGCCTCGCCTCGAGGCCCTGCAAGCCATGCTCCGATGGTCCCGTCCCGCAGCTCGCGACCGAGCGCGCTCACGACCGCGATCATGAACAGCAGGTGCAGGAGTGCGGGGTGGATCAGGGCGACGAGTTGCAGCTCGTAACTGGCCTGCGGGTTGTAGAGGATCCGGCTCTGCACGCTCACCGGCTGCGGCCGCACACGCGCGGGACCGGCGATCGCGGCGCTTTGCTCCCCGGCCAAGGCCTTTGCGTGGGCCTGGACCACGGTGCCGACTTCACGCAACACCGAACCCGAGGGCGTGGAATAGCTCGCATTGTAGAAGAGGAGGATCTTGCCGGTCTCGCCGCGCAGCACGGTGCGCTCGAGATCACGCGGGATCAGGACCACGGCATAGGCGGCGTTGGAGCGGACCAGATGCTCGGCCTGTGCCATGTCCGGTGGCCGCGCCGCGACCTTGAGCCCGGGTGACGCCTCCAGCTTGCGGGTGAGGTCGCGCGCGACGCCGCCGCCGTCCTCGTCGACCACGACGATCGGCAGGTTCCGCATGACGCCTGCCGACAACTGGACCGCGACGATCGCCAGCAGCAGCAGAGGCAGCCAGGTGACCAGCGCCAGATCCCAGACGCTGCCGCGCAGGAAGGCGGTTTCGCGCCGGGCGCTATCGACGAAGGCCCGGATCATTGCGGCCAGTCGAACAGGACCGTCATGCCGGGGCGCAGCCCATCGACCCGCGACACGGGCGACAGGCGCACGTCAAAGCTCTTCACGTCAAAGCCGCTCGACTGGCGGGTCGCGCGCCATGTCGCGAAATCGCCGGCGGGCGCGATGTAGAAGACCCGAAACTGGGCGCAACGATCGCCGAGCGCAGGTATGCGGCCGGTCAGGACCCGTCCCCGGCGGATCGCACTGAACTGATCTTCTCTCAGGGTGAGCGTCACCCAGGGATGATCGATGTCGGTCAGGACGAAGACGGGAAATCCCTGCGGCACGAGTTCGCCCGACTGCGCCAGCCTGCGTCCGATCTCACCGTCCGACGGCGCGAACACCCGGGTTTCCTTCTCGGCCGCCTCGACTTCGGCCAGGGCGCCGCGCGCCTGGCGCACCTGTCCGCTCGCGGCCTGCCGATCCTGTCGCCGCGCCCCGGCCAGCGCCAGATCATATTGCGCGCGCGCCGCTCGGGCCGCTTCATTGGAGGCCAGGGCGTTTGCGCGGCTCTCGTCGCGTTTCTGCCCCGCCAGCACACCCTGTTCAAAGAGGCGCTCGGTGCGCTGATAGGTGGTCTGGGCGAGGTCCGCCGCCGCCTGCGCGCGTCGCCACTGGGCCTCGGCAGCCCGGATATCCTCCGGCCGTGCGCCTTCATCGGCCTTGTCCGCATTCGCCTGCGCGGCGGCGAGCGCGCCGCCGGCCTGTTCGGAGCGGGCTTCGACCTCGGGACTGTCGAGCGTATAGAGCAGCTGTCCCGTCTTCACCGGCTGGCCTTCCTCGACATGAAAGGCCGTGATCCGAGCCGAGACCTTGCTCGTGATCCGCAGTTCGCGGGCCTCGACCATGCCCTGGAGCTGATCGGGAACCGGGCGATAGGCCAGCCAGAGACCGAGGCCGAGAATGACCACGACGAGGAAAGCAATGAGCGGCAGCAACTTGCGCTTCCGCCCGGTCGGAACCGGCGGAGCCGTCTCGTCCGGGGTGACCAGGGTTTCCGATGTGGCGGTCATGGCGTGACCCTTTCACCCTGGTCGATATAGTCCGGCAATGTGGCGATCTGACCGCTGACGTGGAGAAGCTGGGCGAGCGCGACAACGAAATCATATCCGGCCTGGGCGCGCTGGATCCGGGAGCGGGCAAGACCGAGCTGCGCATCGATCACGTCGAGCGAGGTTGTCTGCTGCTCCTGATAGCCGAGGGTCTGGACCCGCAGATTCTCCTGCGCCGCAGTGATGGCCGTGTCGGTCAGCTCAAACCGCCGTCGCGCGGCTTCCGCATCGTTCCAGGACCGCGTGACGCCGATTTCGATCTGGGTGCGGGCTTCGCGCAGGCCCGCATTGGCTTGCGTCACCGTTTCCCGCGCGGCCTGCACCGCTTGCGAGCGGCCCACACCGGAGAAGAGCGTGTAGCGCAGCCCGACGCCCACCGACCAGTCGGGATCGGTCAACAGCGTGTCGCGCCGATCGAAATTATACTGGGCGAAGCCATAGATCGTAGGCCGGAGCTTGGCGCGCTGAAGGGCCACCCCCGCTTCAGCCTGGTCTTCCAGCGCGCCGAGCCGGTCCAGTTGGGGATGGGCGCGCAGCGCCGTGTCCACATAGGTGTCGAGCGAGCGGAGGGGCTGGCGGATCACGAAGATCGGGGAGACGGGATCGACGCCGGACGGCGCCCGCAATGCGCCGGCAAGCGCTACCTGCGCACTCGCGAGATCGGCCTGCGCCTTCTCGAGTTCACGCGCGGCGTCGTCGCGAGCCACCTGCGCCTGGAGGCGTTGGGCCCGGCTTATGAACCCTTCCTGTTCGAGTTTGAGGGCGTCCGCGACATGCCGGTCCAATCCCGCGAGCGCATCACGGCGAACATCGCGCACGCGCTCGAGCAGCTGCTGGCCGAAATAGAACTGGGTCATCTGCAACAGACCGTTGTCGATGACGATCTGGCGTTCGGCGCGCGACTGCCCCAGTTGCGCCGCCGCGCCCGCCTGAGCGGCGGGAATCTGGCCACCGGAATAGAGCGGCAGCGTCGCCGTCACGATCGGCCGGGTGCTGGTGCGCTCGATCTCGAAGCGGAGGGGATCATAGATGGCATAATCCTGGGCCACGTCCGCCAGCGGGCCGAGCGGCAGATAGAGGGTTTTCTGATAGCGGATCATCTGGCCTTCGAACTCGACAGTCGGACGCCGCAGCGTGCTCATGGAGCCCTTCTGGGCCTCCTTGCTGCGCACATCGGCGTCGGCGCCCTGGATCGCGTCCGACCGCTCGAGCAGCCTCGCCTGGGCGCTTCGATAATCGAGATCCAGCCTGTCGATCGTTTGCGCCTGCGCGCCCTGACAAACCGCAGTCGCCAGCGCAGCAACCAGCATCGAACATCGCAAGGTCATGAAGAACGTCTCCTGCTCCCGCACGGTAACGTTGACATCCAACCAACTCAATACATATTTGTATCGAAATGCTCCTGCCCGTGATCCCGTGAGCCGCCGCCCGGCACGAACGCGCCCGACCCGGGCGCAGACCCGGGAGCGCATCCTGGATGGCGCTCTCGAGGCCTTCGCCGAACGTGGCTTCCATGGCTCCACCCAGGAAGATATTTGCGAGCGCGTCGGTCTGAGCCGGGGGGCCTATAATTCCAGCTTCCGATCCAAGGACGAATTGTTCTTCGCCCTCTATGACCGGGTGATCGAGCGCTTGCAGTCGAGGCTGGAGGAGGCGACCGCTTGCGCCCTGTCCATGCCCGGCTCGACGGCCGACAATTTCCTCAAGGCCTTTATCGCCAGCTATCCGTTCGATCGAGACTGGTATCTGCTCCAGGCCGAGTTCGGCCTCTATGCCTTGCGCCATCCTGCCATGGCGAGCCACTATGCCGAACGGCAGGGGCGGATCCTCGTCATCATCGAGGGCGCGCTCGCCGACATCCTTCGCGAGGACTCCCGCATCGTTGCCCGGGACCTCCCGCGCATCGCGCGACTGATCCTGGCTGTCCACGAGGGAAGCATGTTCCAGGGCCTGCTCGAACCGCACGAGGTCACAAGCGGAGAGCTTCTGGACTTTCTCGTGGATCTCATGCTGGCGGGGGCGGCAACGAGCGTCGACTAAGAATGGATTGCTGATCTTGCCTTGCGGGAGGCCGCGCAACAGCATGCCTGCCTCTATTTGTGATGTGGGAGACCGTTTAGTGAAGGAGACCGCGCTGTATTGCCGTGGCGACGGCCTGGGTGCGCCTGTTGACGGCGAGACACTTGAAGATCGCGCGAAAATGCCATTTTACGCCATCTTCGCCGATACCCAATATGTTGGCGATCTCCGCGCTTGTAAGACCATCTCGCGCCAGGCTGAGGATATGGAGTTGGCGGCGAGACAGGTCGGATCCTTCGGTATGTTGTGAACTCGGCAAGTGATGTTGTGCTGCGGACCGATCAAACCTCGCCTTTAGGGCCCATCCCGCGTGAATATGCTCCAGGATATTCCGGAACTCCCGCGCTGTTTCCTTCAGTCCTGTGCTGTCGCGAATTTCCGAGGCCTCTTCCGCCGACCGTATGGCCAGTTGCAGCGCATCTTTACGTAGATGCAGCACCGAACGCAGCATGAGGGTTTTGAGTATGATATGTTGCCATCCTGCCCTGCGGGTGCGGGCCAGGATACGGTCCGTCAATTGGCGCGCGAGGTGATCCTTCCCGTCGGCAAGCGCCCGCGTCGCAGACAGAAGCATGCACTCGACGTCCGCAATGGCGAGGTGAGCCGAAGTGATGGCGTCGTTCCTGGGAATATTGGGGATGGTGACCGATCGACCCGACGCCATTTCATGTTCGGCAGTCAGGATATCGGCCATGAGTTGCAGTCGCGGCATGTGGTCGCGTACGGCTTTCACGTTCAGTTCGGTCAGGATTTTTCCGCAGAGGTCCGCATCTCCGGCCAGACGAGCGGCTCGTAATATGGCCCGTGCCGTATGAATCTGGACGTCGACGATCTGGTCGCAGAAAAGCAACGGCCATTCCAGTTCTGCCAGAGGCACGCCGCTTTCGGCCAGCACAGCGAGGCGCAATGTTTTCAGCGTCTCCTCGGCAACCGGGGAGACCATATCCGTCAGATGCGCGTCGATCCTATTTCGTGCGGGAATGATCTGCCCCTGCGTCAGCAGGAGCAGCACTTCGGCAATCTTTGCCCAGTCGCGGGCAAAGCCCTGATCGGCCAGGGCACAAGCTTGATCCAGTAGGGGACGCAGTGCCGCGAACTCGGCCTCGTTCGACTGACTCGCCACGATGCTCGCGAGACAGGCCAGGGCGGAGGCCTTCATCATTGGGTTTTCCCGGGCGTGCAGTTGGAGCCATTGCCGGCAGAGCCTTTCCGCCCGCACGACATCGTCCCTCAGCGCCGCTGTCGTAGCACCGAGCAGCGTCAGCAATTCCTCATGCGTGTCCGTGCGTGACAGCAACTTCAGAAGGTGCGTCGCCCCTGCATGCTGCTGCTGGAAGGAAAGGACCCATATCTTTCCCAGACCAGCCATGGGATTCGTCAGCAACGCTGTGTCGGGCACACCCTCGAGCCAATGGGCCAACTCGTTGATACGGCCTTGTCGCAAAGCGACATCCATGACGATCTCACCGCCCAGTCCCCGCGCCCAGGCCGGATCGCCGGCGCGCAGCGAAAGTGCTATTGTTTGCGCTGGCCGGCCGGCGCGCCAGTGATGAAAAGCAGCCCGTTTTAAAAGATGGCTTGGCGAGAAACGAAGCTGCGACTGTCCGCTCAAGGCAAGATGGTGTCGCAGCGCCGGATTGAGCGCAAACATTCCGTGCTTGTCCGGCCTCAATAGGAGACATTCGCGTTGCGCACGTGCGATCCATTGCGCGCCGTCGTGGATGCGCAGGGCAAAATCGTGGCTTTCGGCATCGAGGGGAGCGATCAATGCCGCCTTTTTCAACCATGTGCGCAGAGCGGGCGATAAGGGCGCCAACACGATCTGATCGAGATAACAGATGATCTCGGGCCATACATGCAGTGGCTGCTTCCGGTCGGATACACGACACGCGATGCGGCACAATGCGGGCCAACCCTGTGTGTCCGACATGATCCGGTCGAGGGCTGAAGGGACCCGGGTCAGTTGCTTCAGATCCTGGGCGCTGCAGGCCAGGCCATCGGGGCCGACTTCCTGCCAGTCGGCGTTGAGGACGCCAAATCCCCAAGGGGCGGAGGTTGCAAGGACCGCCCGCCAATCATCGGGAAGAGCATCCACTAGGTCTCTGGTCAGCGTTTCGAGATGTGGCGCTTCCTGAACATCATCGAGGCAAATGATCCCGGGCCTGTCCTGATGCCATATCCATTGCAGAATGGAGTCGATGTCCGCGGCGGTTCCGGCCTGAAGAGCGAGGCGATGCAGGGTGCTCTTCGCCGTGTCGTCGCTTGCAAGCTTTGTCCAAAGCGCCGGGCGACCAGTGTCCGCCGCCTCCTTCCAACCGGCCGCAAGTGTCGCCGATTTGCCGTAGCCGCAAGGCGCACGCAGCAGGCTGACGCGCGCGGTCAATTTAACAGGGCGAAGTGCCGTTTCCGCCAGTCGCGAAAGCAGAGTTGGAGTCCATTCCCTTTCGTGATCCATGACAGGTCGATACTACATGTTCGTGTAGTTCCCTATTGCTATTGTGCTCGTAAGACTCGCGCGAAGCTCATGTTTCGGACGTGAATGAGATGATTGAAGAGAGACAGTCGATTTCGCAGGAACCCTGTGATGGCCGCCCGGTGGAAATGCTCTTCACCGCGCAAAAGGCAATGTCGGACGAGCGCCGGATGCGATTTGGCCTTGCTGAGAGGCGCGCCGCGCTGGCGCGCCTCGCGCTTGCCATACGAAAGTTCGAAGCGGATATCGTTCAGGCCATGGCGACCGACTTCGGCAAGCCGGAGGCCGAAGTGTTTCTGACGGAAATTCTTCCGGTCATGCAGGAAATCCGCCACAGCCGTCGTAATCTGCGCCGATGGATGCGGCCAGTCCATGTCGGATCGACATTGATCGGCTTCGGCACGGCCGGACGGATCGTGCCACAACCACGCGGCGTGTGCCTTATCATCGCGCCCTGGAATTACCCATTCAATCTCTGCCTGGGGCCGCTTGTGTCCTGCCTTGCTGCCGGCAACAGCGCTATCCTGAAGCCTTCAGAGATGACACCTGCTACCTCGGGCGTCATCGCGCGGCTGATCGCCGACACATTTCCGCCAGACCTGGTTACCGTCGCCCTCGGCGGGAAGGAGATGTCTCAGGCCCTGCTCGCGCTGCCCTTCGATCATATCTTCTTCACCGGCAGCCCCGAGGTCGGGAAAGTCGTAATGCAGGCAGCCTCCCGCCACCTGACCTCCGTTACGCTGGAACTGGGTGGCAAGTCGCCCACGATCGTGGGACCGGATGCCGACATAGAGACGGCCGCCAGTTGGATCGCCTTCGGCAAATTCTCCAATGCCGGTCAAACCTGCATCGCGCCCGATCATGTGTTCGTCCACGCTTCGATCCGCGACCGGTTCGTGGAAGCGCTGCGCCGCCGGATCGCCGCCGCTTATGGTTCGGGCATGACGAGCCCCTATCTCGCAAGGATCGTCAATGATCGCCATGCGGACAGACTGGGGGGCCTGATTGCGGATGCCCTGGCCACGGGCGGGCGGATCATTGTCGGCGGCGAAAGGCAGGGAAGGGCGCTGGCGCCCACAGTGCTGGAGGCGATCGCTCCCGAGGCGGCGATCGACCATGAGGAGGTATTCGGTCCCGTCCTGCCGGTCCTGACCTATGATGACATTGAAACCGTGATCGGTCGGATCAACGCAAGACCCAAGCCGCTGGCGCTTTATGTGTTCGATCGTGACCGGGCGAGAGTGGATCATATCCTGGCGGCCACGACTTCCGGCAGTGCAGGCGTCAACCTTACCATCGTCCAATACGTCCACGATCATCTGCCGTTCGGCGGTGTGAACAATTCCGGGATCGGGGCGGCACATGGCCATCACGGGTTCCGGACTTTCAGTCATGAGCGCGCCGTTCTCCAGAACCGCTTCTCCGCTCTGCCTCTCGTCTTTCCTCCCTATTCGGGCCGGGCAGCGCGTCTGATCCGACTTGCCAAACGCTTTCTGGGGTAAATCCATGTACGACTATATCACGATAACCGATAGCCTAACTATCTAAATTAACGTGGCTTTTCCTGCCTTCTGGCGGTCGCCAGCATCTCACGGCGAAGTATGGCGTTCATGCGGGCTTGGTAGCCCTTACCCTGCGATTTGAGCCAGGCGAGCACATCAGCATCAAGGCGTGCCGTCACCTGCTGCTTGATGGGCTTATAGAAGCGCCCACGCTGCCCGTTCCGCCAGAAATCCTCTGTCAGCGCCGGAGAGTCGCTATAGTCGATCCCGCTATCCGGCATCGCCTGCAGGGCATCCAGTTCGGCCTGTTGCGCTTCGGTCAACGGCGGCAGATTGTCCGGATCGAGTTGGAAACGGACGGTATCAGCGTCTTTCTTCTTCATAACGTCGCCTTTCCGTTCGATCGGCCTTTCGAGCCGAAATGATATGAATGATCTCCACATACTCGCCGTCATCGTCTTGCTCGACGACAGTGTGGGCCACGAGGAGGAGCAGATGCCCTTCCACGAGGCCCAAGGTTTGCCATCGTCGCTCGCCACCTTCGATCCGATCCTGATCGCTCAGCGCGAAACGATCTGTGAACGCACGAGTAGCGATCGCAAAGCTGACGCCGTGCTTCTTCAGATTGCTCTCGGCTTTGGCCGGATGCCAGGAGAAGCGCATGGATGGCATTACGGAAATATAATTATGTTTTTGTCGTTACGCAAGGCGCGGCGGTTTGAGCCATCCGGCCCGCGCGAGCGTATCTGCGAGGGTCGATCGGGGCACGTTGAACGTGCGGCTGATCGACGACTTGCTAGCGCCACCGGCAAGGGCGGCGGTGATCTGATCGAGCTTTTCCGCATCGATCGTTCGCGGGCAGCCACCGTAGCGCCCGCGCCGTCTGGCGGCCGCAAGGCCTGCCATGATGCGCTCGCGCGTCAATGCCCGTTCATACTGGGCCAGCGCGCCGAACAGCGAAAACAGCAGCTCGCCATGCGGCGTTCCCGTGTCCATCTGCTCGGTCAATGACCGGAATGACACGTCACGCTCCCTGAGATCGGTCAGGATCGACAGCAAATGCGGCAGGGAGCGGCCGAGCCGATCCAGTTTCCACACGACCAGCGTATCGCCGGCTGCGAGATATTCGAGGCAGGCCCGCAGGCTCGCCCGGTCCTCGCGAGCGCCGGATGCCTTGTCGGAATAGAGATGCCGGCTATCGACGCCGGCTGCGATCAGCGCATCGCGCTGAAGATCGACCGATTGCCGGTCATCTGTGGAAGAGACGCGCATGTAGCCTATAAGCATGTCGGAAAACCCCTGATAGCTTGTTGTGGGACAGTCCTCCTTTCCGGCAGAGTTTATCGGACGCTACGGATTTTGGGCGTGCGTAGATTGCTGGAATTTCCGGGGGGATGCCTGCTAGGTTTCGTGGACAAAGGTTGACAGCAGGATCGGGCGTTGATTCAAGGCTGCCTTTTGGAGGTGGCGTTGGGCGAGCGTATTGGGCTGACGGAGGACGAGTGGGGGATCATCGGCACATTACTGCCATCTGAGCGTGGTCGTGGCTGTCGTCCAGCACAGGACAACCGGCTGTATTTCGAAGGCATGATGTGGATCGCCCGCACAGGTTCGCAATGGCGCCACTTGCCGGATGAATATGGCAAGTGGAACAGCGTTTTCCGCCGCTACCGGCGCTGGGTTACGACCGGGGTGTTCGAGGCGATGCTCGAGACACTGGGCGAAATGGTGGCTCGTGATGCCACTGCGGACATGATCGACAGCACCGTGGTCCGAGCACATCATTGTGCCGTCGGCATAAAAAAGGGACTCAGGAAACCGAGGCGCTTGGCCGATCGCGAGGCGGATTCAGCACAAAGCTCCACGCCCGCTGCGATGCCAAAGGCCGACCGCTCGGCTTTGTCCTGACCCCGGGCCAGAGCCACGATATCCAAGGCTTTGGCCCGCTGTTCCGTTTGATTGCTCATAAGATCGAGGCATTGTTGGCGGACAAGGGCTACGATGCAGATGCCATCCGCGAGGAATTGGCCAATGCTGACGTTGAGGCTGTCATTCCCGCCAAAAGCAATCGGCGCGATCCAATCCCACACGATCGCGAAAAATACCGTTGGCGCAATCTTGTCGAACGCCTCTTCAACAAACTCAAGAACTGGCGGCGTATCGCAACTCGATACGACAAAACCAAAGAGTCCTACCTCGGCTTCGTCAATCTCGTCTCAGCCCTGCAATGGATACCCTTTGTCCACGAAACCTAGCGGCGGAATGTGTCGTCGGGCGCATCAGGCGGGGCGCTTATCGTGTGATTTCCATTAGGTTAATCTGTTCGTGCAGCCGCTGCCGCAGCGGACCGTCTTCTGGCCGCGACGATCAATAACGGATTATCCGCCTGCTTACGCTGACCAAGTCGCATGCCCGTCGCCGAATTGATCCCGTGGCGGCTGCACACATCGCTGTCGCCATGCCCGCTTCCTGCTCCGCGCCTCTTCAATTTATCGTAGAAGCTTTTGATGTGTCTTATTAAAATCCTTGGCTTGCCGCTCTCGGTCAGACGATGATTGGACGGATTTCAGTTCACTTTCGTCCATATCTGCGATTTGCACATGATCCGCCCTGTCAGGCACCCCTTTCCCTCCATCCGCCGATCGTCGAGCGTGGTGATTGTTCCAGAGAAGGTTTGGCCGATGTCGGGTACAAAAACACTGCCGCGCCACACGCCCTTCTTTTCAGGAACAAAATCGCGAAACAGGATCAGACCTACCAGATCGTTTGTCCCGCCGCGCCGCGCATCCGCCTTGGCTTTGTCACTTGCCCAGACCACGACCCCGCACATTCTGCTTCCGCACGGCTGGGCTCGCACATGTACGCTGTCCTGCGGATTCTTCCACACTCCGAAAGAAGCGCGCTGTGCCTCGACGGACGCAGATGCTGCAAGTAGCAGCATGGCTGCCAATACGAAACTGAACCTCATCGCCATTCTTCCTCAAGGCCGGATCATCATTTGCGCGACATTTTCCGCGATCGCCATGGTAGGCGCGTTAGTGTTGCCCGACACGATCGACGGCATGATCGATGCATCGACCACGCGCAAACCGTCAATGCCACGTACACGGGCTGCCGGATCGACCACGGATGCCGAGTCACTGCCCATGCGGCATGTTCCTACCGGATGATAGATTGTTTCAGCGCGCGCGCGGATGTCGTCGATCAGAGCCTCGTCGGTCTGGACCGCGGGTCCCGGTCGCACCTCCTCGCGCAAGTGACGGGCGAGCGCCGGCGCATGAAGGAGCTTGCGGGCTAGCTTCGCGCCATTCAGCAAGACGCCCACATCATCGGGATGACTGAGATAATTGCCCTCTATGCGCGGATGAGCCGTGGGATCGGCGATCTTGAGCCCGATCCTGCCGCGGCTCTTCGGTAGAAGGTCGCAGACATGCACGGTCATTCCGTAGCCGAAGGCTGTCTTGCGGCCATGGTCACGCAGGATCGCCGGCAGGAAATGGAATTGAAAATTGGGCCGCTCCCGGCCGGCGTCGGATTTGAGGAAAGCGCCGCCCTCCGAGGCATTTGACGTCAATTCGCCTTCATGATGAAGGAAATAGCTCCATGCGCCGCGTATCGCACGAGGCAGGAAACTGGGCGCCACCCCAAATCCTTCGCGATCGGCCGTGGTTGCCACAGCCGTATAGTCGAGGTGATCGGCGAGATTGGCTCCGACTTCGGGCGCATCCAGAACGATCTCTATGCCATGCTGCCTGAGTTCGCTCGCCGAGCCGACGCCCGACAGCATCAGAATCTGCGGCGAATTGACCGCGCCAGCCGAAAGGATCACCTCTCCACCGGGGCGCAGCAGCAGGTCCCGGCCGCCGACGCGGACCCCGATGGCGCGACGGTCCTTGAACAGTATCCGTTCGACGAGGCCGTTCGTTTCGATGGCGAGATTCTTGCGCGAGCGAGCCGGATCGAGAAACGCTCGCGCCGTGCTGAACCGTTGCCCGTCTTTCTGGGTCACCTGATAGACACCAAAGCCTTCCTGGCTCACGCCATTGAAGTCGGGATTTCGCGGGTAGTGCAGTTCCACCCCAGCTTCGACGAAGTCTTCCGTAAGTGGGTTCACTCGCCCAAGATTGGAGACGCAAAGTGGCCCGGCATTGCCATGATGCTCGTCGTGGATAGCCTGATTGTTTTCGAGCGCGATAAAAAGCTCGCGCATGCGCGGCCAGTCCCAGTCAGCTCCGGCGGCCGCCCCCCAGCCCTCATAGTCCGCCCGATCGCCGCGAATGTAGACCATTGCATTGATCGAGCTGCTGCCACCCAGCGTCTTGCCGCGCGGCCAATAGAGCCGCCGGTTGTTAAGGTGAGGCTCGACTTCGGTCTCACAGTTCCAGTTCACCCATCCCGTGCGGGCAATGACGCCGACGCCAAGCGGCATGTGAATGAAGGGATTGCGATCGCGCGGCCCCGCCTCGATGAGGCAGACAGCTTTATCCGAATCAGCAGAAAGGCGGTTGGCCATGACGCAGCCGGCCGAGCCGCCGCCAATGATGTGGTTTCCGTCAGCGCCGAACCGTAACATCTAGCTACTCCTCTTCTATCCCCATCGCTTTCAAGTCCAATCCCAATTCCTTTAAACTGGGCAGGGGAGGAGGATCGAAGGCTACCAGTGCATCGATAAAGTCATGAAAGCTGTCGTATACGGGGGTTATCGCCCTAGAAGGCAGAGCTTCATCGTGCAGCCATACGGATATCTTTCCATCAATTCTGTCAATTAACAGCATATTACCCAGACCGACTTCCGCAAAAACCACAGATGTTTTTGGAATCTGCATGGATAATTGTTCGTTTATGCGAATTATTCCTAAGCTTCCGTCAGCAGGGCCATATATAACTGAAACGCCAATTCTTCCTGAATCTTCGGAATAGGCGCATTTTTCCGCAGGAAATTCAACATCCTTATTGAAAACTATCGCTGATCCGAATTCAATAAATAAATCACGAAGCTCAGAGGGCAGCAATATCCTTAATGAACTCTCTATCTGGTCTAATTCGATCAAAGAATCTCCCGGCATGTGGAGTGATTCTGCATCGAATGATGGATCAAACTGAAAGGTCATATATTTTCTGCCTTACATCATTAGGGCGTCGCTATCGTGTCCGTTCCGCACCGCGCCTCAATCACGCCACCTGATTGGTATAGCCGTTAGCGGAGGGGCACGACAATCAGGTCAATCTTGGCGCGTCGATGCTTTGATTGGTGCTGCGCTCCATCTACGATTGAATATCCGCCATCCGACTAAGCCCGCGACAACGCCCAGCAGGCCGCCCACGAGATAGGCGGTTGGCGCATCATTCGGCACAAAAAAGAAGCCGCCAGCAACATAGCCGCCGATTACGGCGGTGCGTGTCACCGCACCATAGATCGCGGCGACCTTGTCATGATCGGCGGGCGGGCATTCCGACTGGAACAAGGTTCGGACAGCGACGTTGTGGATGCTGTTTGCGCCGCCGCCTAGGATGAAGGCGACGGCAACGATTGCCAGCCCGATCGGCGCAAGGCCGATCCACAGCATGGTCGCGCCCATGACAGCGGCCGTGCCGAACGCCGCCAGTCCGACCCTATGGCCAATAACCCTTTCGGCCAGCCCAGCGCCGATCAACATCCCAACCGCCCATAGTGCCGTCAGCATTCCAAACGCGGTCGGCCCGCTCCCAGCGTCACCATCACGAGAAACACGAAAGCAACGTCGGCTATGGCGGTCGCAAACACTTCGAGGCTGAGCGCACCCGTAACCACCATCAACCGTCGATTGCGGAGCAGCGGCAGGTAGTCCGCGAACAGGGTCTCTTCCTCCTGATCGTCCCGTTGTGGCTTGCGGCGAAGCCTGCTCGCCATCACGACGAGGGCCAAAAGGGCATAACTGGCGGCATCGGCTAAAAGCGCATTGCGCGATCCGATCCATCCCACCAGTACGCCCCCAGCGACTGGACCAGCGAGCATTCCAAGGCTGCGAACCATTTCCATAAGGGAATTGGCGAGTGCGAGGTCATTCCAAGCCGCTCGCCAGCACTGGAATCAACGCGAATGTTGCGGCGCTGCTGATCGTGAACAGCACGCTCAACAGCGCGGCCCCGGCGAGCGTGAACATGGGATAATAGGCGATAAATGCTATCACGCCCGCTTGCAGAACTGACACCATGACCAGAATGCGGGCCGCCTCCCGGCGGTCGATCAAGCGGCCCGCCCAGGGTGCGGCGATCAGACCGGGTAGCAGCTCCGCGGTCAGCAGCGTCGGCACCGCATAGCCGGATGCGTTCTCGGCAGTGCGGAACATCAACGTCAGCAACGTGATTTCATCGCCGGTCGTCGAAATCGTAAGCGCCACAAGGACCAACCATCCCCAGCCTTGCCGAAACTCAACTCCCACTCACTTAACCTTCCGCACAGCCCCGCACTTTCCGGGTCACTCTGCACACTTCAAATCTCAACCGACAATCAGGTGAATAGCTTTAGCGTTGTTCTGCCAACCACTTAAGCGCCGATAGGCTTGGCATGAACAGATATTCGCCTCCCTTCATGACATTGAAGGTCTGCACACCGTCGATGCGCTTGCGCGCAGGCGCCTGCGGGATCGTGAACCGGCCGTCCTCCTCATGCAGACCAACGATTGGATCGCGCTCCTCGCCGAGGTCGACGAAATTGCCGCGGTTGATCCATTCCTGCTGCATGAACTCGATCGTGTCGTAAGCGCGCGCGCTTATGAAGATGAAGAACAGGCCGCGATCGCCTTTGGCATCGTCTTTCGGCGCCACATCCTCGGAATAAACCGGCCCGAAGGTCGAGGAACGGCGGATGATGCGGTGAATGTTGACGTCGGTGAGCAGTGTCAGCTCGGAATCGCGGGGATTGAGCCGGCGCATATGACAGCCGAGCGGCACGACGCGGCCTTTGGGGTCGTCCTTGAAATTGAAGTCGTTGTTGCGCTGCGGATCGGCGCCGAGGTCCGGGTCGTCATGATCCGGCGACAACGTCAGTGGAGCGCCTGACCGCCAGCGACCGAACATCTTGGCGGCAAGACGTTCGCGGTCCTCCGCCGTCTCGCCATGGGCCTTGAGGAAGGCGTTGAAGCAGCCGACCCGGCTGTTGTACTTGCGCAGGACGACGAAGGTGCCGTTCTTTCCCAGCGCCGCAGGTTCAGGCATGCCGAGCGGCTGGCCGTTCTCGCTCTCGTATCCAAGGATGAACTCGCCCGCCTTGATCGCGCGTTCCTCGCCGGGCAGCGGATCGACGCCGCTGCCTTCGACGGCGGGCTGGGAGATCGAATCCCGGAAGCCGAACGGGTTTTTCGCGCCGTCCGGCGCGCCGAAGCGATGCTCGCCGATCAAGGTGACGCCGCTGCTCTGGTCGAGTTCGGTTCGCGCGGTCGCCAGCGCCTTGTCGAGCGCCGCATCGTCGACCGCGTAGATGGTCAGCGCGAGATGGCAGTTGCCCGGCTTGAACACGTCCTCCCAGTTTTCCGGCGCGTTGGGTCCGAAGTCGCGGAGCTGCTCCGAGCGCGCCGCCATGCCCTGCTGAAAGGGGAGCGGGAATGTCTTGAGCTGCGCTTCAGGAACGCCGAGCGCCTTCAGTCCCTCGAAGCTGAGTGCAGCGCCTATCCAGAAATCGAGATCCTCGTTCCAGTTGTCGGCGGATGCGATATGGGGCGCGAGCCGGCCCAGCAAAGCGCGCGCGCCCTCGGCCTCGTCGAAATGGAGCATCGCATGGATGCCGACATAGGGCTCCGGCCGGCTTCGCAGGATCAGCGCCTGGATATCGTGCAGGTCGAGCGTAACGCTGTCCCTCGAGAAGCGCTCTTTCAGCTTTTGAAGGATCGTCATCGCTCAGCCCACCTTGTCCAGGAATTCGTTGACGGCATGTTCCATCCGCTGAAGCCGACGCACGTCGACGACCGTGACCTGCGGGTTGGCGACGAACCATCCGGCGGCGGTGATCTGATGTTCGGCGATGAAATCCTTGACCTTCGGGCTCGCGATGCCCGGCCAGCCTTCGACCGAGGCGAAGAGCAAATCCATCAGGTCAGGGATCTTGGTGGCGAAGTCGTTGATATAGGTGTCCCAGTCGCCGTCATAGGCGGTGGCGAACAGGATGCGGGTGTCGTTGTCGAAGAAGACGAACCGCATGTTGTGCAGGGTGCCGACCTTCTGCGCCCCGTCGAAATTGCCGTTCACGAGTCCGAAGATGCGTTTCAGCCGGTCCGCGCCGCCCGGCTTGAGGTTGGCGATGGCGGTGAGCTCGGAGACATTGCCGGACTGCGCGCCGACGCGACCGGCCGAGCCGGCCGTGCCCTTGAGGTCGGGATTGTGCTTCGTCACCATCTGCTCGAGCGCGAGCTTGGCGAGCTGCGGCGCGTCGCCGGCCACTTCCTCGATCCGCCGCCGGATGGCCTGAAGGCGGGTTTCGTCGATCTGCGGGTTTTCTTCGGTCTCGGCCATGACTGGCCTCCTTTCGTGATTGCGTGTGTCGATCGGTGCGTCAGTCCGGGATGGCGTCGATGTTTGTCGGCTCGACACGCGGCTGCGCGTTCATCTCATGGCGGTAGCGGGTGGATCGCTCATAGGCGGCGATGCGCACCCGCATGATCGATCCGAGCGGCTGGTGCTCGCGGATACCGTGCCAGGGATTGAACGACAGCACGTCATCGCCATAGACCCGCCGCGCCGGCGAATAGGCGTCCTGCGGCGGGATGCGCAGCGTGGCGATCGGCTGGTGTGGCGACAGCTCTTCGGGCCAGAGCACCGCCGCGTCCTCGACAGGCATCTTGTCGAGATCAGCGCAAAGTTGGGCGCGCAGTTGATACTCAGCACCCTGGTCGCGGAAATGCTCGACAACCAGATCGCGCATCGTAGAATCCTCCACTGTGCCGACGTCCTTGCCGGTGAGCGCGCGGACATTGTCGGAAAGCGGCGCGGCGCTGATCTTGGCGATGTGATCGCCAAAGCGGATCGCCGCCATCGAGTGATAGGTCTCGCCGAGCAGATGGTCGTTGTCGCGCGCGAGCCCGCGCAGCGTCGCGCCGGGCTCGACGCCGACCGCTTCGACCGCGGCTTCCACGCCACGCGCCACCCCGGCCATGGCGCGTTGGAGGAAGGCGGGGTTCTGCGCATTCTTCTCCAGAAGGCCAATGAGCTGGCGATATTTGCCGATCGTGCCGAAGCTCAAGACCGGTATGTTGACCAGCAGGAAATCCTGATTGCGGCCCTGGTCGTCGGGCAGAAGCCGCTCTCCCTCCACGCCGATGACCTTGATCGCCATGCCGCGTGGGGCGGGGATGGTGTCCGAGTGGATATCTCCGGGCGCTGATGAGAGGCGGATCACCACGGGATAGGTGGCCGGGCGAGCGAAAAGCCCCTGGCGCAGATGCTCCGGCAGTTCCGGGACGACGAGTTCGCCCTTCAGGAACCCGTGGCTCTTGGCATGGGCGTCGCGCACCGCATGCCGATGGCGCTCGAACGCCTTGCGGTTGGTGCTCGCCATGATTTCGAGGATTTCGGCGGTGAGCCGCTCCTCGTCTTCGCCGAGCACTTCGACGCTGGTGGAGTAGGGGATATAGGTCTCAGCCAAGGGCGATCCTTCGAACCGGATTTTCGTTGCATTCGAGATATCAGGTGATATCTGGTTTTACGGTGAACGCCGACATGGGTAAAAGGTTTCCATGCCGTGCTGAATTGGAGGTCGATCGCTCATGCGCCTCACGCGAAAGGAAACGCAGCGCCAGACGCGGGATAAGCTGCTCGCCGCAGCACATTCGTCCATTGTGGAAGAAGGGGTGGCGGCCATGTCGATCCGCAACATCTGTAGTGCAGCGGGTCATTCGCAGGGGGCCTTCTATTCGAATTTTGCAAGCAAGGACGATCTGCTGGTCGAGATTCTGCAGGCTCATATCCAGGACGAGGTCGTGCTTCTGCGCGATCTGGTCGCCCACTGCTCCGGCGATGATATCGAGGCGACTCTGCAAGTGCTTGCGGCGCGGCTGGCTAAGCTGGCTGACGAACAGCATTGGTCGCTGCTTTCGATCGAATTGCAGCTTCATGCGCGGCGGGACCCCGCGTTCGCTGAACGGCATCGCGAAGGAAAGGCCGCCTGCCACCATTTGTTCGGAGAACTTGTGGCGGATCTGACGCGGCGCTTTGCGCTTCGGCCTGCCTTGCCGCCGCTGCAGACCGGGATCGGCCTCTATGCACTGTGGATGGGACTGGCGGTCCAGGGCGATGTCGAAGGCGCTATTCCCCGAGAGCAAATGCTTGTCGGCTTCTTTCGCGCGATGGCAGGCCTCGATGCGCCATCCACCCGGTCATGAGCCTTCCTGGCGAAGGACGCCGCAGGATCGGCTGCGATGCTTCAGGCGTGCCCTTGGCTGGAAAAGTGGACGAACGTCGGCGCTTCCATATCCGTTTCCAGGCAACCGAAGAAGACATCGATGAACTCGGCCATGTCAACAATGCGGTCTGGGTGACCTGGATTCAGGATGTGTCGGTGGCGCACTGGCTGACAGCCGCGCGTCCGAGGGATGCCGACACCTATGTTGCTATGGTGCTCAGGCACGAGGTCGATTACCGCGGCAATATCCGGGCGGGCGAAGAGACCTTTGCCATAACCTGGGTCGAAGGGAAGCCGCGCGGAGCGAGATACGCCCGGTGCGTCGAGTTCAAAGACAGTAACGGTCAGACGCTCGTCGCGGCCCTGTCGCAATGGGTGCTCATCGAGAAAGCTACCGGCAAGCTGGTTCGCGTGCCCGCCGAAGTCGCTGCGCCGTTTCTCTATGAAACCCGACGCAAGGAAGAGAATGAATGAGCGACATCCTGAAAGTGACGGTGCTAGGCACCGGTGTCCTCGGCAGCCAGATCGCCTTCCAGGCCGCCTATAGTGGCTTTGACGTTACCGCTTATGAGATCAGCGACGAAGCACTCGACCAGGCGAGGCATCGGTTCGAAACGCTTGTAGAAACCTACGTGAAAGAGGTGACGGGTGCGGCTGACGGCAAGGCAGCCGAAGCTTCGAGACGCATCACGCTCACCGCCGATCTTGGGGCTGCGGTTGCGAATGCCGATCTGGTCATCGAAGCGGTTCCGGAAGTGCTCGAGATCAAGCAGGCGCTCTACGAGAAACTGGCGGGGCTCGCGCCTGACAGAACGATCTTCGCCACCAATAGCTCGACTTTGCTGCCGAGCGACCTCAAAGCCTTCACCGGCCGCCCGGACCGTTTCCTGGCGCTGCACTTCGCCAACAGCATCTGGAAGTTCAACACTGCCGAGGTGATGGGTACGGACGACACCGATCCGGCCGTGTTCGATACCCTGATCGCCTTCTCCTCCGCGATCGGCATGGTGCCGATCCCGGTGCGCAAGGAAAAAGCGGGCTACGTCCTCAACTCCCTGCTGGTGCCGTTCCTGAACGCGGCCACCGATCTGGCTGCCGGCGGCTATGCCGAGCCGGAAGATGTCGACAAGGTCTGGCGGATCGCCACCGGCGCGCCGATGGGGCCGTTCCAGATCTACGACATCATCGGATTGAACACCCCCTACAACATCCTGTCGCACGGTGATGAGCACGCACAGTCGCTCGCCGCGTGGCTGAAGGAAAACTACATCGACAAGGGCAAGCTCGGCATCGCGTCGGGCGAAGGCTTCTACAGCTACAAGCCCGCCGACTGATCCCAACAAGAAAAACAGGAGTTTGCCATGCATTATAGCAGTGGAAACTATGAAGCCTTTGTCCGTCCACGCAAGCCGGAAGGCGCCGACAAAAAGACGGCGTGGTTCGTCGGCTCGGGCCTCGCGGGGCTCGCCGGCGCCGCCTTCCTGATCCGCGACGGCGGCGTTTCGGGCGACCGCATCACCATATTGGAAGAGCTGGAAATCCCCGGCGGCGCGCTCGATGGTCTGGACGTGCCCGAAAAGGGCTTCGTCATTCGCGGCGGCCGCGAGATGGAGGAGCATTTCGAGTGCCTGTGGGACCTCTATCGCTCGATCCCCTCGCTGGAGATCGAGGATGCCAGCGTGCTCGACGAGTTCTACCGGCTCAACAAGGACGATCCCAACTTTTCGCTGCAGCGAACGACGCAGAACCAGGGTCAGGACGTGCCCGACAAAGCGCTGCTGACGTTGAACGACAAGGCCCAGAAGGATCTCCTCTCGGTCTTCCTTGCGACGCGGGAGGAGATGGAGAACAAGCGCATCAACGAGGTCTTCGGCGAGGACTTCCTCAAGAGCAATTTCTGGCTCTACTGGCGCACCATGTTCGCCTTCGAGGAATGGCATTCCGCGCTGGAGATGAAGCTCTACCTGCACCGCTTCATCCATCACATCGGCAGTCTCGCCGACTTTTCCTCGCTCAAGTTCAATCGCTACAACCAGTATGAATCGATGGTCCTGCCGCTGGTGAAGTGGCTGACCGATCACGGGGTTAAATTCCGCTACGGCGTCGAGGTCACCGATGTCGATTTCGACATCCAGCCCGGCTCCAAGCAGGCGACGCGCATCCACTGGAAGGAGCGCGGCGTCGAAGGCGGCGTCGATCTCGGCCCCGACGATCTCGTCTTCATCACCATCGGCTCGCTGACCGAGAATTCCGACAATGGCGACCACAGGACACCGGCGAAGCTCAACGAAGGACCGGCGCCGGCCTGGGACCTGTGGCGGCGGATCGCGGCGAAGGATCCGGCCTTCGGCCGCCCGGACGTATTCGGCGCCCATATCCCGGAGACGAAATGGGCCTCCGCGTCGATCACTGCCCTCGACGCCCGCATTCCGGCCTATGTCGAGAAGATCACGAAGCGGAACCCCTTTACCGGCAAGATCGTCTCCGCCGGTATCGTCACGGTGAAGGACTCGGCGTGGCTGCTGAGCTGGACGGTTCATCGCCAGCCGCATTTCAAGAAGCAGCCCAAAGATCAGATGATCGCCTGGTTCTACGCGCTCTTTGTCGATTGCCCCGGCGACTTCGTGAAGAAGCCGATGCAGGAATGCACCGGTGAGGAGATCACCCAGGAATGGCTCTATCACCTCGGCGTGCCGGTCGAGGACATTCCCGAACTCGCGGCATCCGGCGCCAGCACCGTTCCCACGATGATGCCCTATATTACCGCCTTCTTCATGCCGCGCCAGGCGGGTGACCGGCCGGACGTGGTGCCGGAGGGCGCGGTCAACTTCGCCTTCATCGGCCAGTTCGCGGAGTCGAAGCAGCGGGACTGCATCTTCACCACGGAATATTCGGTGAGAACCCCGATGGAGGCCGTCTACACGCTGATGAATGTCGAGCGCGGCGTGCCCGAGGTCTTCAACTCGACCTATGATATCCGTACACTTCTTGCTGCGATCGGACCGCTGCGGGACGGCAAGGGCATCGATCTTCCCGGCCCGGCCTTCCTGCGCAAGCTGCTGATGAAGAAGCTCGAAGGCACCGAGATCGCCAGGCTGCTCGAAGAGTTCCATCTGATCGAGGAATGAACAAAGACCGGAAGGCACGCGCGGCGTGTGAAAGGTGATGAATGGCCGACGACGATCAGAAGAGCGAACGCGCCGCCGAGGTGACTGGGGCGCACGGCCATCATCACCATCATGAGCCGGACGGCGAAACGCCGTCCGGTCACCCCACCCATGATCCGGTCTGCGGCATGGTCGTCGATCCCGCCAGGACCGCTCACAAGGCCGAGTATGAAGGCCGGCGCTACGTCTTCTGCTCGGACGGCTGCAAGGCGAAGTTCGACGCCGACCCCGTGCACTATGCGGCACTGGAAGCGCATGCCGCACATCGCCATGAGGGTGCTGCAGCCCATGGCGATCATTCCCACCCTAGCCACACGCATGGACCTGATACCCATGAGCATCACCCCGTTGCGGGGGTAACGGCAGCCGCAACGGAGGCCACGATCTGGACCTGCCCGATGCATCCGGAAATCCGCCGGGACGCGCCGGGCAGTTGTCCGATCTGCGGCATGGCGCTGGAGCCGCTGATCGCGGCGGCGGATGCCGGACTCAGTCCCGAACTTGCCGATATGACCAGGCGCTTCTGGATCGGCCTCGCGCTGGCCTTGCCCGTGTTCCTGCTGGAGATGGGCGGCCACCTGATCCCGGCGCTGCACCATCTGGTGCCGATGCACATCTCGATCTGGATCCAGTTCGCCCTGGCGACGCCGGTGGTCCTGTGGGCCGGATGGCCGTTCTTCGAACGTGGCTGGGCGTCGATCGTCAACCGCAGCCTCAACATGTTCACGCTGATCGCGATGGGCACCGGGGTCGCCTGGGGCTACAGCATCGTCGCGACATTCGCGCCGCAGCTCTACCCGCAGGCTTTCCGAGGCGCCGATGGCACGGTCGCGGTCTACTATGAGGCCGCGGCCGTGATCACCGTGCTGGTGCTGCTCGGTCAGGTCATGGAACTGCGCGCCCGGGAGCAGACCTCCGGCGCAATCCGCGCGCTTCTCAATCTCGCGCCGAAAACCGCCCGGCGGATCGGGCGGAACGATGCTGAAGAGGATATTCCTGTCGAAGCCGTCGTCATCGGTGATCGGCTCAGGGTCCGGCCCGGTGAAACCGTGCCGGTGGATGGCGTGGTCGAGCAGGGGCGCTCATCGATCGATGAATCGATGGTGACCGGCGAATCCATGCCGGTGACGCGCGTAGTCGGCGAAGCGGTCGTAGGAGGTACGCTGAACCAGACCGGCGCGCTCGTCATCCGGGCTGAAAAAGTCGGGCGCGACACCATGCTCGCCCGCATCGTCCAGATGGTCGCGGATGCCCAGCGCTCGCGCGCGCCGATCCAGCGCATGGCCGATCGGGTGTCGGGCTGGTTCGTGCCGGTCGTCATCGCCGTCGCGCTGCTCGCCTTCGCGGCCTGGGGTGTATGGGGGCCGGAGCCGCGGCTGGCGCATGGCCTGATCGCGGCCGTTTCCGTGCTGATCATTGCCTGCCCCTGCGCGCTCGGGCTCGCGACGCCGATGTCGATCATGGTCGGCATCGGCAAGGGGGCGGCGGCCGGCGTTCTGATCAAGAACGCCGAGGCGCTGGAGCGTATGGAGAAGGTCGATACTCTGGTGGTCGACAAAACCGGGACGCTTACGCAAGGAAAGCCGGCGGTGACCCGGATCGTCGTGGCCCCGCGATTTGTCGAGGAGACCATCCTGCGGCTTGCAGCCGGCGTGGAGAAGGCGTCCGAGCATCCGCTTGCGCGCGCGATCGTGGCGGCTGCCGACGAGCGAAAGATCACCATCCCCGATGTCGCCGACTTCGACTCGCCGACCGGCAAGGGGGCGATCGGTCGTGTCGAGGGCCGGCATGTGGTGCTCGGCAGCACCACCTTCCTCGCCGAACATGGGGTTGATACAGCGCCGCTCGCGGCACAGGCCGATGAGCTACGCCGCGACGGCGCAACCGCCATCTATATCGGCATCGATAAAGCCATCGGCGGCATCTTCGCCATCGCCGACCCGATCAAGGCGACCACGCCTGAGGCACTGAAGGCCCTGCATGGCGAAGGCATCCGCATCGTCATGCTGACCGGTGACAATCGCACCACAGCCGAAGCCGTTGCGAGAAAGCTCGGCATCGATGAGGTCGAGGCCGATGTGCTGCCGGACCAGAAAGCCGCGGTCGTCGAGCGCCTGAAGGCGCAGGGCAAGGTGGTGGCGATGGCGGGTGACGGCGTAAATGACGCGCCGGCGCTTGCCGCCGCCGATGTTGGTATCGCCATGGGATCGGGGACCGACGTTGCGATCGAAAGTGCGGGCGTGACGCTGCTCAAGGGCGATCTCACCGGCATTGTCCGCGCGCGACGCCTGTCGCAGGCGACGATGGCCAACATCCGCCAGAACCTCGCCTTCGCGTTCATCTACAATGCGGCAGGCGTACCGATTGCGGCCGGTGCGCTCTATCCCACGTTTGGGCTGCTGCTGTCGCCGATCATCGCTGCTGCCGCGATGGCGCTGTCGTCCGTCAGCGTCATCGGCAATTCGCTGCGGCTCCGGACAGTGAAGGCATGACGGACCAAGGCCCCGACCTTGTGGCGGGGTCTTGCGTGGGGTCTTAGTCGGCGCGCCTGCCGTTGGGGCGGGACCAGATCAGCGAGAAGGTGTCTTCGCCCTCGTTGTCGAAGAGGTTGGCATAGATCAGAGCGCCGATCTTCTCATGATGCCCTCGGCTGTCAGGGCGTCCGCGATCTGACGGTCGAGTGATCCCACAGCATTGAGCGTTCGCACCATCTCCTCGATGCGTGCGAAGTGAGCCAGATCGTCATAGTTGGCGGTATTGCGGATGATCACATGCTCTGTTCGCGCGCCGGTCTGCCACAGGATCGCGAACCAGATACGGCCTTGCGCACGGCTCTTGTCGACCGTCACGCTGTCGATCACGAGCCGCATCATCTCTTTGCGTTCGTCGATGCCAGCCCGCTTCCAGAACGCGGGCAACAGGGTCGGCAATGGTCAGGATACGCGTTCGCGCGGCGGCGGCCAGGGCGTTAACCTGCTCGACATGCCACCGCGCGTAATCCTGTTCGACGCGTCGGCTTCGCGTATTTTTTCTTCCCACAACGTTTCCAGCGAACGTGCGACGAGCCGCTTTTCCGACTCCACGGCATCATATTGTCGGCGTGCACGCTCCGCTTCGTAATGCGCCTTCTCCCGATTCAGCGCCCATTGACGTTCCAGCAGCCGGTTTTCGCCGTTCATCTGTTCATGAGCCGCAAGCGCAAGGTCGATGCGATCGGGTTGCAGAGCTTCGATCAACAGCCGCTCGACCTCTGCATCAACCTGGTTTGCGCGCACATTCTGGCAGTGCCCGCTCTGCTCGCTATCGATGCAGTGATAGACGGGGGTCTTCTTATGGGCAGAGTAAGTGAAGACCCATGCGGTGTCCGCATATCCCGCAGACCACGATGCCTTGAAGCATCGCTGCGCCACGCAGGGGCGCTCCGCGCCGGCCAGCGCTGAAGTTGCCGATATTGTCGGCGAGCCGCCCGACGTTGCTCATATATGCCTCCCATTGGCTATGCCGATGAGCCGGCGTAGGTGGTGACGCCATAGCCATATAGACGACTGGTCTATTATTCGTTATATATGCTGATCATGAATTTGACACCCAAAGCAGAAGCGACCCGGCAAAACATCCTCGACACGGGCTACAGCCTTGTGTTGAGCAAGGGCTTCTCCGCGCTCGGCCTTCAGGAAATCTTGAAGGTTTCCGGCGTGCCGAAGGGGTCTTTCTATCATTATTTCCCGTCCAAGGAGGCGTTCGGCTGCGCACTTCTTCGTGATTACGTGGACGGTTACGGCAAGAAACTGGACTCGCTGTTATCCGCGGAAGCCATAAGCGGTCGCGAGCGGTTGATGCGCTATTGGCGAGCGTGGCTCGATGATCCCGGGGAAGGTGATCAAGCCGGAGACGGCTGGGCCGAGGATTGCCTCGCCGTCAAACTGTCCGCCGAAGTCGCGGACCTGTCGGAGGCCATGCGGGCCGTTCTGAGCGATGGCGTCGCACGATTGCTGCAACGCATCGCCTCCATGATCGCCGAGGCGCGCGAGGACGGATCGCTTCCACCGGGGGCGGAGCCGTCCGCGCTGGCGCAGGTTCTCTACCAGATGTGGCTTGGCGCTGCGCTGCTCGCCAAACTCACCCGTTCTCGTGCGCCGATGCAACGGGCGATGATCGCCACCGAGCAGATTCTGGTCTGCACGCCGCAATCCAACCATCCGTGAAAGGAACCGAAGAATGAAAATTTTCTACAAGACCCGCGCAACGGCGACCGGTGGCCGTTCAGGCCACACGGCGCTCGACGACGGCAGCCTCGGCCTCGATCTCGCCATGCCGAACTCCGGCAAGCCGGGCGCCAACCCGGAGCAGCTGTTCGCGATGGGGTATGCAGCTTGTTTCGACAGTGCGCTCAACCATGTCGCCCAGCAGAAAAAGCTGGCGCTGATGGGTAGCAAAACGTCCGCGGAGGTCGGAATCGGGCAGACGCCTGAGGGCGGCTTCAAGCTGGACATCGACATTCATGTGGAAATCGCGGGTCTCGATGAGGCCGCCGCGCAGGAACTGGTCGAGGCGACGCATCGGGCCTGCCCCTATTCCAACGCCACACGCAACAACATCGACGTGCGCCTGCACGTCACCACGGTTTAAGGAGGCGTCATGCGTAGCGCCATTCACACCACATTCGGCGAACCGGCCGACGTTCTCGCTTTGGAAGAAAGCCCGGTTCCCGAACCCGGCCCGGGCCAGGTGCGGATCAAGACGATCCTTTCGCCGATCCACAATCACGATCTTTGGACCGTGCGCGGCAGCTACGGCTACAAGCCTGAACTGCCCGCTATTGGCGGTTCGGAAGCCGTCGGTACGGTCGATGCGCTCGGTGAAGGCGTGACCGGCATCACCATCGGTCAGCGCGTCTCGGTCGCCTCGGTTCATGGCTCATGGGCTGAATATTTCCTCGCGCCCGCTGCCGGGTTGGTCCCTGTCCCGGATTCGATCTCCGATGAGGCGGCGGCGCAGCTTATCGCCATGCCGTTCAGCGCGATCACTCTTCTGGACTTCCTCGAAGTGGCAAGTGGCGACTGGGTGATCCAGAACACCGCCAATGGCGCGGTCGGCAAAACGCTGGCAATGCTGGCGGCCGCGCGCGGTGTGCATATCGTCAATCTCGTGCGCCGCGATGCCGGCGTGGAAGAGCTGGCGGCTCTCGGCATCGCCAATGCCGTCTCGACTGCGACCGATGGTTGGCAGGATCGGGTGCGTGCGATCACCGGCGATGCGCCGATACGCGCGGCTGTGGATTCGATCGGCGGACAGGCCAGCGCTGAACTCCTGTCGCTTCTGGGTGAGGATGGGCTGCTGGTGTCCTTCGGCACCATGGCCGGAGAGCCGATGCAGATTTCCTCTGGCAATCTTATTTTCAAACAGGCCGTCGTGAAGGGCTTCTGGGGCTCCAAGGTGAGTGCCGCCATGCCCGCCGAAGCCAAGCGCCGGCTGCTTGGAGAACTTATCCGCCTCGTCGCCAGTGGCGAGCTGAAACTGCCGGCAGGGGCGGTATTCGGGCTGGATCAGGTCGCTGACGCCGTTCGCGCATCGCTGACAGCGGGCAAAGCAGGCAAGGTTCTTCTCAAGCCCTGAGCGACGAAGGAAAGACCGGCGATCGCCAACATCCTGATGTTCTCCAGCCATCAGCGTTGCCAAGGGCCAGACTATCCGTGGTTTGGTCAGGCGACGGAGAGGACGATCTTGCCCTGGATATTGCCACGGGCGGCGCGTTCGTGGGCACGGGCGGCGTCGGCGAGCGGGAAGATGCTGTCGACGACGATGCGGATGGTGCCGTCGTCAAGCAGGCGGGCCGCCTCGGCCAGTTGCGCGCCACTCGAACGGACCTGTGTCGTCGAGACGGTAATGCCCAGCGTCTCGGCTTCGGCATGTCCGGTGAAGTCCAGCGGATAGACCGGGTATAGAGAACCGCCACGCTTCAGGGTGCGGAAGAAGCGGCCGGTATCCGGTCCGCCCACGGCGTCGAGCACGACGTCCACGTCGCGCACGATCTCGTCGGCCGCCGTCCTGGTGTAATCGATGAACTGATCGGCGCCGAGCTCGCGCATCAGCGCCTCGTTCCTGCCCGACGCGACCGCGA
Source organism: Sphingobium yanoikuyae (assembly GCF_034424525.1). NCBI lineage: Bacteria > Pseudomonadati > Pseudomonadota > Alphaproteobacteria > Sphingomonadales > Sphingobiaceae > Sphingobium > Sphingobium yanoikuyae. Next base: position 1,975,939 of record NZ_CP139979.1, read on the forward strand.
TGACGCGCGCGCCCTTCCACTTCGCCAGTTGCACGGCGAGGTGCCCGACACCGCCGCCGGCGCCGTTGACAAGGACCGTTCGGCCTTCGAGCTGCGCGTGTGCATGGGTAAATGACTGGAACGGGTTGGGTTCGTCATGACCCAGATCGATCAGGAACTGCCAGGCCGTCAGCAGCGACATGGGCGCAGCCGCCGCGTGAACATGGTCGATGCCCGGTTTGCGCGCGAGGTCCGATGCCGGCACGCTGACATATTCGGCATAGGCCTTGCTGCCTTCCATGACGTTTTGCGGGAAACGGACCATCGCGTAGACCTCGTCGCCGACGCTAAATCCCTCCACGCCATCGTCGAGCGCGGCGACGACGCCGGACACGTCCGATCCGAGGATCAGCGGAAAGGCGGGATGCGGTTGCCACTCGGGGGGAAGCGAGCGGTAGCCGTCACGGAGATACCAGTCCGGCGGATTGAGGCCGACCGCGTGGACGCGGACCAGTACCTCACCAGCCGCCAAGGTGGGGCGGGGCGCATCCTCGTAGCGGAGCACGTCCGGGCCGCCGAACGCGTGCAGGCGAGCCGCCTTCATTGTCTCGCTCATCATTGCCTCCTTCGGAAACTTCTAAACTGAAGGAGATGTGGCGACGCGCATTAAGATTTCTAATATTGGTAGAAATCGTTTTAGTATTTCCATGAAGGAACAAATAGCATTTGAGCGCCTCACGGGGTTGATCGCCTTCGCCCGTGTCGGGTCGCTGGGCAGCTTCACGGCCGCCGCCCGGTCGCTGTCGATTTCGCCATCGGCGGTCAGCAAGAGCGTCCAGCGTCTCGAGCAGACGCTTGGGGTGCCGCTTATCACGCGCACCACCCGTTCGTTGGCTCTGACGCCCGAGGGCCGGGATTTGCATGAACGGGCGCTCCTGCTTCTTCGCGACGCGGAGGAGATCGAGCAGATGGCGATCACGGCGCGCTCGGAGCCGGCTGGCACGCTGAGGATCGCCGCCTCGCTGCCGATCGGCATCCATGTGCTTGCTCCGAAGCTGCCCGCATTCCGGGAGCGCCACCCCCAGGTGATGGTCGAGCTTCGCCTGAACGACCAGTTCGTCGACCTCGTCGAGGCCGGGATCGATATCGCGGTACGGATCGGCGATCTCGCGGACACGCGGCTCCTGGCGCGCCGGCTCGCGCCGCATCGCTTTTGCTGCTTTGCATCGCCCTCCTATCTGGCATCCCGGGGCAGGCCGTCCCATCCGGACGAACTGGTTGGCCACGATACGGTGAACCTGCGCTACCAAAGCAGCGGCCAGGTGTTGCGCTGGCCTTTCCGCGTCGGGGATCGCGAGGTCGAGATCGTGCCGTCGTCGGGTATCGTCATGGACGCCAGCGAGGCGCTGATGGCGGCGCTGGCCGCCGGTGGTGGTGTCGGCATCAGCGCGGACTTCGTCGCGGCGCCTTACGTGGCGCGCGGCGAGCTGGTGCCGGTTCTGTCGGAATTCGCTGTCGAGCGGCACAATATCACGGCCGTCTGGCCGGAGAGCCGTCGCACCAATCCGGCGGTGCGCGCTTTCCTGGCCCATCTGCAGGGCACCATGCCACGATCAAAGAATATCCACCCCTCATGATCTTCGGCCGCGATGTGATCTGCCATCGCCATCTCGGTGGCGCGGCGCAGGAAAGCCGCCGGATCGGCCCAAGGTAACGCGCTGCCACCGGAGGCCAGTTCTTCGGCTATGATGCGACGGCCACGTTCCTCGACGATTGTACGGCCGCGCGCGCTCAACTCAGCCAGAAGAGTCGATTTCCCGCCGCTTGAGCAGCCCGAAATTGCCACAAGGCCTTTGTTCAACAAGCACCATCCTTTCGTGCCACGTCGGTGGCTGCGAGACGGGCTTCCAACCGCTTCCTGGCCGAAAGTCGCGACCACCGTTTCGATAGACAGAAACAGGGTGCGGCTGTCCTGCGGATAATCGATGAGTTCGGCGCAGCGCAAATAGAAACGACGTGCAGCGTTGTCCTTCGCGTGGACCATCACCGCGCCGAAGCCGATAATCCGGGACGGCGATGCGATCCGCCTCAGCGCATCCGACAGCACGTTCTCCCCAAGCCCCTGGCCGGCGTGATCGAAGCTTACCGCCAGCCGTCCCAACGGGAGCACATTATGCGGCACACGGGGATGCTTCTCTTGATATGCCAGCGTTACGTGTCCAAAACATCAGCAAAGGCTTCCAGATCCTTGGCAACGAAGTCCCAATCCTGCTCGGCAGAAAGATCGCTCGTTTGTTTGGGGCCGTGTTCGGTAATGCGGGGCACGCAAGCAGTCCTGAAGCCGCAATTCCTCGCGGCGAGAAGATCGCTGTTGTGCGCGGCCACCAGACAGACCTCGTCAGGACGCATTCCCAGTATCTCCGCGGTCCTCAGATAGGCTTCAGGGGTCGGCTTATAGGCGCGAGCGACTTCGGCACCCAGGATGGCGTCCCATGGCAGGTTTGACCGCCTGGCAATGTCGATCATCAGGCTGATGTTGCCGTTTGAAAGCGGAGCTATGATGAAACCGGACTTCAGCCGCCGAAGACCGGAAACGACGTCGGGCCAGGGGTCGAGCTTGTGCCAGGCCATGTTCAACGCGTCAATTTCCGAGGACGGGATCGTCTCTGGATCGAGCCCGACATCCAACAACGTCAATTCCAGATTCTCCCGATGCAGAACGTCCAGCCGGGTAAAAGGCCGGCGGCCACTGCGCACTTCCTCCATCGACGGGGAATAACGGCGGCGCCAGGCATCGGCGAACTCTGCCGGATCGCAAGCTACTTCGTATCGGCGGAGGAATGGCGCCACTTCACGCGCAACGCCGCCGCGCCAATCGACAAGGGTGCCAAAAACATCGAACACGAGGGCTCGCACGCCTTTCAGGATCATGGCGCCAAATCTCCGCTGTCAGTCTGAGACAATACCCGGTCGAGAGCAGCGATGAGCGTCCTGTCCGCGTCCTTCGCTATGCTCGCGAAGATTTGGGAGGCTGCATCGAAAATGCCGGAGGCCGGATCGTTTTCTCCCAGGAAAGCGGTGATCTCGCGCATTTCCGGAACCCATCGGTAGGCTTTGCCATACATGTCCGGAATAGCATGCATCAACTGGCCCCGGAGGTTGGGGAGGCTTTCACTCATTTGCTGCGACAGGGCCTGTGCGCAGCCGGCGCGCTCCGAAGCCAGAAACATCGCGGTCCCCAAAGCAACAAGTCCTTTGTTGATCCCGGCGTAGACCATCTTCAATGCCGATGCTGCACCCACCGGACCATCGATCTGGCGCAGCTTCAGGCCAAAGCTGGCGAGGACATCGGCACGACCGTCCGGGTCGCCGCTGATGTAGGTTTCGTAGACAAAGGGTATCCATTGCAGGGCTGAGACGAGATTGACGAAGCCGAGGTAGGACTCTTTGGTTTTGTCGTATCGAGTTGCGATACGCCGCCAGTTCTTGAGTTTGTTGAAGAGGCGTTCGACAAGATTGCGCCAACGGTATTTTTCGCGATCGTGTGGGATTGGATCGCGCCGATTGCTTTTGGCGGGAATGACAGCCTCAACGTCAGCATTGGCCAATTCCTCGCGGATGGCATCTGCATCGTAGCCCTTGTCCGCCAACAATGCCTCGATCTTATGAGCAATCAAACGGAACAGCGGGCCAAAGCCTTGGATATCGTGGCTCTGGCCCGGGGTCAGGACAAAGCCGAGCGGTCGGCCTTTGGCATCGCAGCGGGCGTGGAGCTTTGTGCTGAATCCGCCTCGCGATCGGCCAAGCGCCTCGGTTTCCTGAGTCCCTTTTTTATGCCGACGGCACAATGATGTGCTCGGACCACGGTGCTGTCGATCATGTCCGCAGTGGCATCACGAGCCACCATTTCGCCCAGTGTCTCGAGCATCGCCTCGAACACCCCGGTCGTAACCCAGCGCCGGTAGCGGCGGAAAACGCTGTTCCACTTGCCATATTCATCCGGCAAGTGGCGCCATTGCGAACCTGTGCGGGCGATCCACATCATGCCTTCGAAATACAGCCGGTTGTCCTGTGCTGGACGACAGCCACGACCACGCTCAGATGGCAGTAATGTGCCGATGATCCCCCACTCGTCCTCCGTCAGCCCAATACGCTCGCCCAACGCCACCTCCAAAAGGCAGCCTTGAATCAACGCCCGATCCTGCTGTCAACCTTTGTCCACGAAACCTAGAATGTCGGGCCGTCCCGGCCCTGTTGCGGAGGAAGGCCGATGATCGCTCCATCCAGCACATCGCAGCCCGTTCCGGACAGTGCCGCCGACACGTCTTGCATGGTAGCCGGATTGATCGCGTTGAAATCGATGAACGCCGGTTTCGTCGGGCTCTGGCGCAGCACGGGTGCCAGCATTTGCGCCAGACCGATCGCCGCGTCCGGCGGAACGATCGACAGGATGAGGTCGCAGCCGGGCAGATCGGACAGGTCGGCGGCGATCATGCCTGCATCGCGTGCGCGCAACGTGCTCCGCTCACTGCGGCTGTCGATGACGGTCAGAACCTGCGCGCCTCTGCCGACAAGTTCGCGTGCGACAGCACTTCCCATCGCTCCCGGCGCGATGACGGCGAGACGCGTTGTCATCTGGTCTCCCTTCAGGTTGCCATCGTTGTGCTTTGAACTGTACATTCATCAAACGAGATTGTTTATGATATCTGCGATCTCGAATCTGGATGACAAAATGAACACGCTCGATCTCGATGCGGTGAAAATCTTCCTGATGATCGTCGAATTGCGCAGCTTCACCAAGGCAGCGGCGGCAATGGATCTGGCGCAGTCGGCGGTCAGCACAAAGCTCCGGAAACTGGAAACGGAACTCGGCCACCAACTGGTCGAGCGTACCCCGCGTTCCGTGCAGCTATCGGCAGCCGGTGCAATGTTTCTCCAGCCTGCCCGCGACCTGATCACTGCCCATGATCTGGCCCTGAGCTCCTTCGGCAGCCGACAAAGAAGGCTCTCCATTGGCTTCAGCAATCATATCTTCGGTCCGCAGATCCCGGCGATGCTTTCCCGCCTGCATTCTCAGGATCCCGGCCTCGTTCTGGAAATGAAAGTCGGTACGACCCGTGAAATCATGGAAGCAATGGATTGTGGTTCGATCGGTGCGGCCTTCGTGCTCCCGCTCGATGAAACGAGACGCGGGGGAGAGGTCGTCGGACAACAGGCGTTCGGCTGGATGGCAGCACCGGGATGGACATGGGACCGTTCGACGTCCTTACCCATCGCCGTTCAGCCTAGCCCCTGCGCCGTCCGGGCGATGACAATCCGTGCGCTTGAGGATGCATCTATTCCATGGATGGAAGCCTTCGTCGGCGGCGGGGTTGCGACGATTGCGGCTGCCGCCGCCGCGGGGCTGGCTGTTGCCGCCCTTGGGCGGCAGGTCGCACCAGCGGACGTGATCGACATGGGGGCGGCGCTGCACCTGCCACCATTGCCTGCTCAGGATATCCTTCTGTATTCCAGCTTGTCTGACGGAGCTTCGAGAAAGTCGCTGCGTCTGATCGGCGCTATGTTCGGCTCGGTCCTGTGACGCGGCACAGAGGAAAAGTCGCCTGACGTCATAAAGATCAGCGATTTCACACCGTTTCCCCTCAGCTTTGGATCAGGAAGGGGAGGGGAAATCGCTGGTCGACTGCGTATCCGACGCAAACAAGGTCGAGCAGTGTCAAGGCTGCGCCATGCGAATTGTCCTGCCCCGATCGGGAGCAACGAGGCCTCCGCGCTCCATGAAGGTTGCAAAGCGCCCCGTGTCGCGCTCGCTCGTCGGCTCGCGGTCATCATGCATGCCATGCTGCGCGATGGCACTTTGTTCCAGGCGTGAGGTAGGATAGAACCAGTTTGCCAGCGGTGCAGCGTCAAAGCTGATCCGAGGGCGGTGTCCGCAGAGGGAACGCAGGGACGAACGATCTGCGAAGGCAGTCAGTTGTTTCAAAGCCCGCACCGAGTCAATGCAACGTTCGCCTCTGTGAGACCCGATACAGCACGACCAAGCTCCAGTTCGGCCAGATCCATGAGAACCTTAAACGATCGGCACCGCCTAGGTTTCGTGGACAAAGGGTATCCATTGCAGGGCTGAGACGAGATTGACGAAGCCGAGGTAGGACTCTTTGGTTTTGTCGTATCGAGTTGCGATACGCCGCCAGTTCTTGAGTTTGTTGAAGAGGCGTTCGACAAGATTGCGCCAACGGTATTTTTCGCGATCGTGTGGGATTGGATCGCGCCGATTGCTTTTGGCGGGAATGACAGCCTCAACGTCAGCATTGGCCAATTCCTCGCGGATGGCATCTGCATCGTAGCCCTTGTCCGCCAACAATGCCTCGATCTTATGAGCAATCAAACGGAACAGCGGGCCAAAGCCTTGGATATCGTGGCTCTGGCCCGGCGTCAGGACAAAGCCGAGCGGTCGGCCTTTGGCATCGCAGCGGGCGTGGAGCTTTGTGCTGAATCCGCCTCGCGATCGGCCAAGCGCCTCGGTTTCCTGAGTCCCTTTTTTATGCCGACGGCACAATGATGTGCTCGGACCACGGTGCTGTCGATCATGTCCGCAGTGGCATCACGAGCCACCATTTCGCCCAGTGTCTCGAGCATCGCCTCGAACACCCCGGTCGTAACCCAGCGCCGGTAGCGGCGGAAAACGCTGTTCCACTTGCCATATTCATCCGGCAAGTGGCGCCATTGCGAACCTGTGCGGGCGATCCACATCATGCCTTCGAAATACAGCCGGTTGTCCTGTGCTGGACGACAGCCACGACCACGCTCAGATGGCAGTAATGTGCCGATGATCCCCCACTCGTCCTCCGTCAGCCCAATACGCTCGCCCAACGCCACCTCCAAAAGGCAGCCTTGAATCAACGCCCGATCCTGCTGTCAACCTTTGTCCACGAAACCTAGCAACTGCAATTACAGATCCTGACCCTGAAGCGCGGGGGCGTCGCGGCGCTCGTTTGCATGCATGCCACGAAAGACTATGGGCAGGGCATTGGTCATCGGCTAGGTCGGGGCTGATCCGTTGCTCCTGAAAGATGGCGCAGTCCCTCTGAAGGTCATCACCGAAGCAGCCCCAGGAGGCTGTTCGCCCACTTGACGTATTGCCATGCAACCAAGTGTACCCGGGCTATCGCTTGGGAAGGTCAGCAAGTAATGCTGGTCTCGATCAGACTGACGCCATGACGTTCGCATGTGGAACGGAGCTTCGGATCGTCGATCCGATCAGTGACGAAGAAATCGATCACATCCATTCCACACACACGCACTGGAGCCGAGCGCCCCACCTTGCTGGAATCAGCTACAAGGATCACCTTGCGCGCGTTACGGATGATCGTCTGCGAGACTTCCACTTCATCGATCGCGAAATCGAGCAGACTTCCGTCAATGTCGATCGCCGAGATGCCGATGAGCGCATAGTCGACGCGAAAATTTTCGATGAAGCGCATTGCGAGCGCCCCCACCACGGCACGATCGCCGGTGCGCACCTTGCCGCCTACGCAGACAAGTTCCATCGCCTGATGATCTGAAAGGGTGTCAACGACGTTGAGATTGTTCGAGACCACCATGAGGTTGCGATGATGCACAAAATTTGCAGCCACAGCCTCGGTTGTGGTGCCGATATTCACGAACAGGGAAGCGCCATTGGGGATCAGCGCGGCAGCTGCTGCCCCAATACGAGCCTTCGCATTCGATGCGACAGTCCGACGTGCGTCATAGGCCAGGTTGTCAACGCCGGAGGTCACCAGCGCTCCGCCATGAATGCGGGAAAGCAGCGACTGTCCGGCTAGCACGTTCAGGTCCTTGCGGATCGTTTGCGGTGTTACGCCAAGCCGCTCGGCCAGATCCTCAACGGCAACGCTGCCAGCGCTGCGGGCTATCTCCAGGATATGCTCTCGACGTGCTGCGACGACATCGCCTTCAGCCGCGGTTCCTCGCTCCATTGCTCCTGCTTCCTGTTTCCTTGTGATCTTGCTGATCACTAAAGCGAAGCGACGCACCGGGAAAGTGTGCTGAGATAGGCATCGATTTCAGTCTCGGTCCCAGGCGGCACATGCAAGCCCAGCTTCGAGCGTCGGTAAAGAATATCCTCTGCTGTACGCGCCCATTCGGCCGCGAACAGATATTCTATCTCGGCGGCGTGGAGCCCGGCCCCGAAGTCCTCGCCCAGGTCAGCCGGAACGCTTGCGGCGCCAAGAATCTGGATCGCTTCTGTGCCATATGCCCGAGCGAGGCGGCGAAGCAACTTTGAGGGCATGTCCGGCCACCGCGATGACAGGTCAGCCACAAACCGATCAAAGTCCTGCCCCGGCAGATTTCCACCGGGCAGCGGTTCACCTGCTGTCCAGGCCTTCCCGGCAGTTGGGAACACTTCAGCTATATGCTCCATCGCATGCTCAGCCAATTTGCGATAAGTGGTGATCTTTCCGCCGAAGATACTGAGTAGTGGCGCCCGTGTTTTCTCGGGTTTCTCGAAATCGAGCACATAGTCACGCGTTACCGCAGAGGCGTCGGCAGCATGATCGTCATAAAGCGGGCGGATGCCGGCATAGCTCCACACGATATCGGACGGTGTAATCTCCTTTTCGAAATAGCGATTCACCGTCGCGCACAGATAGTCGACTTCGCCCTGGCTGATTTCAGCCTTGCCGGGTTCGTCCGTCCAGGGCTCATCGGTGGTGCCAATCAGTGTGAATTCGCCTTCATAAGGAATCGCGAAGACGATGCGACGGTCCGGATTCTGCAGCATGAACGCATGGTCGCCATCGTAGAGGCGCGGCAATATCATATGACTGCCCTTGACAAGCCGCACGCCGCGATTGTTGTTGCTGCGCCCGATGCGGCCAAGAACCTTATCGACCCATGGACCGGCGGCATTGACCAGCATCCTTGCGCGCACCTGACGGACTGTACCGGCTTTCGTTTCGAGCGTTGCAATCCACTCGTCATTTTCGTTTTGTGCTTGCGTTAGCTGTGTGCGTGTTTCGATCCGGGCGCCGCGGGCAGCCGCATCCATTGCGTTAAGTACGACGAGCCGGCTGTCTTCCACCCACCCGTCTGAATAGACGAAAGCCTTGCCCCGTTTCTTGCCCTTCTGGGGCTTGAGCCCGATCCCGCGCGGGCTGCGGTCGAGGTTTATCGTTTCGGTTCCGGGCAAGTTCTTCCGGCCACCCAGATTATCGTAAAGGAACAGGCCAAGTCGGACCATCCAGGCGGGGCGAGGGGAAAGTGATTGCGGGAGGACGAACCGCAGCGGCCACATGATGTGCGGCGCCATAGCCAGTAACCGCTCGCGTTCGATCAAAGCCTCTCGGACTAGGCGGAATTCGTAGTATTCCAGATAACGCAGCCCGCCGTGGATTAGTTTTGTCGATGATGAGGAGGTATAACTGGCCAGATCGTCCTGCTCTACCAGCAGGACCGAAAGTCCGCGGCCGGCGGCGTCGCGTGCTATCCCGGCGCCATTCACGCCTCCCCCCACGATCAACAAATCATAGGTTTCGACGTGCATACCGGTAGCAGGAGAGGGGGGCGGGCATGCGGTCATTCGATCTTCTCTCGATAGGAAGGCGGCGGAAGTGTCCTGGTTCGATCCGAAGGGCATCTTTCCCAGGCTTCTTTCGATAGAAAATAATATGCCAAAACCGAAAATGCAAACGAAAGAGTTGACGTTAATATGAAAGCGTGTGCAGATGGGGCAGTTTCAGATGAAAATTGTTCCAACGTGGGGAGACTTGAAGGTGGAATATCGCCGCGCCCTGATCGGCGAACTCATCTCCGAGGCCTTGGCGGTCGCGATCATAATCCTGATCGGTGATGGTGCGGCAGCCATGATCACCCTTTATGACCCGAGTCCCTATGCTCAGGCCTATTGGGGCGTTTGCATCGCCTGGGGGCTGGGCGTGACAATCGCGATCTATGTCACGGGTGCCGTTTCCGGAACACACGCCAATCCGGCGGTCACGCTGGCGCTCGCTTTTTTCCGTGGTTTCCCCAAACGCAAGATTTTGCCTTATTGGATAGCGCAGGTGATAGGTGGGTTCATCGGTGCCAGCCTGGTGCTGCAACTTTATCATCCGGTGATTGACGCTTATAATGCAGCCCATGGCTTGACGCGTGCGACAGGTGGCGCCGCAGGGGTATTCTTCACTCATCCCGGCGAACATATCACCCCGATCCACGCATTCTGGGATGAAGTGATCCTGACCGGCCTCCTGTTGCTGGGAATCTTCGCCATCACGGACGAGTTCAACGATGTTGCGCCACGGGCGAATTCGAGCGCTCTCATGATCGGTCTGCTGGTCGCGACCATTGGCGCGTCCGCAGGATATCTGGAAGCCTGGGCACTCAATCCCGCTCGCGATTTTGGGCCACGGCTTCTGGCTTGGCTCGCCGGATACGATCAGGCCGCTTTTCCAAGTCCCGAGAATTACTGGTGGGTCCCGATTGCCGCGCCGTTACTTGGTGGAACGCTCGGCGCTGGTCTCTATCAAATTGCCGTCAAGCCATATTTACCTTCGCGAAGCAAGTCAGGTGCGCCGGGCGATACGGACATGCCTGTCAAGTAAACCTTTGAAGAAAAGCCCGGAGAGCCGCCTAATGCCTCAGCCTGTGCACATTCTGGCCATCGATCAAGGCACGACATCGACGCGCGCCATCGTGTTCGACAGGCACGCGCGTCCCGTTGCAAGCGCGCAATGTGAGTTCGAACAACATTATCCCGACCTGGGGTGGGTGGAGCATGACCCGGAGGACATTTGGCGCGACACCCTCCGTCTTGCCAAAGAAGCTATCGAGAAGAGCGGGGTGGGTACCGGCGGCATTGCCGGCATCGGCATCACCAACCAGCGCGAGACAGTGGTCGTTTGGGAGCGCGGTACTGGGAAGGTGATCCATCGCGCCATCGTGTGGCAGGATCGCCGTACCGCCAGGCTATGCGCCGAACTCAAGGGAGAGGAAGGATTTGAGGCGGAAGTGCGCTCGCGTACCGGCCTTCTCGTCGATCCCTATTTTTCGGGCACCAAGCTCGCCTGGATTCTTGATAATGTCGGCGGCGCCAGAGAGCGCGCTGAAAGGGGTGAGCTTGCGTTTGGCACCATCGATAGTTTCCTGATCTGGCGCCTGACGGGTGGGAAGGTTCATGCCACGGACGTGACCAATGCTGGTCGGACGATGCTCTACAACATCCGCGAGCAACGTTGGGATGAGGAAATGTGTCGTCTGCTGCGTGTGCCGATGCAGGTGCTTCCCGAGGTGCATGATAATGCGCATCATTTCGGCACGACTGACGCTGCGCTTCTGGGCGCAGCAATCCCCATTGCCGGTGTTGCCGGGGATCAGCAGGCCGCGCTGTTCGGTCAGGCTTGCTTTGGCGTGGGAATGGCGAAGTCGACCTATGGCACCGGTTGCTTCATGCTCCTCAACACGGGTACCGAGGCATTGGAATCAAATAACCGCCTCCTCACGACACCAGCCTATCGCCTGAACGGGCAGATGACCTATGCTCTTGAGGGTTCGATTTTCGTTGCTGGCGCGGCGGTGAAATGGTTGCGGGACGGGATCGGCGTCATCACGCATGCTCGTGAAACGAACGATATGGCTACGCGGGTTCCCTCCAGTCATGGTGTCTATATGGTTCCGGCTTTTGTGGGACTTGGCGCGCCTCACTGGGATCCTGATGCGCGTGGTGCGATTTTTGGCCTGACGCTTGACGCGACCCAGGCCCATCTCGCTCGCGCCGCGCTTGAGGCGGTCGCCTACCAGACTATGGATCTTGCAGAAGCGATGGTCTCAGATGGCGGCGCAGCCCCTGCCAAACTGCGCGTCGATGGCGGTATGGCCGCAAATGACTGGCTTTGCCAATTCCTTGCCGACATGCTCGAAACGAAGGTTGAGCGGCCCGTTCATCTTGAGACGACAGCGCTTGGCGCTGCCTTTCATGCGGGCCTTGCGACAGGGCTCTGGGCGGATCTCAACGCTCTGGCCGAAACCTGGACGCAGGGACAGATTTTTGAACCGAAAATGGCGAATTTTGAACGCAAAACGCTCGTCGCCGGATGGCAAGATGCAGTTCGCCGTACGTTGCGTTAGCAACACGATCGGAACCAGCAATGCTTCAAGGGTGGCATACTAATCTGATATCGGACGCGTCGTCGCACTTCGTCGCCATGATTGCGCAGCACCTCCATCAACACGCTGGTCTCGGCCTGCAAACAATGCTGGTTTTGAGCGAGCCCCCTTGAACCCGAAGCAGCGGCAAGGTCAGTGATATGATCTGCCCCCCGCTGAGTGGCCCAGAGACTATGATAGTCTGGACCACGAAAGGGACGATGAATGCCGAGCAAGAAGCACAGGCCGGAAGAGATTATCGGCAAGCTGCGTGAAGCTGAGATTGTGCTGGCGCAGGGAGCCTCGACAGCAGAGGCGTGCCGCCGGATCGCAGTCAGCGAGCAGACATACTATCGCTGGCGCAAGGAATATGGCGGCCTGAAGACCGACCAAGCGCGGCGGATGAAGGATCTGGAGAAAGAGAACCAGCGGCTACGCCGGGCGATTTCGGATCTGACGTTGGACAAGCTGATCTTGCAGGAAGCTGCCAAGGGAAACTTCTAAGCCCCGCGCGGCGGCGGCGCTGCATCGATCAGTTGCGACAAGATTTGCCGATCCGAGTGTCCGAGCGACGGATATGCCGGGTGCTAGGGCAGCATCGATCGACACAGCGCAAGGTGCCGCGTGGGGCGGATGACGAACAGGCGCTCACGGAGGACATCGTCGCGTTGGCGAAGCAATATGGTCGCTATGGCTACCGCCGGGTGACGGCGTTGCTGTGCCATGCGGGGTGGACGGTGAACCACAAACGGGTCGAGCGGATATGGCGACGCGAAGGACTGAAGGTCCCGCTGCGCCAGCCCAAACGGGGACGCCTGTGGCTCAACGACGGATCATGTATCCGCCTACGGCCTGAGTATCCCGGGCATGTGTGGGCCTACGACTTCGTCGAAGGGCGCACGCACGATGGCCGCAAGTTCCGGATCCTGACCATCATCGATGAGGCCAGCAGGGAGTGCCTGGCACTCATCGTTGCCCGGCAGCTCAAACACGAGGATGTGCTGGCGGCGCTGGCCGACCTGTTCATTTCTCGCGGTCCTCCGGTACATATACGGTCCGACAACGGAAGCGAATTTATCGCGACCGCCGTCCAGAAATGGCTGGGGCAGATCGGCGTGACGACGCTCTACATCACGCCGGGATCACCATGGGAGAATGGCTATAACGAAAGCTTCAATGGATCGCTTCGCGACGAACTGCTCAACGGCGAGATCTTCTACAGCCTCGCTGAGGCCAAGGTGCTGATCGAGGCATGGCGGCGGCATTACAACACCGTTCGCCCTCACAGCAGCTTGGGCTACCGACCGCCGGCACCGGAAACGGCGACACCGCCATATCCGGCCTCCGGTTCCGCTTCGCTCCACCTCCGTCCGAATATGGCGGCGATGGGCTTAATCCACTAACAAACCAATCGGTCCACTCGGTGGGGGCAGATCAGGCTGTGCGGATCGTTTTGTCCGCACATAATATCTCGATCTCGCAAGCATCGATTTCCGATATGCCCTCGGCGCGCGCGAGCCATAGATCATTCCAAAGTCGGCGGGTTTCTTTCCTATGATGTTCACGCGGATAGGCACCGTCGATCCAGTCGTCGACAGTTGGGAATGCCCCTTCCGGATAACCGAAGGTTTTCGTGAATGCCCGGTTGAGAAATCTGATCTCTCCCTCGGGCAAGGTAGCCCAGGAAAGGGGGATCGGTAGAGCATCGAGAATGATATGCAAGTCACGAAACGACAATGCACCTGCCTTCGCCGCACGTTCGAGAAACTCCTTCATGGCTCACCTATTCTGTTCGGCGCATGCGCGCTCTCATAGCTCTAAAGCAGGAATAGCACAGTTGACCTTTAGATTTTATTCCACTGTGCCTGGCACCTAATTGATGACTGGAAAATTGATACGAGGCCGCATTTTTCCCAGTCACATCATGAGGTTGATCCTGCAGCGTCACTCAGCGACCTGCATTTTGTCGTGATCGGTCAGCTGAGTTCGTCGATCTGCGTGGCCCTCAAAAGGCGGAAAAGCAGACCTCGACGCTGGCCGAGCGGCCCGGCGCAACCTTACCAGCCGCCCCCCAGCGCACGATAGAGCTGAACGGTTGCCGTTCCTTGTGCGATGCGGGTCTGTTCCATCTTGTCCTCGTCCGAGAGCGCATCCAATCGGGCCTGCAACACATCGCCCAACTGCGTGCGTCCGGCATCGTACAATATCGCCAGCTGGTCGGCGCGTCGGCGGGCCATGTCGGATGTACGGATAAGCCCGGCCAGGCGTTCGTCCAGCCCCGCCCGAAAACCATAAGCGGATTCAACTTCCTCGAGCGCCGACAGCATGGCCTGGTCATAATTGGCGAGAGCAGCCTCAAGTTCGGCATCGCCCGCCTTGACACTGGCCTGCAACCTTCCGGCATTGAAAAGCGGCATCGATGCGGAAAGGCCGACCAGACCTCCGGTTCCGCCATAGCCCGGCAGGCCGCCCAGTTCGATATGCCCGTTCTGCCCCAGAAAATGGATGGCGAAGCGCGGAAGCAGATCGGCCTTCAGGCTCTTGAGGCGCGCCGCACGCGCGTTCACCAGCCATGATCGCGCCGCGACATCAGGCCGGCGATCAAGAATGTCGGAAGGAAGTTGCCCGGTGGGCGCATCTGGCGTCTCAAAAGTGGCGGAGGCGACCATATCCGGCGCCTGTTCGGGGACGTCGCCCGCCAGCACGGCCAGTCGCCGCTTGCGCGCATCGACGAGGGATGTGAGGGCCGGGCGGGAGGCGCGCAGCGCCTCCAGTCCATTGCGGGCGCGGGTGACATCGGCCGCTGTCGCGGCGCCCGTCCGCTGCCGGGCGGCCGCATAATCGACAAGGCGACTGGCCGTAGCCTCGCTGCGATCGAGGACATCGAGGCGCCGCCTCAGCCCCTGCAGCTGCTGATAATTTTCGACGACATCGGCGGCGACCATGAGCCTGACGCCATCGGCCGTTCGTGCGGTGCTTTCGGAAAGCGCGCGCGCCATTTCGGCGTCGGCATGGCGTCCACCGAACAGGTCAGCCTCCCAGGTGGCTCCAAGACCCACCAGATATCCACTGCCGCTGTTTCCGGACAGCGACGGCAGCATGGCCTGCCACTTGTCATCGATCCCGGCATCGCTCTGACTGGCCCACGCTGTGCCATTTGCGGCAACGGTAGGATAAAGCGCCGATTCCGCGACAGTGACTAGCGCACGCGCGGCGGCGACATGGGCCTTTGCAGCGCGGATATCGGCGTTTGCTTCGAGCGATTTCTCGACCAGCGCATCAAGAGCGGGATCGCCCCACGCCGTCCACCAGCGGTCTGTCCCGGTTATTGCCGCGTCGTTCGCCGCCGCCGCATCCAGGCGATTGGGCGGAGTGATGCGTGGCGCGTGCGCGGGCGTGTTCGGGACGCTGGCGCAAGCGGTGAGCAGCAGCGCGAGCGATGGAGGAAGCAATTGGCTATGCATTCTGATTTTCCTGGGTGATGTCATCTATGACCTTTAGCCCTGCCTTGAGAGCATCGAACGGAAGCGGCTGACGGCCATCGCCACGAAGAACACGCCCGAGCCGCAGATGATCGCGAGTTCCGGCAGGATCGTTCGCACGCCCGCGCCGCGATAGAGGATCGCCTGGGAGAGGCTGACGAACTGGGTGGTCGGCAGACATAGCGCAATCGTCCGGATCGCCGAGGGCATGCTCTCGAGCGGCGTTGCCGCTCCCGAGAGCAGATAAGCGATGGCGTAGACGGGCACTGCGAAGAGCCCGAACTGCGGCATGGATGGCGCGAGCGTTGCCATCCACATGCCGAGCGAGGTGACCGAGAAGAGGTAGAGAAACATCGCGGCAGTGAAGAGCAGGAGAGATCCGGTCAGCGGCACGCCCAGAACGCCATGAACGACGAACCAGAGGGACGCGATCGAGGCCAGCAGGATGACGAGGCCGTTGGCAAGGATCTTGGCGAAGGCGATCTCGCTGGCGCGCACGGGCATCACCAGCAGATGCTCGATCGTGCCATGCTCACGCTCACGGATCACCGCCGCGCCGACGAGGATGATCGAGAGCACCGTCACGTTGGTGACGATCTGCATGACCGAGGTATACCAGGCCGACTGGGCGTTGGGATTGAAATGCATCCGGCTTTCGACCTGGACCGGCAGCGCCTCCAGGAGGCCCCGGGCATGGAGGAAGTCGAGCGTTTCCTGCGCGAATATCTGCTGGAAATAGGCAGCGCCCAGACCCGCCTGCGTCATGGCGGTCGCGTCGACGAGAATCTGGACGGAAGGCGACCGGCCCGCGAGCGTATCGGCTTCGAAGCGGGGCGGGATTTCGATGACGAAGATATATTTTCCGCTGTTCATCGCAGGGTCGATCGCGGATCGCTCGATGTCCTCGGGTGGTTTGAAATAGGGCTGCTGGATGGCATCGCGCAGCCGGCGCGACAGTTCGGAATGATCCTCGTCCATGATCGCGACCGAAGCGTTCATGACCTCTGCGCGTACCCCGTTCGCAACAAGCTGGATCGCCACGGTGAAAGCGAAGAGGATAAGCGCCATCAGCGTCACATCCTTCATGACACTGCGCAGTTCCTTGCCGCTCAGAAGCGCAACGTTGAGAATCCAGCGCGTCATTTCTCCTGCTTTCCCAGCATCAGGCGTGCGCCGCCCACGAAGAGGAATGCGAGCGCCATCAGGGCCAGATAGGCCTGGCCGAAACTGGCCATGCCCAGACCCTTGGTGAATGTGCCGAGACTGACGATCTGGAACCAGGAGGAGGGGAAGGTCAGCCCGATGATATGGCTCGGGCCTGTCAGGGTGGAAACGGGGTAAAGGAGCCCGGAGAAGTTCACCGACGGAATAAGACAGATGAGGGATGTCGCGAAGATGGCGGCGACCTGCGAGCGCACAAAGGCCGAGATCATCAGCCCCAGCCCGGTGACAGACAGAATGAAGAGGAACCCGCCGATCAGAAGGGCCGGCAAGGACCCCTTGAGCGGTACTCCCAAAATGAAGACAGTCACCAGGATCAGCGTCACGAAACTGATCATCGCAAGAAGGGCATAGGGCATCTGCTTGCCGACCAGGAATGCGCCCAGGCTCGCCGGCGAAGCGTAGAGATTGGTGATCGAGCCGATTTCCTTTTCGCGCACGACCCCAAGGGCCGTCAGCATCGCGGGAATGAGGATCATGCAGAGCATCAGGACGCCCGGCGCCATGGCGTAGATGCTGCGAAACTCCTGATTGTAGATGAAGCGCGGTTCGATTGTGGACGAGAGATCAGGCACAGCGAAGGGCTGCGCGGACCGCAACTGGTCCATTGCGTAGCGAAGGAGAACAGCCTCGGCATAAGCGCGGGCATTCGACGCGGGGAAAGGACTCGCGCCGTCGATCCGCACGTCGACCGCGGGCCGCCGCCCTGCGGTCAGATCGCGTCCGAAGCCGGGGGGTATGTCCAGCACCATCTTGGTCGATGCCTCGCGCAGCGCCTGATCGGCGGCCGCGTCGCTCGCAAGTTCGGGCTCAACCCGGAAATAGCGTGACCCTTCAAAATAAAGTTGCAGGTCACGGCTGGCGGCACTGCGGTCATGATCGAGAACGGCAAGGCGGATATTCTGGACGTCGAAGGAAATGCTGTAGGCTGCAATGCACAGCAGGATGATCGGGCCGATCAGCGCGAAGGCGAGCCGGATGCGATCGCGCATGAGTTCGGTCGCTTCGCGCCGGGCAAAGGCCCAGGCGAAGCCCGGCCAGCTGCCGGCAGCGGTTGGTAATCGCGGCCGGCCGGGAGCCGTCGATCGCGCACCGGCGGCAGGAGTGGACGAAGCGACCGAAGCATCGACCGGCAGATGGGCGGAAGCAGTCGGCGCTTCGTCATTATCCTTCTCGAGGACAGCGATAAAAGCATCCTCGAGCCGCTGCGCATCATATCGCTGTGTGAGTTCCGTCGGCGCGCCGACCGTCAGAACCCGCCCGCGATGCATCAGCGATATGCGGTCGCACCGTTCCGCCTCGTTCATGAAGTGGGTGGAGACGAAGATCGTTACCCCTTCATCGCGCGAGAGGCGGATCAGATGGCGCCAGAACATGTCGCGCGCCGCCGGATCGACGCCGGACGTGGGCTCGTCCAGGATCAGGATCTCGGGTCGATGGAGGCAGGCGGCGGCGAGTTGCAGGCGTTGCCGTATGCCGAGCGGCAGAGCGGCGGGAACGGCATCGGCATGGGCTTCGAGCTCGAACTGGGCAAGCGCGGCCGAAACCAGTTCGCCTGCCTGCTGGCGTGGCACGCGATAGAGCCGCGCATGAAGGACCAGGTTCTGGCGAACCGAAAGCTCTTCATAGAGCGAGAAGGCCTGCGACATATAGCCCACGCGCATGCGCGTCTCCATGTCTCCGGGGGCGATCGGCCGCCCGAAAAGGCTGGCCGTTCCGTCCGTCGCATCGAGCAGGCCGGTCAGCATCTTCATGGTCGTGGTCTTGCCGCAGCCGTTCGAGCCCAGAAAACCGAATATCTCGCCGCGTCCGATGCGAAAGCTCACATGATCGACCGCTACGAAATCACCAAAGCGCCGCGTCAGATCATGCGCCTCGATTGCCGGCGCTTCGCCCTTGTCCTGCCAGGCCGGCACGACCAGCGCGTCGCCCGATGGCCGCTTGTCTTGCGGAAGCAGGCGAACATAGGCGGCTTCGAGCGTATCCGCGCCCGCGTCACGCATGATCTCGCGCGTATCCCCTTGCGCGATCACCTTGCCATCGTCCATCGCCACGAGGTGGCCAAAGCGCTCTGCCTCTTCCATGTAAGCCGTGGAGACCAGCACGGTCATGTCCGGCCGCTCCGCGCACATCGCATCCACCAGTTCCCAGAACTGCCGTCGTGAAAGAGGGTCTACCCCCGTGGTGGGTTCGTCGAGGATGAGCAGATCCGGATCGTGCACCAGCGAGCAACACAGGCCCAGCTTCTGCTTCATGCCGCCCGAAAGTTTGCCGGCGGGCCGGTCCGGAAAGGGTGCAAGCCCCGTCGCGTCCAGCAAGCGCCGCATATGCGCTTCCCGCTCGACTGCAGACAGTCCGAAGAGGCGACCAAAGAAGTCGATATTCTCGCGGACGGAAAGCGTCGGGTAGAGATTGCGACCAAGCCCCTGGGGCATATAGGCGACGCGGGAAAGGAACTCCTCCCGCTTGCGACGCTCGGTGAGATCGAAGCCGAGAACCGAAAGACGTCCCGTTTGCAGCTTTTTCACGCCGGATATGAGGCCGAGCAGCGTCGACTTGCCTACGCCATCGGGCCCGACCAGCGCGGTGGTCTTCCCCTTGGGCAGGGAGAGCGAAACCTCGTTCAGGGCGATGATACCGCCATATCGATGCGAAAGGCTTTCGATCCGTATCGCCTCTTCGGGGAGGATCTGAGCGGGCGGGATCATTTGTCGATCTTGGTGAGGTCGGGCCAGGGCTGGCGCGTATCGGTGCGCACGAACCCGTCCGCCGTCATGCCGGCTTTCAGCCTTCCGTCCAGGCCACGGGCGAGATCAGGCGCGATCTGCAGCTTCACCCGGTAGGACAGGTTCTCGCGTTCGCTGGCCGTCTCGACGAATTTTGGCGTGAACTGCGCATCGGGCGCCACGAAGCTGACGCGCGCGGGAATGGCGTCGCCAAAACCCTGCGGAAGAATGCGTGCCTCGTCGCCGATCCTGATCTTGCCGGCGACCGAAGCGGGCAGGAAGATGGTGAGCCAGGCATCCTCGGCATTGACCAGCGACACGATCTTGCCGCCCGGTGGCAACATGGTTCCAGGCTCGACGATCCGATATTCGACGCGCCCGGGCGTCGGTGCGATGATCCGCAGGTCGGCAAGGCCGGCTCTGGTTTGCGCGATCAGGGCGTCGGCCTGGGCAATGGCCGAGCGTGCCTCGCCGACACCGCCGCCCGCCGCCTGGGCGCCACCTTGCGCAGCACCCAAGGCCAGGCGACGCTGCTCCAGCTCGACGTTCGAGACCATGTCACGCTCCCGCAGCTTGCCGGTCTCGACCCAGTCGATGCGGGCGAGCTGAGCCTGACTGTCCCGCGCGGCGAGCTCCCCTTGCGCGCGCATGAGGGCGGATACTGCCTGTTCGCGCTTGGCAAGCGCTCCGGCGAGTTGGGTTTTGAGGTCTACATCATCCTGCCGGGCGATGACCTGCCCCGCCCCGACGAGATCACCTTCATGGACGTCAAGCGACATCAGGCGGCCAGGATATTTGGCGGCAATATCGGTGCGCGTCATCTCGAGACGGCCGTTGCCGCGCACGATGGTATCGGGGAGCTTGTCGGTGCGTCCAAACATCCACCACAGCCCGAAAGCCAGGGCGATGAGGACGACGGCCAGAATGGGAATGACGATAGGGCCCCGCAGCTTCACGCTATACCTCCTTGAGCGTTCATCGCACGAGCGCCACGCCGATCCGCAGGCGCGTCACGTGCTTGTTATAGTCGAGCAGATTTTCGCCATAGCCGGTGAAGCCCTGGCCGAAGAGATAGAAGTCCGGGCCTCCGCCCAGGATACGCCGGAACGGGTAGGAGAGCTCGGCGGTCAGAGCTCCCTTGCCGCTACCCAGGTTGAGACGGGTAGAAGCCGAGACGCGCAGCCCATCATCCTCGCTGGCCTCAATGAAAAGCCCGCTATTGCCGCGATATCGGCGAATGTCAGGATTGTCCGAAAGGTTTCCGAGATAGAGCCACAGCCGCGGCGCGATCGTCAGCCTTCGGTCCTCGCCGAGCGAGAAGCCGGCCATCGGGGCCAGATAGAGCATGTTGAGGCTGCGCGAGGCTGCGCCATCGCGTCCATTGGACTCATGGCGAAGGCCGATCTGGCCGCTGATCGTTGCCTTATCTGACACGGGCAGGGCAGGCGAGAGATAGAAGAGCTCGGGTTGATAATCGATATTGCGGAAGGGCGAGGATTTCGCCGCCACGTCCCAGAACATGCGCTGGGTATAGGCGAAATAGAGGCCGTCGATCAGCGAGGGAGAGCGGTCCATCCGCGCTCGATTTCCGAACAGCTGATATTTGAAACTGATCTGGATGCGTGCGTCGGTGTTGGTGCCGGGGCCATAGACCGCATAGATCGGTTCGTAGACCGAGAGATTGGGGATGAAAGCATTGCCCCGGGTTCGGTCTGTCGGCGATGGTGTGACGGAGTCTGGCGATATCTGCGGAGAGGTCGGAGGCGTGAGCGAGGGCGCGGCAGTCAGGGCGACCGGGGCAGAGCGGTCGGCCTCAGGATCGACGCCGATCGTCAGGAGGATTTGCTGCGTTGACCAGGAGGGAATGGACAAGGCCGCGCCGTCCATGACGTCCTGAAAGTCGATCCGGTAGCGCGCCGCCGCAAAGCCATTGGCCCGGATCGTCAGAACCGCAGCCTGTTTTTCGCCTCGTTGCAGCCAGACCTTTCGATACGTGCCGTTGCTGACCAGATCGGCCGCAACCTCGTCGGGAAGGCGAACCTCCTGCGCGGCCGCCCCGGCATTGAGAACGCGCACATCGACAAGGATATGTCCGCTCTGATCGCGGTTGCCTGCGCGCTGGACGACATACTCCAGAGCAGCTTGCGCGTGCGCCTGCGACGCCAGTACGGCGCTGGCTGCGAGGGCAAGAGGGGCAGCCCGAACGATCACGCGAAAAGATGCTGCCCGTTATCGACCGGAATGATCGTGCCGGTGATCCGCTTCGCGGCATCGCTGACGAGGAAGGCGGCCAGCGCGCCGACGTCGCTTACGTCAACCAATTTTCCTGCGGGAACCTGCGCGGCAGCCCGATCGAGCAACTCGTCGAACCGGTCGATTCCGCTTGCGGCGCGGGTGGCAATCGGCCCTGGTGAAATAGCGTGTGCCCGAATGGCTTTGGCGCCCAGTTCCGCGGCGACATAGCGCGTTGCGCTTTCCAGGGCCGCCTTGACGGGACCCATCAGGTTATAGTGTTCGACCACCCGCTCCGAACCATAGAAGGTCACGCAAAGCAGGCATCCGCCCGTTGCCATCAGCGGTTCGGCGAGCTTCGCCATGCGAAGGAAACTGTGGCAGGACACGTCCATCGCCGTCGAGAAGCCTTGCGCACTGCTGTCGACCACCCGACCGTGGAGATCCTCCTTCGGCGCGAAGGCGATCGAGTGCAGCAGGAAATCGAGGCCACCCCAGCGTTCTTGCACCTGGCCGAAAAGCGCCTCGAGTTCGCCGGGGATGCGTACATCGCACGGCGCAGTCCATTCGACGCCGAGCTGGTCGACGACAGGCTGGACCCAGTCCTTTGCCTTTTCGTTGAGATAGGTGGCGGCAAGCCGGGCGCCGCACCGGGCAAATGCCTCCGCGCATCCTGCCGCGATGCTATGTTCGTTTGCGATCCCGATGACGAGGCCGCGCTTGCCGGTCAGATCTACAAGCGGTGTCATTGGGCGGTCTCCTGCAGCAGGCTGAGCGTGTGAATTGCGATCATGCGTTCCTCGTCGGTGGGGATGACGAGGGCCTTGATCCGGCTCTCGGGGGCGCTGATCAGCGTCTCACCTGCAGCATTGGCGCGATCATCGATCTCAAGGCCCAGCCATTGGAGCCGGCGACCAATAAGACTGCGCATGCCCGCGTCATTTTCGCCGATGCCAGCAGTAAAGATGATCCCGTCCACACCCTCCAGCGAAGCGGCAAGGGCGCCGGTGTCACGGGCTACCCGCCAGGCGAAGAGATCAATCGCTTCTTTCGCTTCGGGTGCGTCGCTCGCGGCAAGCGTGCGCATGTCGCTGGAAATGCCCGACACGCCCAGAAGGCCCGATTGCCTGTAAAGCATATCCTCTATCGTCTTGGCGCCCATGCCCATCTGCGTCATGAGATGCAGCACGACACCGGGGTCGAGACTGCCCGAGCGGGAGCCCATCATCAAACCGTCGAGCGCGGTGAACCCCATGGTCGTGTCGACGCTTTGCCCCGCCGCCATGGCGCAAAGGCTCGCGCCATTGCCCAGATGTGCGGCGATGACCTTGCCCGAGGCCAGCGCCGGGTCGATCGCGGCGAGGCGCCGGGCGATATATTCATAGGAAAGGCCGTGAAAACCGTAGCGACGGATGCCCTGGTCGTGAAGCGCACGGGGGATTGCGAAACGAGAGGCGAGGGCTGGCTTGTCATGATGGAAAGCGGTGTCGAAGCAGGCGACCTGAGGCAGGTCGGGATCAAGCTTGGTGATCGCCCGGACGGCAGCCAGGTTATGGGGCTGATGCAGGGGCGCCAGCGGACAAAGTGCTTCCAGCTTGTCGATCAATTCAGAATCGATGCGCCGCGGGACGGAAAATTCTGTGCCGCCATGGACGATGCGGTGTCCGATGGCGGCGATCTCATAGCCTTCAAGTGGATGCTGCATCGCCCAGGAAAAAAGATCGGCCAGCAAGTCGGCGTGGGTAAGGCCTGCGCCATCCGGCCAGGTGCGATCGAGCAGGATCGTACCGTCCGTCCTTCGGGCCTTCAGCGCTGGCACTATCCCGATTTTCTCGATCTTTCCGCCGGCCGCGAGTTGGAGGCTGCCTCCCGGCTCCATGGCGAAGAGAGAGAATTTGATGCTCGACGAGCCGGAATTGAGGCTGACGACCGCCTTCATGCACTCTTGCCCCCGGGCAATCCAGGGGCTGCCGGCGTCACGGCGCGCGCCATCAGCACCGCCACTGCGCAGGACGCGAGACGCGTGCGCAGGCTGTCGGCACGGCTCGTCAGGATGATCGGCACGCGCGCGCCAAGCACGATACCGGCCGCGTCGGCGCCGCCCAGGAATGTGAGCTGCTTGGCCAGCATGTTCCCGGCTTCGAGGTTGGGCACGACCAGAATTTCCGCATGGCCCGCAACTTCGGAAACGATACCCTTTTCCCTGGCCGCGGCCTCGCTGACCGCATTGTCGAAGGCGAGGGGTCCATCGAGAATGCCGCCGCTGATCTGCCCGCGATCCGCCATCTTGCAGAGCGCCGCCGCATCCAGCGTCGAAGGCATTGCCGGGTTGACGGTTTCGACCGCAGCGAGGATCGCGACTTTGGGCGCCTCCATGCCGATCACATGCGCGAGATCGATGGCGTTGCGGATGATGTCGGCCTTTTCCTCGAGGGAGGGGGCGATGTTGATAGCGGCATCGGTAATGATGAGCGGTGTCGGCCGGCCAGGCACGTCCATGACATAGGCATGGCTGATCCGTCGTTCGGTGCGAAGGCCTGTAGCGGAAGAGACTACCGCGCCCATCAGTTCATCCGTGTGCAGTGATCCCTTCATGACGAGCTGCGCTTCGCCCGTGCGCACCAGTTCCACCGCCTTGGCCGCTGCGGCATGACTGTGCGCCACCGGCACGATCCGGAAACCGTCGATCGCGCGCGAGGCCGCAGTGGCTGCGGCCTTGATCTTCGCATCGGGCCCGATGAGGATCGGGGCGATCAATCCGGCTTGCGCCGCATCGAGCGCCGCAGTGATGGCGGCTTCGCTGCAAGGATGCACGATCGCCGTCGGGACCGGATCGCTACCACCGGCAAGCTCCATCAGCCGGCGATATTTGTCATGATCGTTGAGGCGAACGTCCGGCAGCTCCGCGCGCGGGCGCAGCACCTTTTCGCCGGGCGCGATCACCTGGGCCTGGCCAGTGATGACATCCTCGCCATGCTGGTTGGCGCAGCGGCAGTCGAGGATCAGGATTTTCTTCTCCGCACGCTTCTCGACGACGGTGACCGAGGCGGTGATCGTGTCGCCCGGTGCGACGGGGCGGCGGAAGCGCAACGACTGGTCCAGATAGATGGTGCCAGGACCGGGTAGTTGCGTTCCGAGGACGGCGGAGATGAGGCCGCCGCCCCACATGCCGTGGGCAATGACGTGGCGGAACATGTCGGTCGCGGCATATTGCGCGTCGAGGTGAGCCGGATTGACGTCGCCAGACACCAGGGCGAAAAGCTGAATGTCTTCCGGCTCGAGCGTTCGTGTGACCGATGCGGTGTCGCCAACTTCGATTTCATCGAAGGTGCGGTTTTCGATCATCGCTGGACCGGCCATCGCTCAACGCTCCTTCACATAGTGGCCAGGTGCCGGATAGAGCGCGGGATATCCCTTGTCGGGCGATCCCATCGGGGGAGGCGGGACGGGCTCGCTCGAATGGTCGACCAGCCATTCGCCCCAGGCGGTCCACCAGCTTCCCTCATGCGGCTCGGCGCGCGTAAGCCATTCCTCCGCGTCGAGCACGGGGCCGTCTTCCACACGATCGAGCACGCTGTAGCGACGCCCCCTGTGGCCCGGCTCCGATACAATGCCGGCATTGTGACCGCCGCTTGTCAGCACGAAGCGGATGGAGGCCGGGGAGAGCATGTGGATCTTGTGGACCGACTTCCACGGCGCGACATGGTCGCGTTCGGTTCCTACGATGAACATCGGTTTGCGCAGCGCCGACAGGGAAATAGCCCGGCCGTCGACCTTGTATTTGCCTTCGGCCAGATCATCATCGAGAAACAGACGGCGCAGATACTGGCTGTGCATGGCATAAGGCATGCGCGTGCCGTCGGCGTTCCACGCCATGAGATCGTTCATGGGCGCACGCTCGCCCATCAGATATTCGGTGAGGATCCGCGACCAGACGAGATCGTTCGAACGCAGAATCTCGAACGCACCGCCCATCTGGCTGCTGTCGAGATAGCCCCGGCTCCACATCATGTTCTCGAGCAGATTGAGCTGGGACTCATCGATGAAAAGGCCAAGTTCTCCGGGTTCGCTGAACTCGGTCTGGGCCGCGAGCAGGGTGACGCTCGCCAGCCTGTCGTCGCCATCGCGCGCCATTGCGGCTGCGGCGATGGACAGCAATGTGCCCCCGAGACAATAACCCAGCGCGTGGATATGCGCGTCGCCGCAGATCGCGTGGATGGCATCGATCGCTGCCATCGCGCCCAGCCGTCGATAGGCGTCCATGTCGAGGTTGCGGTCGGCGCTGCCCGGATTGTGCCAGGAGATGGCGAAGACCGTGTAACCCTGGCCCACCAGCCAGCGGACCAGCGAATTGTCCGGCGAAAGATCGAGAATATAATATTTCATGATCCAGGCGGGCACGATCAGCACCGGCTCCGGATGGACCATCCCGCTCGTCGGTTCATACTGGATCAGTTCGATCAGTTCGTTGCGATAGACGACCTTTCCTGGCGTCGCGGCAACAGTCTCGCCAACCGGGAACGCCTCAACTCCCGCCGGTGATTCCCCTCGTGCAAGGCGGCTCATGTCCTCGAAAAGATGCTCGATGCCGTCGATGAGGCAGCGCCCGCCTGTTTCGACGATCCGCTTCTGGAGCACGGGATTCGCCGCGATAATGTTCGTCGGCGCGACGATGTCGAGGATTTGGCGGGCCGCGAACGCAACCATGTCTTCATGATGACGGTCCACGCCCTTTATGCCCGTCGTGGCGGCGTGCCACCATTGCTGGGTCAGCAGAAATGCCTGCACGAGAAGATCATAGGGCTGTTCCCGCCAGGCAGGGTCGTCGAAGCGGCGGTCCTGGGGCAGCGGCTCGATTGCGGGAAGGGTGTCGGGATCGCCGGCGCGCCGGGCTGCATAATCAGCCAGTCGCATATATTTGCGACCCAGCTTGGTAGCCAGTTGCAACTGCCTGCCCGGAGAGATGGCGAGATGGAGCGCCCAGTCCGACCATGCCTGAACAAGCGTTGCGGGAGACAGGCCATGCGTTGCCTGAGCCACCATCGCAGCCGCTGCGTGATCGAGCGTCTCGGCGAGGCCGTCGAGGGGGTCGGTTTGGTGTTCATCGATCGACATGCTCAATCTCCTGCGGCGGCAGAGCGGCAACGCCTGCGAGCAGGCGAGTCCCTCTGCTGTGTTTCTTTGCGCAGGCGCTCGGCAGCCTGCAGAAAGGTTAAGTACCTCCCCTTTGAGGTTCACCGCGGCGGAGCGCATGGCTCGCCGTGGAGCAAAGTCTCGACGATGGTCTCTGCGATGAGAATTCGGGCGGCGTCCTCAGGGATCTCGGGAGCAAGCGATCGCAGGACAGTAGGAAAGCTGGCGGGTTGATTGGCAGCGGCGCTCAGCAACGCGAAAAAGAGCGCAGGGTGACTGGCCCTGATTATGCCCTGAGCGATTCCGGCCTCGTAAAGCGTCCGACAACTTTCATAGGCAGGATGGATCAGTTGTTCCGTAACCAATGTCGACCGCTCAGACCTATCCGCTGCGTGCCGAACGACAAAATCCCTCACATAGGGATGGTCCGAATAAAAATAGATTATGCGCGTAATCGCGTCGCAAAGTCGGTCATGAACCGAACGGCTATCGTCTGAGGAAATCTTGGAAATTTCCGCGATTATTCCGGTCGTGCTCTGTGTTATCGCTTCCAGGCAGGCTTTCCAGAGTTGAGCTTTGCTTCCGAAATGCACGCGGATGAGGTTTTGACTGACGCCAGCGGCCGATGCGATTCCTCTCAGATCTGCGCGCTCGAACCCGTCATGCGAAAATGCGCAGATGGCAGCCGCCAGCAATTCCTGTCTGCCACCAACCATATCCTTCTGCCTGCGGCCTCGGGGCGACGGGAGAGGATGAATGGCGACCTCTGTCGGCATGTAGACTCCATGATATGTTCAATTGAACATATATTATGGGTTGCACTTGCACAATGCCTGTTCGGCCGAAAAATCGAACGATCAGCAGAGGATGGGCGAAGCGCCTCTGAAAATACGGCAGTCCCGCTGGTGAGTGATCGCGACGCCTGGCGTCGATCAGACACCTTTACCACGCAGTGCTCGCTCCCATCACAACCGGGCCGCCGGGGCGACGAGTTCATAACCGAACTGCAGCGCCTCGCGGCTCCGCATTGAGCGCGATCTCAAGAATATGGAACAGAGTGGAGAGGCTGCGGAAGCTGAAGCCCGCACGCCCCGAGCTTCGCCTCGCTCGAAGAGGTAACGCAGCGGCCGAGGTCATCGGGCTATCCCTTCATCCTCGCGGCGACCGGGCGAACCCAAGCCCAGCGAAACTAGCCGACTCTCGTCCGTCTCGGGAGGCGCCACGGTCGCTGCTTCCCGCTGAGGATGTCGCACGGAAACCGAGTATCCATACTTGAACGATCGTTCCCGAATCGCTATACATGACCTATGGCAAGACCTCGGGAATTCGACACGGATGCTGCCCTGGACGGTGCGATCACCGTGTTCAGCGAGCATGGATATGAGGGCAGTTCGGCGCAGATGCTCGTGGACGCCATGGGCATTGGGCGGCAGAGCCTCTACGCGGCCTTCGGCGACAAGTGGCAGCTCTATTGCGCGGCGGTGCGGCGCTACGGCATGGGCGAATGCGCGGCGCATTTCGAGGCGCTTCGCAGCGGCGCGCGCGCCATTGACGGGATCGGGGCCATGCTGCGGCGCGTCGTGGAGACAGCAGCCACGCCCTGTCTCGGCGTCGGCTCGACCTGCGAGTTCGGCGCATCGCGGCCGGACCTTGTCGATATCCATGCAGCACTGGGCAGGACATTGCACATGGCCATCGCCTCGCGCATGCGCGACGCGCAGCGTGAGGGCGATGTTGCAGCCAGCCTCGATCCCGAGGCTCTCGCGCAATTCCTGATCGCCAATATCGCCGGGATCCGCGTCGCCGGGCGTGGCGGCGCCGACCGATCAACCCTGGCTGCCCTGCAGGAGATGGTCATGCGCGCGCTGCGCTGACCCCTTTTTTGACCAATTACTGAACGATCATTCAAGATAGGAGAAAGACATGCGAGCAGTGGTGATGACCGCGACCGGTGGCCGCGAGGTGCTGGAGCAGATCGAGCGACCGGAGCCTGTCGCCGGGCCGGGCGAGGCGCTGGTCGAGATCGCGGTTGCCGGGGTCAACTTCATGGATATCGGCGTGCGTCAGGGGATTGCCTGGACTGACATGCCCAATCCCAAGATCCTGGGCGTCGAAGGCGTCGGTCGAGTTCTGGCAGTCGGCGAAGGCGTCGAGGCTGTTCAGCCCGGCCAGCGTGTCGCCTGGGTCTATGCGCCCGGCAGTTATGCTGAGCGGGTCGCGATCCCGGCAACGTCGCTGGTGCCGGTTCCCGATGCGGTCGACGATCGAACGGCGGCCTCGATCATGATGCAGGGGCTGACCGCCAGCCATTTCGCGACCGACTTCTATCCGGTCCTGCCCGGTGATATCGCCTTCGTTCACGCTGCGGCAGGAGGTCTTGGCCTGCTCCTGACCCAGATCATCAAGTTGCGCGGCGGCCAGGTGATCGGTCGGGTCTCATCTGAAGAAAAGGTCGCCACCGCCCGGGAGGCGGGCGCCGACCACGTCATTGTCGATACGGAAGGGCGATTTGCCGAAGAGGCCCTGCGCCTGACCGATGGAGAGGGCGTCCATGTCGTCTATGATGGATCGGGACCGACAACGTTTCAGGGTTCACTCGACGTCCTGCGCCGGTCGGGCACCTTCTGCTGGTATGGCCCGGTGCTGGGTGGGCCAGGGCCACTCGATATCATGAGCCTGCCCAGGAGCATCAAGATCGGCTACGCCGTCTTCTTCGACCATATCCATACCCCGGAACTGCTTCGCAAGCATGCCGCGCAGCTCTTCCAGTGGGTCGCGGACGGCAGGCTCAAGGTCCGGATCGGCGGCGAATATGCCCTTGCGGATGCGGCGAAGGCCCACGCGGATATGGAGAGCCGCAGGACCACCGGAAAGTTGGTGCTGATCCCGTGAGCGCTCGGGTCGCCATGGTGTTCGGGGGATCGCGTGGCATTGGCGCCGCCATCGCAAACCGGCTCGCCGGAGATGGTTTCGATCTGGCGCTGACCTATGTCTCGCAACCTGATCGCGCCGCTGAGGTTGTCCAAGCGATCAACGGCCTGGGACGCAGCGCCATCGCGATTCAGGCTGATAGCGCCGATGCCGATGCTATCACCGCATCAGTGGCGCATGCGGTCGATCGGTTGGGCATGCTCGACGTCGTGGTTGTCAATGCCGGCGTCCTTCGCCGCGCGACAATCGAGGCGTTCACGCTCGAGGATCTCGACCTGATGCTCGACGTCAACGTGCGCGGCGTCTTCCTCGCCATCCAGGCTTCGACCGCGCGGATGCGCGATGGCGGGCGCGTGATCACGATCGGCAGCAACACCGCTATTCGAACTGGCTCGCAGGAAAGCAGCGTCTACGCCATGACCAAGGCCGCCGTCGCGACCATGGTCAAGGGCGTCGCTCTCGACCTCGCGCCCCGGCGTATCACGGTCAACAACATCCAGCCGGGACCGATCGAAACCGATCTGACGGCTGCGATGGTTCCGCGCCTGCGCGACCTCATTCCACTTGGGCGGGTCGGCAAAGCGGAGGAGGTCGCGTCGCTCGTTTCCTATCTGATTAGCCCGGCGGCTGGTTACATGACGGGTGCCAGTCTGACGATCGATGGCGGGTATGTGCTCTAGCGATCGCCACGAAATACTGCAGTTCGGTCGATGACGACGAGAATTGCCGGGCGCCCTTCTCATGATTGACGTTCTGCGCATTCTCTCAATTCTATTGGACGTCGACTGGGTAAGGCATCGCCTTTAAAGGGGCGCGGAAGGGATCACATTGATGTTTACGGACGAAGAGCGGATCAAAGGGTCGGCGAAGCTGCCCGCCCATAGCCGGCACTCCCATGCGCCGCTCAAACTTCTCGCGGAGATGGCTGCCGAAC
This sequence comes from Sphingobium yanoikuyae, assembly GCF_034424525.1. Lineage (NCBI taxonomy): Bacteria > Pseudomonadati > Pseudomonadota > Alphaproteobacteria > Sphingomonadales > Sphingobiaceae > Sphingobium > Sphingobium yanoikuyae. The sequence continues at coordinate 2,006,721 of NZ_CP139979.1, forward strand.
ATGGCCGTGAACTCGTCGCTTTGTTCTACGATACGCTGCTTCGTGACCAGGAGGCTGCCCAGTTCCTGAACCACGCTGTGGTGCAGGAGAGGCTCAGCTCTTCCCTCATTGAGTGGCTCACGCAGTTGTTTTCCGGACAGGACATTCGCGACTCCCCCGAAAAGCAGGCCCGCCAGAAGATCATTGGCGAAGTCCACGCTCGCATCAAGATTCCGGTCCATCTCGTAATGACAGGCGCGCTGGTGATCAAGACACGGCTCGCTGAATTGCTGCAGGGTCAGGCAGTCGATCCGTTGGTAGGCATTCGCGCGCTTCAACTTGCTGATGCGCGAATGGACACGGCCGTCATGCTCATCAGCCAGTCCTATGTAAAGGACACCACGGCAAGAGCGAGACTAGATGAAGCCTATCGGCTCTTCTCTCTGGATCAGGACGCTGCAGTCGACAAAGAGACGCAGCGCGCCAGCCTGATGGAGTGGAGCCAGAACACACTGTTCGCGCTTCTGCAAGCTGGCCCTGGTGGCGGGTTGCTCCGCTTGGGCGACTCCGCCTTCGGACTTTGGCTTCGGCATCGGGCACAGTTCATGTTTGAGCAATCGGCGCAGTTCAGCACTGTGGTCCGACTTGTCGAGCGCATCGATGAGATGCTCCTGCCAGAGCTGGTCGCTCCCCGTAAGCGTCAGGATGGCTCATCCGCCTTGGCGGATTTGCGCGCCGCAGTTGACGAAATTTCCTTCCTGGTCGCTGATCTCTTCCAGACATTAAGCACCATGGAAGGAGGACGCGATCCGCTGACCCGTGCCCTTAACCGCCGTTTCCTGCCTGCCATACTTGGCCGCGAGGTCACATTCGCGAAGGAGAACGGGACAGCGCTCAGCGTCATGCTGGTCGATATCGACCACTTCAAGGCGATCAATGATCGGCACGGCCATCAGGTCGGTGATGAAGTCCTCCGGCAGGTGGCACAAGTGATCGTCGGGAATGTCCGGGCGACGGACTTCGTTTTCCGGTACGGGGGCGAGGAGTTCCTGATCGTCCTAGTCGAGACAGGCATCGAGGCTGCGGCCAACATAGCGGAGCGCATTCGGGCAGATATGGAGGGCCATATTTTCGAAACGGGAAGCTCGGGCGGCCTCAGTGTCACCGCGTCGATCGGCATTGCCCTGCATTCCGGCCATCCCGATCAGAAATTCCTGATCAAGGCCGCGGATGAGGCACTCTATCGGGCCAAGGCCGCAGGTCGCAACACGGTGGAACTCGCCCCGATTTATGGAGAAGGCGGGAAGGGGATTTGGCCGCTTGCCACATGACGTTCTTTACACCCAGATGTTTACGGGCATCAGGCTCCAAGTTTCCTGGATTTATCGGTGGCGGTATCGCTCGAGACCGCCACTTGCGTGGCTTGCATAACCAATCTCCCATGCTGCCCGAACATGGGAGGCACGGTAGGGATTGGCGTGACGCGGCAAGCCGGCCTGTGCGGCCTTCAGACCCCATCGATATGCATGGTCGAATTGCACTGATGGGCTCCTTCCCGATCAACCGATTGCCCGGCGACGGCGGCGGAGCATAATCGCGCCGACTGCCAGAACGAACAGGCCAAGCGCTCCTTTGCATTCCAGTTCCGTGTTTTCGCTGAAATCAGGAGACGACATTGCGACGCAAGCTCGTCAATGCGAGTGTGGCGAGCCTCTTTTCGCCTACGCCATTGCCGGAAAACTTGCTCATGGCCAAATCTATGGTGCGGACAAGCGCGTCGTCAGTGCGATCTGCCGCTGTCGATTTGCGCGCGTAGTGCTGCCTTACTCGCCCCAAAACAAGCGAAAGGAGACGGGCATCTTTGGTCGTGTCCCACGGGGTGGTGTAGGAAGGTTTCCCTGAGAGGGTGGCCACCGTCGATCTTCTGGTAGGGTTCGGATGCGAACTCGAACCTGGAGAAGAAGACGATGACCGACGACAGAATGGCCCTTGTTGAGCTGATTGAGCAAGGGGCTGACAGCGATTTGTTGCGCGAGATGCTGGCTTTTGCCGCTGAGCGCATGATGGATATGGAGATCGAGGCGAAGACCGGGGTTCCTGCCGGTGCTCGTAGTGCAGCCCGGCTCAACCACCGTAACGGCTATCGCGAGCGTGGTTGGGACACCCGCGCTGGCCGGATTGATCTGGCAATCCCGAAGCTGCGCAAGGGCAGTTACTTCCCGAGTTTCCTGGAGCCGCGCCGGACCGCCGAGAAGGCTTTGGCAGCGGTAATTCAGGAGGCCTATGTGCACGGGATCTCGACTCGTTCGGTCGATGATCTGGTCAAGGCGATGGGCGCCAGCGGCGTATCGAAGAGCCAGGTCAGTCGTCTGGTTGCCGAGATCGACGAGCGGGTGAATGCCTTTCTGGCGCGGCCGATTGAGGGCGAGTGGCCCTACCTGTGGATCGACGCCACCTACCTCAAAGTCCGGGAAGGCGGGCGGATCGTCTCGACGGCGGCGATAATCGCCGTGGGCGTCAATACCGATGGCCGCCGCGAAGTGCTCGGCGTCGCCACCGGTCCCTCGGAGGCGGAGCCCTTCTGGAAAGCCTTCCTGCGTTCGCTGGCAGATCGGGGCCTTCGCGGGGTGAAGCTGGTCATAGCCGACGATCACAAGGGACTGCGCGCCGCCGCCAGCAAGGTGTTCGCCGCGAGCCAGCAACGCTGCCGGGTGCACTGGATGCGCAACGCGCTGGCCCATGCCGCGCCCAAGCAGCGGCCGGCCGTCATCGCCATGATCAAGACGATCTTCGCGCAGGAAACGGCCGAGGCGGCGCACCAGCAGTGGGAGCAGGTTGCCGATGCCCTGCGCGAGAAGTTTCCAAAGCTGGCCGACATGATGGACGCATCACGCGAGGACGTGCTCGCCTACATGGCCTTCCCCAAAGATCATTGGGCGCAGATCGCGTCCACCAACCCGCTGGAAAGGGTCAACAAGGAGATCAAGCGAAGGTCCGACGTGATCGGTATCTTCCCCAATGATGCCGCTGTGGTTCGTCTCGTCGGAGCGCTTATGCTGGAGCAAAATGATGAGTGGGCCGTATCGCGCCGATACATGACGCTGGAAACGCTCGGCTCGGTGAGCCATAATCCTATTGTCAGCTTGCCAGCACTGGCCGCCTGACCTGAACCCGATCCTGCCGTAGATCGACGGTTCCTACACCACCCCGTGGGACACGACCGGCATCTTTAGCCCGGCTTATTCATCGGGCTCAGTCAGCAGGGTTGGCGGGAGTGGTGTAAGCGATTGCTTGGATGTAGGAAAATGGGTGTCTAGACCAGTCCTGCAGCGAGGCAATTTATGCCACGGGCCACACCCGCCGGGAGCGATGATAGCGCGCCGGGATTTTCGTTTCCAGCGATCGGGCGCCAGAACATCACAGCCGCGTTCGACGGAGGTCGGCTCACCTCGGATGGCGGTGTTCTGCTGCTGGCACAGGCCGAGCGCGCGATGGGGCTTTGCCGGCGGCTTGCGGCTTGCATTGCCGATCCGCGGGACCCTGTGCGGGTGATCCATCGCCTTGATGACATCCTGCGTGCCCGGGTGTTCGCGATCGCCTGCGGCTATGAAGACGCCGATGATCTCGACGCTCTGCGCGACGATCCGGGCTTCCGTCTGGCGCTGGGCAAGCTGCCGGGATCGGGCGCGGGGCTGGCCAGCCAACCGACGATGAGCCGGTGGGAAAATGCGCCGACCACACGCGAACTGGCCAGGATGATGGCCGCGATGATCGACATCTACTGCACCAGCTACCCCGCCGCGCCGGCGGCGGTGACGCTGGATATCGATGACACCTGTGACGTTGTTCATGGCTATCAGCAGCTCTCCTTCTGGAACGGGCATCATGGCGAGCGCTGCTTCCTGCCGATCCATGTCTACGACACTGCCACCGGCCGACCGGTGGCGATGCTGCTGCGCACCGGCAAGACACCGTCGGGCGCCGAAGCTGCCGGCCACATCCGGCGCCTGGTGCGCCATCTGCGCCGGCACTGGCCCGAAACGCACATCACAATCCGCGGCGACGGGCACTATGGCCGGCCCGAGGTCATGGCCTTCTGCGAGGCGGCCGGCGTCGACTACGTGTTCGGCCTGCCGACCAACGCCGCGCTGCGTGCTGATCCCGAAATCGTCGCTGCCGCCGATGCCTGCGCGGTTAAGCGGGCTCAGCGCCAATATCCGGTCCTGCGCAACTATGCCGAGACCCGCTACGGCGCGAAGAGCTGGAAGTGCCAGCGCCGCGTCGTCGCCCGGATCGAGGCCAGCACGCTGGGCATGGACATCCGCTATGTCGTCACCTCGCTGGCCGAAGGTTCGGCTGAGCATATCTACGACACCCTCTACTGCGCGCGCGGCAACGCCGAGAACCTGATCAAGCGCCACAAGACCCAGCTTGCCAGCGATCGTACCTCGTGCCGCTCAGCCAATGCCAACCAGATGCGCCTCATCCTGCACACCGCCGCCTACTGGCTCGTGTGGCGCATCCAGCAGGAAATCCCGAAGGCTGCCGCGCTCGCCACCGCCGAGTTCGCAACGCTGCGCCTGCGGTTGCTCAAGGTCGCCGCCCGCGTCATCGAAACCGCTACGCGCATCCGCGTCGCCTTCGCGTCAGCCTGTCCCGATGCCAGCCTGTTCAGAACCATTGCCACCGGCCTCCGGCCGGCACCCACATAACCAGCGCGGCAGTGCCGCCCAAAGCCCGAGCCCTCGTCCTTCAACCTCGAAAAGCCCATCGATCCTGACGCGGTGAAAAAAACCGCCGGAGGAGCTTGCTCTGATCACCCGACGACCGACAAACCATGCTCGCACGAACCCGGAGCGGAGGCCTCATGAATAGTGCGGGCTAGCAGGGAGGCTGGTAGGCATTACGTAAAGCGAAATTTGGCTAGTAGATGTGGGCTATATCGTCAAGTCCCATTGAGTATTGACAGAAAAACTCAATGAGTGTCGAAAACTCATTGAGTGTCGCCTTAGCCATTATTATTATTCCATAAAATAGCAAAAACTCATTGAGTGGCGGCGTGAGTGTCGCTGAGTGTTACATTTTAATTTTATCTAACACATTGTAATAGAACAATAATCCTGCAACACCGTTGCGTAGGGTTTGCTAGATTAAGGTTTGCTAGATTAAGGTTTGCTAGATTAAGGTTTGCTAGATTAAGGTTTGCTAGATTAAGGTTTGCAGCAAATGTCGGTATCGGTGGTTGCGAGCCCCCGCAACCACCGATACCGACAAACCAGATTTTTCTGGCGTTTGTCGGTCACGGTTGGATCGCCCTCCCGCAACCACATACCGATATCACAAACCGTTTCGGATCATTCCGCGGCGGTTTTTTTATGCCTTTTTTGGCGGATTTGCGCCGTTTCTTGGGGACACAGCGTCTCCCATCGGATCGCGCCTGATGCCAGGACGTCGATTTGCTTTTGGGGGTGTTTTGGAGGGTAATGCCTGTGCCCAGCAGGAGATCCCCCAATGCCGCTCAAGGAACTCGAGGTTCGCTACGCCAGTCGGCGATCAAAGGATTACAAGCTGGGCGATGGCGGTGGTCTCTATCTGCTCGTCCGTCCCACCGGCTCGCGCCTCTGGCGCATGAAATATCGGTTCGACGGCAAGGAGAAGCTGCTCTCGTTCGGGCGCTACCCGGAGGTTACCCTGGCTGAGGCGCGGCTGCGCCGCGCTGAGGCCAAGCTTGCCCTTGCGCGGGGCGAGGATCCTGGTCCCAGGGCCGCCGTGCTTTGAGGCAGCAGCGCGGGCCTGGCATGGCAATCGGGCGAGCGGGCTGGAGCCGGGGCATGCGGCACGCATATTGTCGCGTCTGGAGCGCGACGTGTTCCCGTCGCTCGGGCAGCGCGATCTCAAGGACATCACTGCGGGCGACGTGCTGACGATGTTGCGGGCGGTCGAGGCGCGCGGTGCCCTCGATGTCAGCCGCCGGCTACGTCAGCATGTGAGCCAGGTCTATCTCTTTGCCATCCCGCAGGGCTGGGCCACCCATGATCCGGCTGCCGGGCTTGCGACCCTGCTGCGGCCAAAGCCTCGGGTGCGGCATATGGCCCGGGTTGGGGCAGGGGAGTTGTCGGCGCTTGTACGGGCGATCGACGCCTATGATGGCGATGAGAATCCACGGCGGCGTGCGGTTACGCGCGATGCGCTCTTGTTCACGCTGCTGACCTGGGCGCGGACCAATGAAATCCGCTATGCGACATGGGACGAGTTTGAGGGGCTGGATGGCCCATCCACCTACCATGAGCGTGTCGCGCAGCGGCGGGATTTGGGGCGGCTGTCAGATCGTGCCCGGCGCGATCAGGATCTGAAGCCAGAAGTCATGCGCGTCTTTGCCGAGAATTTCGGCGTTTACGGTGTGCGGAAGGTCTGGCGGCAGATGAACCGCGAGGGCTTTGCTGTGGCCCGATGCACCATCGAGCGGCTGATGCGCGATCTGGGTTTGCAGGGGGTAATCCGTGGCAAGCCTGTACGAACCACGATCAGCAACAAGGCTGCGCCTTGCCCGCTCGATCACGTCAACCGACAGTTCCATGCTCCGGCGCCCAACATGCTCTGGGTGTCGGACTTCACCTATGTCGCAACGTGGGCGGGCTTTGTCTATGTTGCCTTCGTGATCGACGTCTACGCCCGCTATATCGTGGGCTGGCGTGTTAGCAGGACTGCCCATGCCAGCTTCGTGCTGGATGCACTGGAGCAGGCTATCCACGAACGACGCCCTGCCCATCGGGGTGGTCTCATCCATCACAGCGACCGCGGATCGCAATATGTGTCGATCCGATACTCGGAGCGGCTTGCCGAAGCCGGGATCGAGCCATCGGTTGGCAGCGTCGGCGACAGCTATGACAATGCTTTGGCTGAGACGATCAACGGCCTTTATAAGGCCGAGGTGATACATCGGCGAGGGCCATGGCGGTCCTTTGAAGCCGTGGAATATGCCACGCTGGAATGGGTGGACTGGTTTAACAAACGGCGTCTGCTCGAACCCATCGGCAATATCCCGCCGGCTGAAGCTGAGGAACTGTACTACGCCATGCTGGACGACGTCCCCATGGCTGCGTAACTTAAACCAAATAGCCTCCGGCAAACCCGGGGCGGTTCAACCTTTGTGGACGCTCTGCTTCTAATTTGTCATTCCGAACTGCTGACGGTCTCCTATTAGAGCGGCAGTAGTTGACTGAGCGATCACTAATCGGAGTGGGGGCGGTGCTACCTGCGGCAAAGGTAGACCTTCGACAAGATCGATCAGTTGGTGGGTTGCGATCTCGGCCATTTCGCCAAATGGTCGCGCTACGGTGGTCAGGGCGGGGGTTAGCAATTCGGCAACCAGACTGCCGTCAAACCCGACGACGGAAAGCGGGCTTGGTACGGCGATGCGACGTTCCGATGCGACCTTCAGCACGCCCGCTGCCATGATGTCATTGGCGGCGAAAATGGCAGTCGGGAGCGGCGAAAGGGACAGAAGCTGCTCGGCGGCTGCCACGCCGGAGACGAGGCTGTAATCCCCCTCGATTTCATGAAGCAAGGCAACTCTGTTCCGGTCGAGCGCTTCGATGAAACCACGACGTCGTTCGATGGCGGATATCATCGACTGGGGGCCAGTGACCATCGCGATTCGCTGGTGGCCGAGTGCAACCAGATAATCCGCGACCGCACCGGCCGCATCGGCTTCGCGGGACAATATGACGCTGCCATAGCCATCGATCGGTACGGCTGAGAGCGCCACGGCGGCAACCTGTTCGGCTTGCAAGGCCTGGGGTAAGCCAATGATGCCGGATACGGGCGGCAGCACGATCAGGCCATCGATGCGAGACCTGCGGGCAAAGGCAAGCACGTCCTCGATCGCGCCTTCTTCTTCCAGCGGCGTGGAATGGCAGATGACCTCATAGCCGCGCCGTGTTGCTTCTCGTCCGACGCCGCGTTGCACGGTGTCCAGGACCAGAGCGTTGCGATCATTATGGACGATGCCGATCAGGAAGGACCGGCCCTTCGCCAACGCCCGTGCGCGCAGGCTTGGCCTGAAGTTCAGCGCCGCAATAGCCTGTTCAATGCGTTCGCGGGTGTCGTCACTGACTCGTGGCGAATTGTTGAGGACGCGCGAAACCGTGCGGATCGAAACGCCGGCGCGATCCGCCACGTCAGAAATGGTCGGCTCATGGCCATTGTTGAACGAAGCATTGCTATTCATGGTCGGAGGCTATGCTGCCAGATCGCTTCTGTCACGCGCTACCATCATGCCTATCTATTTGACTTGACGCGCGGGTTGGAGAGGCATAATCCACAGCCATCAATGATAGCGCTAACTAAGGCGTGTCGAGCAATTTACGGCGGAGCAGGTCAAGGCTCCAACTGGCCATTGCAAGAAAGAAGGGGAGGATCGAATGAAGCAGATACAATCGTTGCGCGTGCGTTTCCTGACGGGAGCCGCGCTTATTTTTTGCCCGCCCGTGCCAGCGCTGGCACAGGCGCAAAATTCAGCCGAAGCGACGGCTGTCACTGCTGCCGAGCGGCCGCAGGGCGGCTCGGATAGCGCAACCGCAGACATCGTAGTCACCGGATCGCGCATCGCGCGCAATGGCTTCGATGCCTCGACCCCGGTCAGCGTGGTCGGCTCCGAAGACATCAAGCTCTCGGGCAATGTGAACGTCGAAAAGACTCTGGCGCAGTTGCCACAGGTGGTCGGCTCGCAATTGGGTAGCGCGACCTCGAATACCGTTCCCGGCGGCTTTGCCGACGTCAACCTGCGCGGCTTTGGTTCGACCCGCAACCTGGTGCTGGTCAATGGGCGGCGCTATGCCATTTACGGCCCTGAGCAGGTCACCGATCTCAACACGATCCCGTCGAGCCTAATTGCGCGCACGGAAATCGTGACGGGTGGTTCGTCGGCCGTCTACGGCTCCGATGCCATCACCGGCGTCGTCAACTTCATCATGCGCGACGATTTCGAAGGCGTGGAAGCGCGCGCCCAGCTCAACATGGATCGTCCCACCGGGACGCCCGTCTATACCGTCGACCTGACGATGGGCGGCAATTTTGCCGACGGTCGCGGCAATCTGGTCGTGTCGGGCAATTATCTCAAGCGCAACTCGATCACGCGCGGGCAGCGCGGCAGCTTTGCCTATGACTCGCTCAACGACGGATGCATCGTGCCGGGCAGCGGCGGCCATGACCGGGCCGGCACGCCCTTCACGCCGGCCTCTGGCCTGGGCTGCGTCGCGGGTGGCGGTGAGCTTGGCTTCGTTGCCGGTGGCAGCGGTGACATTCCCAATGGACGCTTTTCCGGTATTCCGGCGGCGGGGGGCTCCAATGCGGCGCTCAATGCCGCCTATGCCAATGCCGGCCTGTCGGCGATGACGTCGCGCGGCTTCACCTTCAACGATGAAGGTACGGTTGCCCGGCCACAGATCACGCCGCAGGATGATTTCAATCTAGGGCCCGACAATTATCTGATCCAGCCGCAGAAGCGCTGGATGATCAACAGCTTTGGCCATTATGATTTCACCGATGATATCACCGGCTATATGGAACTTCACTATAGCAGCAATGTGGTGAATGCCCGGCTGGCGCCGACCAATGTCGGGTCGCCCACCTTGTTCGACGTCAATAATCCCTATCTGACGCCGCAGTTGCAGGAAGTGCTCCGCCAGCTCGACCTGGCCGAAACCGGGACGACCACCGTCACCAGCGGTACCGCGACGCGGACGACGACCGCGGGGGACGGCCTCGCGGTTCTGACCGCCGGTCGCCGCTATCGGGAAGTGGGGCCACGATTGGCCAGCGAACGGCGTAATGTCTTCCGTGGCGCCTGGGGCTTCAAGGGCAATCTGGGGAGCGTGTCGGACAATGTCCTGACCGATCTCAAGTTTGACGCCTATTACACCTATGCCCGCAGCGAAGACACGCTGCTGCTGCAGAATGCGATTTCGCGCAGCCGGTTGCAGGCTGCTCTGTTGTCGGTCAATGGCGCTGATCCGGTCTGCAACATCTTTGGTCAGAATATTTCCGAAGCCTGCGCCAGCGCGATCCGTATCAACGCCACCAACTCGACCATCGCCACCCAGCAGGTCGCACAGGCGAGCGTCACCGGTACCCTGTTCCAGCTTCCCGCCGGCCCGGTCGGCTTCTCCAGCGGCTATGAATGGCGCAAGACCAGTGCAACCTTCACGCCGGACTCCTTCCTGGCCTCGGGCGACGTCGCCGGTTTCAATCCCGGACTGCCGACGAAGGGCAGCGTGTCGGTGAACGAGATTTTCGGCGAATTGCGCGTGCCGTTGATCCACGACACGCCGTTCATGGAGAGCCTAGTTGCCAATGGCGGATTCCGCTATTCCGACTATAGCCTGTCCGGCATTGGCGGCCAGTGGACCTATCTGGGCGGGCTCGACTGGCGGGTGAACCGCGATCTGGCCTTCCGCGGCCAGTATCAGCGGGCGATCCGCGCACCCAATGTGAACGAGCTTTACGGTGGCGTGACCCGCGTGGTCGGTGTTGCGACCGATCCTTGTTCCTCGCGCGCTTCGGCGGCGCAGCGGACCGATTCCGTCCGCGCGGTCTGCATCGCGACGGGCGTTCCAGCCGGCGCGGTCTTCACCGACGCGGTCCAGCCCAACAACATCATGCCGGCAGACTTTGGCGGCAACGTCAATCTGGGCGCGGAAAAGTCCGACACGTTCACTGTCGGTGCCGTGTTCACGCCCAGCTTCGCACCGAAACTCTATTTCAGCGTCGATTATTTCAACATCTCGCTGGACGGCGCGATCTCGTCGCTGGGCGGTGGCCTGCAGAACACGCTCAACCTCTGCTATACCGTCATTCAGGACGCCAATAGCGAGTTCTGCCGGGCGATCGTGCGCAATCCCAATACGGGTGAGATCAACGATCCCTATGTGGCGCAAATCCGCAACGCCAATACCGGCAAGCTCAAGACGTCGGGCATCGACTTTGCGATGCGCTATTCCTTCGACGTCGGTTTCGGCTTTCCGGGTCTGGGCAGTAGCAGTTCGTTCGATATCAGCAGCAACCTGACCTATCTGGACGAATTCACGTCCACGCCGGTCGCGGCCCTGCCCGACATCAAGAATGAATGTGCCGGTGCCTATGGACCGACCTGCGGCCAGCCGTTGCCGCGCTGGCGGGCGACGTCGCGCATCACCTGGAATGTCGAGGATCTGAGCCTTAGCCTGCGGCATCGCTATATCGGCAAGGTCACGACCGACCGCTATGTCGTGCCACATCGTCAGGGAGCGGCGAACGCACCCAGCCTCGACAGCTTTGCCTATCCGGTGCTGAACGATCAGAATTATTTCGACCTGTCGTTCAACTACAAGCTGCGCGAGGGGATGGAGATTTTCGGCGGTGCGAACAACATGTTCAACAACAAGCCGCCGGTCACCACCCAGGGACCGAACGCCAATACCTTCTCGGCGACCTATGACGTGTTGGGGACCGAGTTTTTCATCGGCGCATCGCTGAAATTCTGAGACTGAGACAGTAAGGCGGGGGTGGCAAGGTCGCTCCCGCCTTCACGATGACAAGGGGATGGATGATGGGTTTTGACCGGCGAAGCTTCCTGCAAGGCGGCGCATTGGCAGGCATGGCCGGGATCGCGCAACCGGCTTTTGCCGCGTCCGGTGCGGGCCTGGGATCGGCTGCCGGGTCGGTTGGCGGGATCGTCGATGTCCGCCAGTTCGGCGCCAAGGGCGACGGCACGGCGATCGATAGCGGCGCGATCAACAAGGCGATCGATCATGTCGCCGGACTGGGCGGCGGCACCGTCTATTTCCCGGCCGGTTCCTATGCCAGCTATACGATCCGGATGAAAAGCCGGGTCACGCTGTTCCTGGCGGATGGCGCTGTCCTGCTGGCCGCCGCGCCGACCGACACGCAAGGCTATGATCATGCCGAGCCGATCGGGGAATGGGGCGCCTATCAGGATTTCGGGCATAGCCATTGGCGCAACAGCCTGATCTGGGGCGAGGGGCTGAACGACATCGCCATCCTCGGTCCGGGGCTGATTTGGGGCAAGGGACTGGGCCGGGGTGACGGCAAGGATAATTGGCTCAAGGATCCGACCGGTCCCGGTACCGGCAACAAGGCGATCGCGCTCAAAAATTGTCGCAACGTCCTGTTGCGCGACATCAAGATATTGGAAGGCGGCTGGTTCGCACTGCTCGCCACCGGGGTCGATAATCTCACCATCGACAATGTGCTGGTGGACACCAACCGCGACGGCTTCGACATTGACTGCTGCCGCAATGTGCGGATCAGCAATTGCACCGTCAATTCGCCCTGGGACGACGGCATCTGCCCCAAGAGCAGCTATGCGCTGGGCCATCCTCGCATCACCGAAAATCTCACCATTTCCGACTGTTTCGTCACTGGCAATTATGAAGTCGGGTCGGTGCTGGATGGTAGCTGGCGCAAGATGCCGCCATCCTTCGCGCCCAAGATTCACGGCCGGATCAAGTTCGGCACCGAATCCAATGGGGGTTTCCGCAACATCACGATCAGCAACTGCATCTTCGAGGATAGCCGGGGATTGGCGTTCGAGACGGTCGATGGTGCGGTGGTCGAGGATGTGACGGTCAGCAACATCACCATGCGGGGCATCATAGACGCGCCGCTGTTCCTGCGGTTGGGCAAGCGGATGCGCGGGCCTGCGGGCGTGCCGATCGGCACGATGAAGCGCATCCTGATCCAGAATGTGGTGAGTTCGGGCGCCAATATGCTGCCATCGGTGATTGCGGGACTGATCGATCACCCGATCGAGGATGTCTCGATTGCCGACTGCCATTTCCAGCATGTCGGTGGTGCGCCGGCGGCGATGGCCAAGGTGCGTCCGCCCGAGGCCGAACTGGCCTATCCCGAAGCGACGATGTTTGGCGATCTGCCCGCCACCGGTTTCTTCGTTCGCCACGCGCGCAATATCCGTTTCAGCAATGTCGAGGTGGCGGTGGCCGCGCCCGATCCGCGCGCGGCCTTCCGGCTGGAGGATGTGCAGGATGCGGATTTTGTCGGTTTGCGGGCGCCGCGTGGCACGACCTGGTCGCTTGACCGGGTCACCGGCTTCCGCAGTAGCGGTGCGCGCTGGATTGCGGACCGCCGGAGCGACAGCCCGCTATCCGGCGACTTTTAACTTCTGCGGTCTGGTGCGGCGGCGAAAGCCGCCGCGATCGCATCGCGGAAGGGCTTGGGACGGAAGTCGGCATCGAAGGGGCAGGGCCGCTTGGCCATGCCATCGGGCCGCAGCCGCATGCCGCTGAGCCAGCTATAGCGGTCGGACAGGCCCCAGCACATCACTGTCTTCGTCTGGGGATAGGATAGCATCAGGTCGAGATAGGCCTTGGCATGGGCGGCGACCTGCGCGTCGCGCGGACCGATGGCGCCGGGCAGCGGATTATCATGCACGTCCATTTCCGTGACCAGCAGGTCAAGGCCCATGCCGGTGACCTGATCCAGGAAGCGACGGAAGGCGGGCTCATCCAACGATCCCAGGCCCGTCGGCGTGTCGCTGAACTTGCTGCCGAGATGGCTCTGTATGCCGAGGGCATCGACGGGCGTGCCACGCTTGCGCATCTGTTCCAGCAGGCGCAGCACCGCATCCCGGTGCAGCCCCTCGTCGGCGCGCCAGCCCATATAGTCATTATAGACCAGTTGGGCCTTGGGTGCTGCCGCGCGCGCGGTGCGAAAGGCGATATCGATGGTCTCGAACGCGCCGATATGCCGGGACAAAGCGGTGTCGCGCAGCGCCCCGGTTTCGGAATCGATCGCTTCGTTGACGACATCAAAACTGTCGATCCGGTCGGCATAGCGGCCGGCGACCGTGGCGACATGGTCGGTCAGCAGCCGTTCCGCTTCTGCTCTGGGATTGGGCCCATAATCATGCTCCGCCACCCATTGCGGCATCCATCGCTCGCTGTGCCACAACAATGTGTGGCCGCGCACGCCAAGGCCGTTGGCACCCGCCCACTCGACGATCCGGTCGGCGGCGCGAAAGTCGAAATGCTGCGCATCGGGACGCGTGATCGACCATTTCATTTCATTTTCCGGTACGACCAGCGCGCATTGCGCGGCATTGAGCGCGCGATAGCCGGGGTCGGCGAAATTATCCTTCCCGACCGTGCTGCCGAAGCGGATGCCCTTGGCGGCGCCCAGCGTAGCGAGGGAGGTTGCCGATCGTGCTGATGCAGGAAGCGGCAGGGCCAGGGCGGCGGCGCCCGCGATCAGGCTGCGGCGATCAATCACCCGGTTCACAGCGTCACCCGTTCATTGGCGTGCAGGGTCAGTTGGCGGACGGGCTGTCCCGTCAGGCGCAGGCGAACCGTCTGGGCCTGCGGCTCGATGCCGATCAGATGGCGTGGTTTGCCCTGCTTGTCGGTGACGAGGCGCGCGTCCCCGCCCTCGATCCGGCCGATGGGTGCCCCTGCAAGGCTGAGGTCTGCGCCCCCGGCGCGATAGACCATGGTGGCGCTGCGGCCCGCATCGGTCGGCATCGACAGATGGGTGGCCTGCGCGGCCTCATGGCCGGGACGGACATTCCAGTGCAGATCGTCGGCTTCCTCGCAGACGCCGACAAGCCGCCAGCTATAATCGATCATCACCAGCGCGGCGGGGGAGTAGCCGGCGGCCTCGGCATGGGTGAAGGCGCCGGTGCGCGGGTCCATCTGCTGACGGAAGGTCATGTCGCGGATCAGCGCTGCGCACCAGGGATTCATCATCTGGCTGAACTCGGCGGTGCGGCCATAATGGTCGAACCAGCGACCAGCGCGCAATGCCGTCAGCGCCTGGGTGGCGCCGCCCCAGCTATTGGCGGGGATCGATCCGACAAAGGCAGGGTCGTCCATTGCCACCGACGTCAGCGGATAGGGTGCCCAGAAGGCGGCCGGATTATGCAGTTGCCGGGTCCAGAGCGTGTCGAACAGCGCCTGGTCGGGCACATGTTCGCCACAGACGCGCGAGAGAATGTCGGAGCGCACGCGCACGAAATCGCCCTTGGCATCCAGATCGTAGAAGGCCGCATCTTCCGGCACATAGAGTTTGGAGAGGATCAGGCCGCGAATATGCTCGGCCTGCGCGGCCCAGCGGTCGGACTCGTCCGTCTTGCCGAGCGCCTTTGCCATTTCGGCCAAGGCCCTGCGCCCGCCATAGACGGTTGCGGACAGGTCCGGGCACAGACGGGGCAGGGTGGCGATCGGGTGATGGGTGCGGGCGTCCTTGTTCGGGCACTGGTTGGGCATGCCGGCCCAGCGCGGGCTATTGTCATGGCCGGTGTCATAGGTGCAAAATCCTTCGACCAGTCCGGTGCCGCGCGTATTGCGATAGCGCATCAGCCAGCCATCCCAGGCCGAACAGGCGCGGTAGCTGGCCTCCAGCAGCGCGCTGTCGCCAGTCGCCCGCGCCAGTTCCCAGGCGGTGGCAGCGATCGGCACGACCATCTGGATCTGGCCAAAACCGGTTTCGACGATCTTGTTGTTGGCGGGCAACTGGCCGTCCGCCCGTTGCAACTCGAAGAAGGTCATATGGCTGTTACGGGCCACGTCCGGCCGGAACTTGCGATAGACCAGTGCCTCATGCGGTCCGCATTCCTGCCAGATGCCCTGATAGACGGCGCCTTCGATCAGCACCGGCTTGCTGACATAGGGCATGACCTGGACGTTGGCGGCCAATACCGCCAGCGCCTTGTCATAGGCCGCCTGCCAAAGCCGGTTGGCGGTGTTGAAGCGCGGCGCATCGGCAGCCGCTTCGGCATATGCCATTCGACTTGCGCCAGCGCTGGCAAGGCCGCTCGCGGCGGTGAGCAGGAAGGAACGTCGATCCATTTATATCTCCTGAGAGCTGCTTTAAGGCGCGACCGGCGCGGGATGATCGACCCGGACCCAGTCCACGTCGATCGATCCACCCGCGCCGTCGCGGGTGAAGGTGAACAGGCCCGGTCGTGAGCCTTTCCACCAGGAGAAACGGGCAAGGCCAATAGCATCGCCGAACGGCAGGAAGGCGCGGCCGTCGAGACTATAACTGTAGCGGACCGTCTGGTCTGCGCCGACGTCCGCCCGCAAGTCGACGGAGGAGCCGGTGAGGGCAGGGCCGGTGGTTTCCTCCCCGGCCGACGCCAGGGTCAGGTGTGTCTTGCCACTCTGCCGGACGATGCCGATCCAGCTAGGCTTCACGCCGAACAGGGTAAGCCCCGCCCGCTGGCCGTCGGTCATCCGGCCGATCTCGATCCGGGTCGTGATCCGGCTGCTCGGCCCCTGCAATATCTGGGTCAGCGTGTTGCGGGCAGTTACCAGATGGTCGGCGGGCAGGGCGTGGAGACGCAGGAAACCGGGGCGTGCGGTGAGGCTCCAGGCATCATCGTCCGGATTATGGTTCCATTCCCATTGTGGCCCCAGTTTCGCGCTGCCGAAAGCATCCGTGTCCTGGAGCCGATCCTGCGTTGGGGGCGACCCGGTGTCCGGCATGGCATGATGCTCGACCGGCTGGCCGACCTCGGTGCCGGGGCGCAGGTCGCCGATCACCGGCCAGTCATCGACCCATTTGAGCGGCTCCAGATAGGTGATGCGGCCAAAGGCGCCGCTGCTGTTGAAATGGATGAACCAGCCCTGGCCCGACGGCGTTTCGATCCAGCCGCCCTGATGCGGCCCTTGCAGGGCGCTGCTGCCTTGGGCCAGCACGGTTTTCGCTTCATAGGGGCCACGAATGTCGCGCGCGCGGAGCGCGACCTGCGCGCCCTTCTCCACGCCGCCATAGGGCGCCAGAATATAATAATAGCCGTTGCGCTTGTAGAATTTGGGGCCTTCGAGGATCGGCAGCTTCTGCTTGTCCTCGACGATCACCGTTCCGGCATCGAGCACGCTCTTGCCGTCCGCGCTCATGCGATGGAGGATCAGCGGGCCGGCGCTATGGCGGGAATGGACCAGCCAGGCCTGGCCATCATCGTCCCAGAAGGGGCAGGGGTCTTCCAGCATCGGCTGGTCGATCACTTTGACCGGCGCGCTCCAGGGGCCTTCCGCCTTGCTGGCGGTCGCCATGAAGATGCCCTCGTCCGGCGTCGCCCAATAGACGTAGAACAGGCCGGCATGATGGCGGATCGACGGTGCCCAGACTCCGCCAGCATAGCGGGTGCCGCCGATCGGCTTGGAAATCGCGTCGGTCAGGCTGTGGGGGCCGGGCATGTCATATTCGGGCGCGAACGGCAGGCGCGGCAGCACATGGCCAAGGATCGACCAGTGGACCAGGTCGCGGGAATGGAGGATCGGGATGCCCGGCGAGAAATGAAAGCTCGACGCCACCATATAATAATCCTGTCCGACGCGGATGACGTCGGGGTCGGAATAATCGGCGTAGAGGATGGGGTTGCTGTAGGTAGATGCGGATGAAATCGTCTTCGCCGCGGCGCCATACCCGCAGATCAGAGAGGCAGCACACAACAGGCTTGTCAGCATTCCGCTTTGAAGCGGCATCACATATCCCTCCTATCGGCAAAGCCTTATAAAGGCGCGCTTTGCTCGTTGATGGACTGATTGTGCGTGGACGAGTGCGGTAATGCAACAAATTTTAGATAGCGCTACCATTGTTTAGGTGCATTTTCACAACGACCATTGGTTCGATGTTGATATGCTGTCAATTTCAACCCTTACGAAGCGCTCTAACTTCGATTTCCACTTCTCAGGAGTGGACCGTCCGATTTCGTCAGCCTTCCAACAACAGCGTAAGCCACCCTGGAATTAGGCCACGCCGACTAGAAGGCACCTGCGGACCGAAGGCCGCTGCCATGATTGTGGCGAATCATATCGCTCCAACATCCCCTTAGCCTGTGCGGCTGTCAGCATCGTGGCTCTCACAGGTGGCTCTAGAAAATATGACCATCTACGCACATTTACGTTGACTTCAATCAACTGCGTTAATATCAAAATTGCACTATCGGATAAAAATAAACCGAGAGGATGGGGAGAAGTGCAATGCGAGGACGAGCGTCTTCATTATTCCTGACGGGTACCGCCCTGTTCACGATGGCCAGCGCGGCCGCCGCCCAGGAGGCCACGCCGCCGGCGGACGCCCAGAGCGGACAGGCATCAGCCCAGGATATCGTCGTCACCGGAACCCGCATCGTGCGCGACGGCTATACCGCGCCGACGCCGGTGACCGTCGCATCGACCGAAGAGCTGGTGAAGGCGACCCCATCCAACATTCCCGACGCGCTCAACAAGTTGCCGCAGTTCCAGAACTCGTCCAGCCCGTCGCGCAGCTCGATGAATTTCGCCAACACCGCGGCGCACGGCAATGTGCTGAACCTGCGTGGCGTCGGGCCGTTGCGCACGCTGATCCTGTTCGATGGCCAGCGGGTGGCGCCGACCACCTATCTCGGCACGGTCGATGTCAATGTCATTCCAAACCTGCTGATCCAGCGGGTGGACGTGGTAACGGGCGGCGCGTCGGCGGCCTATGGTTCCGATGCGGTGTCGGGCGTGGTCAATTTCGTACTCGACAAGAAATTCACCGGCCTGACCGGCGTTGCCCAGGGCTCGACGTCGCAGCGCGGCGACAATCAGGGCTATCGCTTCGGTATCGCTGGCGGTTTCGACTTCGGCGGCGATCGCGGCCACCTGTTGCTGAGCGCCGAGACTTTCAAGAATAACGGCATGCTGCGCAGCGATCGCAAACTGGGACGTGGCGCCTATAGCTATGTCGGCAGCACGGTCGGCTGCACCAATCCCAATGCTGCGGCCGATCCAACCGCCTGCTCGCCGGGCGGCTCGCTCAATCCCTATATGATCGCCTCCGGCGTGACGCTGAGCGCCGCATCGGAATATGGCAAGATAACGTCGGGGCCGTTCACCAATTACCGGTTCGACGCCAATGGCGCGCTGGTGCCGTTCAGCAACGGCACGGCAACCGGATCGCCGGGCTATTTTGTCGGGGGAGACGGGTATGCGATCTCGCCTGACACGCAGGCGGTCGCCCCGCTGCACACCTATCAGGCCTTTGGCCGGGCGAGCTGGGACTTCACGCCGGACGTGACCGGCTATGTCCAGGGCAGCTTCTCGCGCAGCGACCTGTCCTACACCTCGCTCGCCAACAGCCTGGTGCCGCCGACGGCCGCCACGCTCTACAGCGGCAATCCCTATCTGCCGGCCGAACTTCAGGCCGCCTTCACCCCGACCAGCCAGTCGATCACGCTCGCCCGCTATGGCGCCAATTCACCCCGGCCCCACACGACGGAACGCACCGATTACTGGATGGTCAATGCCGGGTTCGAAGGGACGCTGGCGGACAAATGGAAATGGAATGTCGCCTTCAACCATGGCGACTCCAATTTCTCGGTCGCACAGGAAGGCGTCTGGGATTGGCAGCATTTCTATGCCGCGACCGATGCCGTGCGCAATGGCAGCGGCCAGATAGTCTGCCGGGCCAGCCTGAGCGCCGATCCGACAATCGCGGCCCGCTACGCCAATTGCCAGCCCTTCAATCTGCTGGCCACCGGCGACGCCTATGCCAGTCAGCCTGGCTATGACTATGTCGTGGGTACGTCGCGTTACCGCGCCCGCATCTGGCAGAACGCCATGTCGGCCAGCATCCAGGGCGCCCTGTTCGACCTGCCCGCCGGTCCGGTCGACGTCGCGCTGGGTGCGGAATATCGCCGCCAGAGCCTGCGCCTGACCAGCAATGCCAACCCCGCCGATCTCGACACGACGGCGGAACGCAGCGCCTATTTCGCCGGCCTGCGCGGCGTGCCTTCGTCGGTTTATCATTATTGGCTGACCAATGTCGGCGAGGCGTCGGGCGACCTGAGCGTCAAGGAAGTGTTCGGCGAACTGGCGGTGCCGCTGCTCAAGGACCAGCCCTTTGCGCAGGAACTGAGCCTGAACGCTGCGGGTCGCTACACCGACTACAGTACGTCGGGATCGGTCGAGACCTGGAAGCTGGGCGCCACCTGGAAGCCAATCCGCGACCTGCTGCTGCGCGGGTCGGTCTCGCGCGATATCCGCGCGCCCAATCTGTTCGAGCTGTTTGCCGGCGACCAGAGCGCGATCAGCCTGCTGGTCGATCCGGTCAGCGGCATCACCGCCAATGTGCCGCAGGTGACGGGCGGCAACCCCGATCTGAAACCGGAAAAGGCCGACACGCTGACCTTCGGCGCGGTCATCACGCCGTCCTTCCTGCCGGGGCTCAGCCTGTCGGTCGATTATTACCGGATCAAGATCAAGGATGCGATCGGCACGTTGAGCCTGACCCAGATCGTCAACAATTGCAGCCAGAGCGGCGGCACCGCGCCCGAATGTGCGCTCGTCACCCGCGACACGCCGACATCCTTCCCCAGCCAGATCCGGGTGGCGCCCGCCAATATCGCCTTCCTGGAAACCAGCGGGATAGATTTCGACGCGTCCTACCGGACCGAACTGGCCGGCGGCAATCTGGGCCTGCGCCTCTATGCCAGTTATCTCGACACATATCAGACCCAGCAGTCATCGACCGCGCCGGTGCTGGAATATGCCGGGATCAGCACGATCAGCAGCACACCGGAAGGCCGCCCGCGCTGGCGTGGCACGCTCAGCGTCAATTATGAGGTCGGCCGGGTCGGCGTCTTCCTCAACCAGCAGCTGATCGGCAAGGTGAAGCTGGGCATCCCCGGCGGCCTGGAAAACGGCCTTGGCCAGACGATCGGGGCGGTCGGCTATACCGACATGACGCTCAGCTACCGCTTGCCGGTGGCCAACGGTCATGTCGAATTCTTCGGCACCGTCAACAATCTGTCCGACAAGGATCCGCCGTTGATCCCCGGCACCATTCCGGGCGTCAACATCGCCACCAATTTCGCGCTTTACGACACGGTAGGCCGCGCCTTCACAGGTGGCATCCGCTTCAAGTTCTGAAAGCCGGACGGCGGCCTGGTGCCGCCGTATCTCTCTCCCTGGGCGCCGGCTGCCAATGCAACCGGCGTCTCTTTTTTTGTCCAAGGAGGTCGCCTTGCCCCATGCTTCGCCCCGTCCCGTCCGTCGCCCGTCCAGCGGGGTCTTGAGCGCGATATCCTCCCTCGCGCTGCTCATGGCGCTCTCAGCGCCTGCCGTCGCCCAGACCTCCGATGCTTCGGCCGCAAAAATCTATGGCCGCACGCCGGCGGAATCCTCACCGCCCAGCTGGCCTCAGCCAGTCCGCGCGGCCAAGGGGGCTCCCAATATTCTGATCGTCATGACCGACGATGTCGGCTTTGGCGCCAGCAGCACCTTTGGCGGCCCGATCCCGACGCCGACCTTCGACGCGCTCGCGCAGGCCGGCCTGCGCTACAACCAGTTCAACACCACCGCCATCTGTTCGCCGACCCGCGCCTCGCTGCTGACCGGGCGCGATCCGCAGGCGGTGGGCATGGGCTATGTCGCCAACTGGGCGACCGGCTATGATGGCTATAACAGCGTCATCCCCAAAAGCGCCGGCACCATGGCCCAGATCCTGAAGGAAAATGGCTATAATACGGCGATGATCGGCAAGGGGCATGTCACCCCGGAATGGGAAATGAGCCGCGCCGGACCGTTCGATCGCTGGCCCACGGGCCTGGGCTTCGAATATTTCTACGGCTTCCTGGGGGCCGACAGCAGCATGGCCGAACCCAATCTGGTCGAAAATACCGAGCATGTGCAGGCCCCAGCCGATCCCGCCTATCATCTGGAACATGACCTGGCCGATCATGCTATCCGCTGGATCGACGAGCAGCATGCAGCCGCCCCGGACAAGCCCTTTCTCCTCTATTATGCGACCGGCACCGCCCATGCCCCCAACCAGCCGCCCGCCGACTGGATGGCGCGCTTTCGTGGCAAATTCGATGCCGGCTGGGACGCGATGCGGGCGGAAACGGTCGCCCGGCAAAAGCGGCTGGGCGTGATCCCGCAGGGGACGGACGATGCCCCCCGGCCCGACACATTGCCGCGCTGGGACAGCCTGACCACCGACCAGAAGCGTCTCTATGCCCGCTATATGGAGGCGTATGCCGCGTCGCTCGCTTATGCCGACGCGCAGATCGGCCGCGTCATCCAGCGGCTGCGCGACAATGGCGAGATCGACAACACGCTGGTCATCTATATCCAGGGTGACAATGGTGCGAGCGCGGAAGGCAGTTTCGACGGCAAGCTGTTCGAGCAGTCGGCGCTGAGCGGGGTGAAGGAAAATCCCGATTATGCCCTGGCCCATATCGACGATATCGGCACGCGACATGCCTATAATCTGATCCCCGGCGGATGGGGCTGGGCGCTCAACGCTCCCTTCCCCTGGGCCAAGCGCTATGGCTCTCATTTCGGCGGCACACGCAACGGCATGGTCATGTCCTGGCCGCGCCATATCCAGGATCCGGGCGGGCTGCGCAGCCAGTTCCACCATGTCAGCGACATCATGCCGACCGTGCTGGAGGCCGCCGGGGTCAATGCGCCCGAGATATTGGACGGTATTCCGCAGAAGCCGATCACCGGGATCAGCATGGGCTATAGCTTCACTGCAAAGGACGCGCCCTCGCACCGCACGACCCAGGTGTTCGCGATGGCGCAGAATCTGAGCGTCTACAAGGATGGCTGGGTGGCCGCGACCGCGCCGATGGTGACGCCGTGGGAACGCACGCCGCCGCCGCCCGTGCCGATCGACCAGCGCGTCTGGCAGCTATATGATACCCGTTCGGACTTCAGCGAAGCGCATGACCTGGCCGCAGCCAATCCGCAAAAACTTGCCGCGCTCAAGGATCTGTTCTGGGCCGAAGCGGCGACCGCCGGCATCCTGCCGATCCATGGCAGCGAAGGCGGGCAGAAGGGCCGGCCCGACCATAATGCCGGGCGCGCCCACTTCACCTATCATGGCCCGATCGGTCCTATTCCAGAGAGCGCAGCGCCGGGCCTGGTCGGCCATTCCTTCACCATCCGCGCGCAGGTGAGCGTGCCGGCCGATGGCGGCCAGGGTGTTATCGCCGTGCATGGTGGCCGCTTCGGCGGCTACAGCCTGTTCCTGGACAAGGGGCGACCCAGCTTCACCTATAATCTGACCCCGGCCCATATGAGCCGGATTGCCGGCACCGCGCCCCTGACTGCGGGGCGGCACGATATCGGCCTGCGCTTCGTCATGGACCAGGAAGCACCGACCAGTGGCGCCACCGCCACGCTGCTGGTGGATGGCAAAGAGGTCGCGCGCGGCCGGATCGACCGCGCCTTCGCGCTCGTCGTGTCGCACACCGAGGATTTCGAGGTCGGCCAGGACAGTATCAGCCCGGTCGATCCTGCCTATGATGTGGCCAGCGGCCACTTCACCGGGACGATCGAGCGAGTGGATATCAGCCTGCCCTAGGGTACCTTTGCTTTTCGCATTTTGCGAGCCGTCCGCTGTGCCAGCTGACTTCAAAATGCTCTAGCAATAGCGCGCCAGCCAGGCCTCCACCGACACCGGCAGTTCGGCTTCGCCCGGCGGGGCCAGCAGGCTGGCGCGCGCGCTCATCATCACGTCGCGGACATGCGCCTCCAGCGGCACGGTGCGATCCTCGGACGGCATATGGTCCCAGCGGACCAGCAGGCTCTGCAGCATCATGTTGCATAGCAGGATGCGGTTGCGCGCGACGTCGGGATGCACCCCCTCCATCAGCGCGCGCAGATGGCCGATCACCCGGAAAAGGTTCTGCGCCCTGTCTTCGACTGCTGCGAACAGGCTGGAGGTCAGCGACCAATATTGGGTCGCGAAATGCAGCAGGAAATGGGCATAGGGATGGGCGCCTGATTCGTCCTTCAGGTCGAGCTGCGGCAACAGCAATATGCCCAGCAATGCCATCGGATCGCCCAGATGACCGCTCGCTTCCGCCTGTTCCAGCATCCGGCCGCGCACCGGATCCATCTGCTCCACGCGAGCGCCGAAGACGGCGGCGAGCAGCCCGTCCTTCGATCCGAAATAATAGGTGACGGCATTGGTGTCACCACAGCGGGCGGCCGTGGCAATCTCGCGCATCGACACGGCATCGATGCCGCGCGCCGCGAACAATGTTTCGGCAGCGCGGATAAGCCGCACCATCGGCGGCTCTGCATGGCGCACCCGCTTCCTGGCGGCGCTCAACTCTGGCAAGGCAATCATCTCCCGGCAATTTTCTGAGCAAATTATTGATGGATGAAGCTGGTGGGATCAACGGGTGGCGGCAACACTTTAATCTTTTGAGGAAGATGGAGTGTCGCGATGAAGCAGCGTCGTCGGATCTATTACACGGTCAGCCAGCGAGCGGAGATATGGGATCGCTGGCAGCGCGGGGAAGCGATGAGTTCGATCGGGCGAAGCTTTGATCGAGAGTCATCGTCGGCATTTTCGGTGATTTCGCCGACCGGCGGCATCCGGCCCGCCGATCGCAAGCGTGGCAGTCGTGCGCTGAGCCTTGCCGAGCGGGACGAGATATCGCGGCGCCTGAGCGTCAGTGAACCCTTGCGTGCGATAGCACGGCGACTGGGTCGCTCGCCCTCGACGATCAGTCGCAAAGTCAGGCGTAATGGCGATGTTGCACGGTATCGGGCGACGGCGTCCGATCAGGCGGCATGGGATCGTGCCCTGCTGCCCAAGCCCCGCAAGCTGGCTTGCTCGCCTTCGCTGGCACAGGCAGTAACGGCCAAGCTGCGCCGCAAATGGTCACCGGAACAGATTGGGGGGTGGCTCAGGCGCAGCTTTCCCAAGGAGCCGCACAGGCAGGTGTCGCACGAGGCCATCTACAGAAGCCTGTACATACAGGCACGCGGGGATCTGAAGAAGGAACTGCTGGAGCATCTGCGCGCCCGGCGCACCATCCGCAGGTCGAGGACCGCGCCATTCCCGGCCACTGGGAAGGCGACCTGATCGGAGGCACGAAGAACACTACATCGCCACGCTGGTCGAACGGCATTCGCGCTATGTGATGCTGGTCAAGGTCGCCAACAAGGATACGAGGGCGTCGTGTCGGCGCTGATCAGGCAGACGCAGCGGCTGCCGCGCGAACTCTACAAGTCGCTCACCTGGGACCGCGGCAAATAACTGGCCGATCATCCGCGCCTCTCACTGGCTACCGATGTCGAAGTCTATTTCCGCGACCCGCAATCGCCTTGGCAGCGCGGCTCCAACGAAAACACCAACCGCCTGCTGCGACAATATTTCCCCAGAGGAACCGATCTGTCGCTATACAGCCAGGCCAAGCTGAGTGCCGTTGCACGGCAACTCAACGAACGGCCAAGGAAAACGCTCGAATATCAAACGCCCGCAGAGCGTTTCCAAGCATGTGTTACCGCCACCCGTTGATCCCATCCTAGAAACCAGACGCTTTCTGAATGAAAGGCAGAAGTATTTTCCACTAGCGACCCATTCGGGAGGCTCAACCACAGAACTTCGATTCTCAAGTGCAGCCTGCCTGCTTTTCCATGCTGGACGCATGAGGACAACAGGTTTTCGAGCAAATTTTAAAGAATAAGACCTCCTGCAATGCGGGCGGGCAGATCATTCCTGCTATTTTTCCACATCAGAAAATAAGGAAATACAAATTTCCATCAAAAAATCGGTGGCTTAGCGTCTAGCCGAATTCCATCTATGCTTTCGACAAAGCATGCAAGCGCGGGGTTTTCATTATCGGGTCGCCAGATCAAGTTCAGCTTGGCTGGCCACTCTGTAATCGAAGGCATCGGCCGGAAGACAACGTTCGGAAAACGCAGGCGTGCCGCCACCTCCGGAACCAGAGCCATGCCGAAGCCCGCATCGACAAGGGCCAGCATCGAATGCATCTGGCCAACCTGATGCGCGATGCGCGGCGCAATCTGGGCCTGATCGAAAAGAGCCGTCAGTATGTCGTGGAAATAGCGCGCGGCGTCGGGCGAATACATGATGAAAGGCTGCTCATCGAGGTCGGCCAGCGCAATGTCTGATTTCTCCAGGAGGCGGTGTCCTGCAGGCAGTGCCGCGATCAACGGTTCGGACAGATATTCCCGAAAGGCAAAGCGGCGTGTGTCGACTGGCGGGCGAATGAAGCCGATGTCGAGAATGCCGCTGTTCAGCGCTTCGATCTGCGCAGCCGACACCATTTCTCGCAGAACGATGTCCACGTCAGGCATGAGCGCCTTCAATTTCAGCATGAGGTCGGGTAGCATCCCATAGCCCGAAGCTGCGGTGAAACCAATCCGCAACGTGCCGGCTTCGCCGCGCCAGACCCGTTGCGTCCATCGCATCGCACTCTCGCTGAGACGAAGAATACGCTGCGCTTCGGGCAGGAAAACACGTCCGGCCGGGGTCAACCTGACCGCTCTGCTGTTTCGTTCGAGCAGCGGTACCCCCACCTCGCGCTCCAGCAATTGGATCTGCCGGCTGAGCGGTGGCTGGGTCATGTTCAGATGCTGCGCGGCCTGGCCAAAATGCAGATGTTCGGCGACCGCGACGAAGCACCGAAGCTGGCTCATCTCAAACATCAATTCAAAACCTGTATCGCTGACAACAATTTTTAGCTTAGCCAACATCGATGCCAGGCGCTAGCCCATGTCCCAAGCCAGACACGCAAGTCGGCAGCCGAACGGGACGAGGATCATGCGACATCCGTCTTCTTCGACTGCCGGGACCGACCAGACCTCGACCGAATGAAGAAGGATTTCCCGATGAGCAAAATGACCCCGCAAGAAATGGCCCGGACGATCGGCGCTGGCCTGCTGACTTTCCCGGTAACCCATTTCGATGCCGAGAACCGGGTCGACGAAAAGGCTTTCCGCGATCATTGCGCCTGGATGCTCGACCATGAGGTCGCCGCCCTGTTCGCCGCTGGCGGCACCGGTGAATTCTTCTCGCTGACGCCATCCGAGGTCGATCAGGTCGTGCGTGCGTCCGTGGAAGAAACGGCCGGCAAGGTGCCCGTGATCGCTGGCGCCGGCTATGGCACGCAGACGGCCATCGAGTTGGCCCAGGCTGCCGAACGGGCGGGCGCCGACGGCATCCTGCTTCTGCCCCCCTATCTCACCGAGACGCCGCAGGAAGGCGTGGCTGCCCATATCGAGGCGGTCTGCAAGTCGGTTTCGATCGGCGTCATCCATTATAACCGCGCCAATGCGATCATCCGCGAGGATGCCCTGGCACGGGTTGCGGACCGTTGCCCCAATCTTGTCGGTTTCAAGGATGGCGTCGGCGATCTGGAACTGATGATGAAGGTCTATGCCAAGCTCGGCGATCGGCTCACTTATGTCGGCGGCCTGCCTACGGCCGAAACCTTCGCTATGCCCTATCTGGAAATGGGTGTGACGACCTATTCCTCGGCCATCTACAATTTCATGCCGGAATGGGCGGTGGCCTTCTACAAGGCGGTCCGCGCGAAGGACAATGCGACGGCCGTCCGCATGCTCAATGAATTCGTCTTCCCCTATCTCAATATCCGCGACAAGCAGCGCGGCTATGCCGTCTCGATCGTCAAGGCGGGATTGAAGTCCGTCGGTCGGCCGGCCGGCCCGGTGCGACTGCCGCTGGTCGATCTCAACGAAGCCGAACAGGCCGAACTGGATGCCCTGATCGCAAAGGCCAACGCCCCCTTCGTCGAGGCGCGCCGTGCTGCTTGAAGCGAGACATCCGACCGGTGAGATGATCATCGGCGCCGGCGCCTTCCATGGCACCGGTCCGATGATCCACGCCGTCAACCCGGCGACCGGCGAGAACATGGACCCCGGCTTTGCCGGGGCCACCCCGTCCGATGTCGCGCGTGCCTGCGCCCTCGCGGCAGAGGCGTTCCCCACTTATCGTGAGACGTCGCTGGAAGTGCGGGCGCGCTTCCTAGAGTCGATTGCCGATGAGATCTTGGCGCTCGGCGATGCGCTGATCGAACGGGTTATGGCCGAAAGCGGCCTGCCCCGAGCACGGCTTGAAGGCGAACGCGGCCGGACCTGTGGCCAGTTGCGCCTTTTCGCCCAGGTAGTGCGCGCCGGTGATTTCCTCGATGTCCGCATCGACCCGGCACAGCCCGATCGCCTGCCGATGGCGCGGCCGGACCTGCGCCTGCGCAACATTGCCATCGGCCCGGTGGCCGTGTTTGGCGTCTCCAACTTCCCGCTCGCCTTTTCCGGCGCCGGCGGTGACACGGCATCCGCCCTGGCGGCCGGCTGCCCGGTAGTGGTCAAGGCCCATTCGGCCCATCCGGGCACCTCGGCGCTGGTCGCCTCGGCCATTCGCACTGCCATCGAGGCATCCGGCCTGCCTGAAGGCGTTTTCTCGATGCTGTTCGGCACTGGCGGGGATGTCGGCGCCGCCCTGGTCGCCGATCCACGGATCAAGGCCGTGGGATTTACCGGATCGCGCGGCGGCGGTGTCGCCCTGATGCAGATCGCGGCCGCGCGGAAAGAGCCGATCCCCGTCTATGCCGAAATGTCGAGCATCAATCCCGTCCTGCTTTTCCCCGGAGCGCTCGCTGCGCGGGGCGAGGAAATCGGCAAGAGCTTTGCGGGCGCGCTGCAACTGGGCGCTGGCCAGTTCTGCACCAATCCGGGCTTTGTCATCGCAATCGATACGCCTGATGTCGCGAATTTCGTGAAGGGCGCCTGCGCAGCTATCGATGGTGGGGCCGCACAGACCATGCTGACCCCGTCGATCCACGCCGCCTATGACAGGGGCGTGGAGGCTCTGGCAGGGCATGAGGATGTGACGACGCTGGTTCGCGGGGCGCAGCCGACCGGCCCCAACCAGGCAAGGACCGGGCTGTTCGAGGTCAAGGCCGACAGCATCGGCTCAGAGCCTGGGCTGCTGCACGAGATTTTCGGCGCGACCTCGCTCATGACGCGCGTTCGCGATGTCGATCAGTTGCGCGACCTGCTTGTGGATATTGAAGGCCAACTGACCATTTCCATCCACATGGAGGAAAGCGATCATGATGCGGTCGCAACCCTGCTGCCGGTGATGGAGGAAAAGGCAGGACGCATCCTCGTCAATGGTTTCGGCACCGGTGTCGAAGTGAGCCATGCGATGGTGCATGGCGGCCCCTTCCCGGCGACGTCCGACAGTCGAACCACATCGGTCGGCACGCTGGCGATCCGGCGTTTCCTGCGTCCGGTCTGTTATCAAGACATGCCGCAATCCCTGCTTCCAGAAGCGCTGCGCGCCGACAATCCGCTCGGACTGTGGCGGATGTCGGACGGAATGATGGGCCGGGACTGAACGCCCGCGACAAGGACGGGCGCATAGAGGCATAATGGAGAGGCAAATGGAAAAGAGTTCACGTCCCACACGGCCTGGCAACAGCCATGTCCGCTACTGGATCGTCGCCATGCTGTTTCTGCTGACGACAATCAACTTCGCGGATCGATCGGCCATGTCGATTGCGGGTCCGGCCCTGAAGGGTGAGCTGGGCATCACCTCGACGGAGCTGGGCTATATCTTCTCCGCCTTTGCCTGGAGCTATGTGGTCGCACAAATCCCCGGCGGCGCGCTGCTCGATCGCTTCGGATCTCGCAAAATGTATATATTCGCGATCCTGGGCTGGTCGACCTGCACCTTCGCTTCTGGTTTCGCTTCCTATCTCGCCCCCGGCTCCGCCGTGATCGCGCTCTTCATCCTGCGCCTTGCCCTTGGTGCGGCCGAGGCTCCCTCTTTCCCCGCCAACGCCCGCCTTGTTGCCGCCTGGTTCCCCGACCGCGAGCGCGGCACGGCAAGCGCGATCTTCAACACAGCCCAATATGCAGCCCTGATCTTCTTCGCACCACTAATGGGCTGGATCGTCGACACCTATAGCTGGCACTATGTCTTCTTCGTGATGGGCAGCGTGGGTTTCGTAGGCGCGCTGATCTTTGCAACCGTCGTCCATGCGCCGGCACGCCATCCGCGCATTACCAGGACGGAGTTCGACTTTATCGAAGCCAATGGTGCGCAGGTTCAGCTCGATGCCGCCGCCACGGCGCCCAAACAGCCTTTCAGCTGGAACATCGTCGGCCAGTTGCTGACCAACCGCATGCTCATGGGCATCTATATCGGCCAATATTGCATCACGGCGCTGACCTTCTTCTTCTCGACCTGGTTCCCGGTCTATCTTGTGCAGGGGCGTGGCCTCTCCTACACAGCGGCCGGTTTCGGTGCAGCCATCCCCGCCATTGCCGGCGTTGTCGGCGGCGTGATCGGCGGCGTGCTGTCCGACCGGCTCATCGCCAGCGGCAAGAGCGTGACCTTTGCACGCAAGCTGCCGGTTGTTCTGGGCATGGCCTGCGCCACGTCGATCGTCCTGTGCAACTTCACCGACAACCTGACCCTCGTCATCGGTCTCATGGCCCTGTCCTTCTTCGGCAAGGGCGTCGGCGCACTGGGCTGGGCGATCATGTCGGACGCAGCGCCGCGGGCCGTCACGGGGCTGGCCGCAGGCATCTTCAACATGTTCGGCAATATCGCCGGCATCACCACGCCGATCGTCATCGGTTATATTCTCGACGCCACCGGGTCTTTTGACCTGGCCCTTGTTTTCGTCGCCGCGCATTCGATCATGGCGATCGTGAGCTATCTGTTCATCGTCGGACCGATCAAGCGCTTCACCGTAACCCTGCCGGAACAGAAGGCGAGCGACGCTTCCCTTCCCTCTGCAAAGCACGCCTGAGAGATGACCATGCTTGACACAATTTTCCCCGCTCACACCTTCAGCGGCGCCCCTGTCGTCACCGACATGAAGGTGATCCCCGTCGCCGGGCGCGACAGCATGCTGCTGAACCTTTCCGGCGCCCATGCCCCCTTCTTCACCCGCAACATCGTGATCCTGACCGACAATGCCGGCAATAGCGGCGTTGGCGAAGTTCCGGGCGGCGAGAAAATTCGCCAGACGCTGGAGGATGCCCGCGAACTGATCGTGGGCAAGGGTATCGGCACCTATGCCAATATACTCAACGTCATGCGCACGACCTTTGCCGACCGGGATTCAGGCGGCCGTGGCCTGCAAACCTTTGACCTGCGCACGACCATTCATGCCGTGACCGCCGTCGAAAGCGCGATGCTCGACCTTCTTGGCCAGCATCTGGGCGTCCCGGTTGCCGCCCTGCTCGGCGAAGGGCAACAGCGCGACAAGGTCGAGATGCTGGGCTATCTCTTCTTCGTGGGCGATCGCAACAAGACCGATCTGCCCTATGGCGACGGATCAGGCGCCACTGACGACTGGACGCGACTGCGCCATGAAGAGGCCCTGACCCCCGAGAGCATCCGTCGCTTCGCTGAGGCCGCCTATGAGCGCTATGGCTTCAAGGATTTCAAGCTGAAGGGCGGCGTCCTGTCCGGCGACGAGGAAATCGAAGCAGTGACCGCCATCGCTCGCCGGTTCCCCGATGCCCGGGTGACGCTGGATCCCAACGGCGCCTGGAGCCTGGAAGAGGCAGTCCGCCTTTGCAAGGGACGCGGCGATGTGCTGGCCTATGCGGAAGACCCTTGCGGCGCCGAAAATGGCTATTCGGGTCGCGAAATCATGGCCGAATTCCGCCGCGCAACCGGCCTGCCCACGGCAACCAACATGATCGCGACCGATTGGCGGCAGATGGCGCATGCTCTGGCGCTCCAGTCTGTCGACATTCCACTTGCCGATCCACACTTCTGGACGATGCAGGGCTCGGTCCGGGTCGCACAGACCTGCCGCGACTGGGGCCTGACCTGGGGGTCGCACTCCAACAATCATTTCGACATTTCGCTCGCCATGTTCACCCATGTCGGCGCAGCAGCGCCCGGCAAGGTGACGGCGATCGACACGCACTGGATCTGGCAGGACGGCCAGAACCTGACCCGAGAGCCCCTCAAGATCGAGGGTGGCCTGGTTGCGGTTCCTGAACGACCGGGCCTCGGGATCGAACTCGACATGGATGCGGTCGAGGCAGCCCATCAACTCTACAAAAAATATGGCCTGGGCGCGCGCGACGACGCGATGGCGATGCAATATCTGGTCCCGAACTGGACCTTTGACAACAAGAAGCCCTGCCTGGTCCGCTAAGGCGGGTCCAGCCAGCAGCCTCCACAAGAAAGACAATCCCGCGCCCGGATCCAATGCGATCCGGGTGGACGGGGATGCATGGCCGCAAGAGGCGCGGCGGAGAGGTTTATGAGCATTTCCCTTATCCCCCTGCTCCTGATGGGCGCAGGCGCGGCGGAAGCCGCCACTGAAGCGAAGGATGTCCCGCCGCAACCCGCCGCAACTTCCTCCCCCACATTGCCGGCGCCGCCCGAAAAGCCGCGAGCGGCGAGTGAAGGCGGTGGCGAGGACGGCGGCGGTCGCGGCCGGCTATTGGGCGACTGGGGTGGCCTGCGCAGCACGCTTGTCGATGCCGGCATCATACCGAGCCTGGTCTACACCGCCCACACCGTCACCAATGTCCGCGGCGGCACCCAATCAAAGTTCATGAACGCGGGGCAGTTCGTCGCAGGCCTGCGCTTCGACCTCGACAAGATCGCCGACCTGCCGGGGACATTCCAACTGGGCATCGTCAAGCGCTATGGTGAGAGCTTCAACCAGAAAAGCGGCATCAATGCCCTGGTCAATCCCATGTCGATCCAGGGGCGCGGCGAAACCTTTCGCATCAGCCAGCTCTGGTATCGCACGAAGATCGGCAAGCTCGACGTGAAACTTGGCCGCATGTTCCTCAACGAGGATTTCAATCCGGGCCGCTGCGACTTCATCAGCGGCTATTTCTGCCTTGGCGAGAACACACGTTCCAACTCGACCATCTGGCCCACCAGCCCGGTCAGCATGTGGGCCGCAAGGTTGCAATATGCCGTGCGCAAGGACGTGACGGTCAAGGGCGCGGTCTACCAATATAATCCCAAGAATCTCAATATGGAGCGCAACTTCTATATCGGCTGGAAAGGCGCGACGGGCATCGTTGCGCCGTTCGAGATCAATTATACCCCGCGCTTCGACGGCAAGGCCGGCAACTATGCCATTGGTCTATTCTACTCCAACGCCGACATGAATGACCCTATCCTCAACAGCGATCATCAGCTTCGAGCCGTCTATGGCGGCACGCCGCTGATCCGCCACAATGAATGGGGCGCCTATTTCAATGCCCGACAGACCGTCCGCAAGGCAGCCGCCGACGGATCGGGGCGGCTCGACATCTTCCTCAACGGTTCCTTCCTGTCTGAACAATCCACGCCCAACAACAGCGCGATCGCAATGGGCCTAAGCTATACCGGCCTCATACCCGGCCGCCCGCGTGACGAGCTTGGCCTGGCATTCGGCCGCGGCCGCGTGAACGACCGGATCACCGATGCGGCCCGATATATCAACGATAACGGCCTTGGCCATCAGCCCGTCCGCACCGCCGAATATGTGGCTGAAGCCTATTATGGCATCGGCGTTCTGCCAGGTTTCACGATCCAACCCGACATCCAGTTCATCTTCCAGCCGCGGGGCGATCCGGGTGAACGCAATGCCATATTGCTGGGCGCCAGAACCCAAGTCAGCTTCTGAGAAAGGAATGGCCGCCATGGTCCCTGTCGTCACCAATGGTTCGCTGTCACCCTGGCTGCATGAGGGGCTGTCGGCGCGCCATGCTATCCACAGGCTAGACGAGCTTCCACACGCGATCCGCATGGAAGCCCCCATATTGGTGACCACCGGCGTCGCAGGGGCCGACGCATCGATCATGGATGCATTACCGGCCTTGCGCCTGATTGCCGTCCACGGCGTGGGAGTGGACGCCGTCGACCTCGACCATGCCCGCCGGCGCGGCATAGCTGTCACGAACACGCCAGACGTGCTGACAGACGATGTCGCGGACATGGCGGTCCTGCTGCTGCTGTCGACGGCCCGGCGGGCGATGCTCAATGATGCAACGGTGCGCCGGGGCGGCTGGACCAGCCCATCGGGCCGGCGCGTCAGCGGCATGCGAATAGGTATATTGGGCCTGGGCAGGATCGGTGGCGCAATCGCACGCAGGCTGGAAGGCTTTGGCTGCGATATTTCCTATCACAACCGCCGGTCGCTGCCCGATTGTCCCTATGCCTATCGTGACAGCCCAGCTGATCTGGCCCGAGAATGCGACGCCATGATCATCGCAGCGTCTGGCGGAGGCGAGTGCCTGGTCGACGGCGCGGTGCTGGATGCGCTGGGCCCGGATGGCTTTCTCATCAATATCGGGCGCGGTTCAACCGTCGACGAGACCGCACTGATCGACGCCCTCGAACAGGGCCGGATTGCCGGCGCTGGCCTCGATGTTTTTGCAAGCGAACCTCATGTGCCCACGCGCCTCATCGCCCTCGATACCGTTGTTCTGCAGCCCCATCAGGCCAGCGCGACGATCGAAACACGCGTGGCGATGGCCGATCTGGTCCTGCGCAATATCGCCAATTTTCTCGCAAACGCCCCCCTGGACACGCCCGTCTGAAAAGACATGGTTGCGCCCGCCGCAACCGGCGGAACCTTGTTCGCAGTTGCGAAAGCGGCCACCAGGTCTAGATGCACGCTCCGTGAAGCGGCTTGTCGCCGTCCAAGGAGTTTCATCATGCTTGCCGCCATCATCAAGGCCCTTCAGCTTGTCGCTGCCCCCCTGTGGCTGCCGACGGCCTGATTGAGAAATGCCTGTGTAAAAGGGGCTGGCTTTACACGAAGCCAGCCCCTTTTGCGTTCAGGCGGTGATGGTTTCGCTCGACACCGTCCAGGCATGGGCCTGATCGCTCAGCGAAATGCCGATACCCGGACGCGGCGGCACGACCATGCGCCCATCCTTGAGTTCCAGCCGCTCGTTGAAAAGCGGCTCCAGCCAGTCGAAATGCTCGACCCAGCTATCATGCGGATAGGCCGCCGCAAGGTGGATATGCAGTTCCATGAAGAAATGCGGCGCAAGCTTCATATGCTTCTGCTCAGCCATCGTCATGATCTTGAGGAACTGGGTGATGCCGCCCACGCGGGGCGCGTCGGGCTGGATGAAATCGACCGCATCGAGCTGCACCAGTTCGAGATGCTCCTGCGCTGATGACAGCATCTCCCCGGACGCGATCGGCGTATCCAGGGCTGCGGCAAGCTGGGCATGGCCCTGCGCATCATAGGCGTCGAGCGGCTCTTCAATCCAGACGAGGTTGAACTGTTCCATGATGCGCCCGATGCGCAGCGCAGTCGGGCGGTCCCATTGCTGGTTCGCATCCACCATGAGCGGAAAATCGCCCAGTTGCTCGCGAACCGCGGCAACCCGGCGAAGATCCTCCATCGGGTCGGGCTGGCCGACCTTGAGCTTGATGCCGCCAATGCCGGAAGCAACCGAAGCCTGGCAGTTTTCCAGGACCTCCTCGATCGGTGAGGACAGGAAACCGCCCGATGTGTTGTAGCAGCGGACCGTATCCTTGTGGGCGCCGATCAGCTTGGCCAGCGGCAGTCCGGCGCGCTTCGCCTTCATGTCCCACAGCGCGATGTCGAACGCTGCGATCGCTTGGGTGGCCAGACCGCTACGGCCGACCGACGCCCCGGCCCAGGCCAGTTTTGTCCAAAGCCGGGCGATGTCGCTGGGATCCTCGCCAATCAGATTTCCAGCAATTTCACGCGCATGGGCGTAAAGGCCAGGGCCACCTGCTCGCTTGGAATAGCTGATGCCAAGCCCCGAATATCCGCCTTCGGTTTCGATTTCGGCGAACAGGAACGCAACCTCGGTCAGCGGCTTCTGGCGGCCGGTCAGCACCTTGGCATCGCTGATCGGGCGCTTGAGCGGCAAGAACGCCAGGCTGACCTTTACCGACTTTATCCGGTCCAGCGTGGCTGCATCAGCAGGAAATCCTGCCTGTAGGGGGTTGGCGGGAATGATGCGCTTTTCAAACATGCAAGGCTCTCCTGTGATCGAATGATCCAAGAGCTAAAGCGCACAAAGCAGCCGGTCCAAACGCGAATTTTCATCGGATCGATGCAATAATTGCATCGGATTTCAGGCACTCAGGTCCCCAGAAGTTCGATTAAGGGCTGCGTGAGCGCGTTGGTCGGACGGACATGGCGGCAGGCATGCCATTCCGCCCGCTCATCGAGGGACAAGGACTTGAAGACGATATTGTCAAACGACGCGCTGGCGCTGCCGGCGGGCACGATCGCCACCCCCATTCCGGTACTGACGAGCGCCAGAATGGAATGCGTTCTCTTCATGCTCTGGATGACCCGCGGCACTGCGCCTGCACGATCCAATATCCCGGCGATCAGGTCCCGCAAGTAGAGGCCGGCCTCGGAATATCCGACAAACGCCTCATCGTCCAAATCGGCGATTTTCAATTTGCGCTTGACGGCCAGTCGGTGACCAGCAGGCACGGCAAGGGCCAGCGGTTCGCTGAATATGCATTGATTGACGATGTCCGCTTCGTGCGGGAGCGGCCGCACGAAGCCAATATCCAGTCGGTGGAACGCCACCTCTCGCATTTGCTCCGAAGAACTCAGCTCGACAAATTTGAAGGCTACTCCAGGCCAGTCCCGGATCGTCCGTTGAATGAGGCGCGGAATGAGCGTGTAGGATGCGGCCCCGTCGAAACCCACGGTGATCGTACCTGCCAATGTCCCGGCAGCCTTTTGCGCCGACCGTCTCGCCTCTTCCATGTCGGCCAACAGTAACTGCACCTTGGGAAGAAATGCGATGCCTGCGGCCGTCAGGGTGATCCTCCGGCCTTCGCGGTGGAACAACGGGACGCCGACATCGCTTTCTAACTGTTGGATCCGGCGGGTCAGCGCCGGTTGGGTAATCAGCAATTCGCGCGCCGCTTGCCCGAAATGCCTTAGCTGCCCCAGGATCAGGAATGAACGGAGTTGAGCATGGTCGAACATCGGCAATGCTTATGACATGTGCACCGCTCTCATCAACAAGCTGGGCGCCACTCGGGATCGGCATTGCAAAATCAACGCTGTGGCCGAGCTGAACGAGAACCTATGTATCCGACTTTCGGGGAGGGAGATTCCGACCCTTATGAAACACTCAGCGGTCGTGTCCCACGGGGTGGTGTAGGAAGGTTTCTCTGAGAGGGTGGCCACCGTCGATCTTCTGGTAGGGTTCGGATGCGAACTCGAACCTGGAGAAGAAGACGATGACCGACGACAGAATGGCCCTTGTTGAGCTGATTGAGCAAGGGGCAGACAGCGATTTGGTGCGCGATATGCTGGCATTTGCCGCCGAGCGCATGATGGATCTGGAGATTGAGGCCAGAACGGGTGCGGCTGCGGGCAGTCGCAGCCCGGCGCGGCTCAACCACCGCAACGGCTATCGCGAACGGGGCTGGGACACTCGGGCCGGCCGGATCGAGCTGGCGATCCCCAAGCTCAGGAAGGGCAGTTACTTCCCGAGCTTCCTTGAGCCACGCCGCACGGCTGAGAAGGCGTTGGCGGCGGTGATCCAGGAAGCCTACGTCCACGGTGTCTCGACTCGCTCGGTCGACGATCTGGTCAAGGCGATGGGCGCCAGCGGCGTCTCGAAGAGCCAGGTGAGCCGTCTGGTGGCCGAGATCGACGAACGGGTGAACGCCTTCCTGCAGCGGCCGATCGAGGGCGAGTGGCCCTACCTGTGGATCGACGCCACCTACCTCAAGGTCCGCGAGGGCGGGCGGATCGTCTCGACGGCGGCGATAATCGCCGTCGGCGTCAACACCGATGGTCGGCGCGAGGTTCTGGGCGTTGCCACCGGCCCTTCAGAAGCGGAACCCTTCTGGAAAGCCTTCCTGCGCTCGCTCGCCGACCGGGGACTTCGCGGGGTAAAGCTGGTCATCGCGGACGACCACAAGGGGTTGCGCGCCGCCGCCAGCAAGGTGTTCGCCGCGAGCCAGCAACGCTGCCGGGTCCACTGGATGCGCAATGCGCTGGCACATGCCGCGCCCAAGCAGCGACCGGCAGTCATCGCCATGATCAAGACGATCTTTGCGCAGGAAACGGCTGAAGCGGCTCACCAGCAATGGGAACAGGTCGCCGATGCCCTGCGCGAGAAGTTCCCGAAGCTGGCCGACATGATGGCCGGATCGCGCGAGGACGTGCTTGCCTACATGACCTTCCCGAAGGAGCACTGGGCGCAGATCGCGTCGACCAACCCGCTGGAAAGGGTGAACAAGGAGATCAAGCGAAGGGCCGATGTCATCGGCATCTTTCCGAATGACGCCGCCGTCGTCCGCCTCGTCGGAGCACTCATGCTGGAACAGAATGATGAGTGGGCGGTGTCACGCCGTTACATGACGCTGGAAACCCTCGGCTCGGTAAGCCATAACCCCATTGTCAGCCTGCCAGCTCTGGCTGCCTGACCCGAACCTGATCCTACTGCGGATCGACGGTTCCTACACCACCCCGTGGGACACGACCCACTCAGCCGTCAACTTTCGTTGACCAGTTCCGGACGTTCCGGTTCAACAGCTCTCGACCAACGTTGGCCATTCAAGTCATCTCCCGTCAACGCCCGATCCTGACAAAATTGGTTCGATCAAAGAAACCCGGATCGCATGAAAATTGGGGAATCAGAAATTGGCGGCGACGATCTGTTGGCTGATGCTGCCGAAAGGGGATTTCTTGTTTCCAGATGCGACAAGCGAAACGCGATCGCCGAATCTGAGGAAAGATGTTTGGGGTTTACCTTGCTCGATCATCTCGATCGCGCGGCGTTCGGAGATGCAGCAGGAGCCGAGCGTTGCATAATCGGCATTGGACACGGTGCCCGACCCGATGATGGTGCCTGCAACCAGATCGCGCGTGCGGGCGGCATGGGCGACAAGCTCGTGAAAGCCGAATGCCATTTCGCCGCCATGGGGATTTCCGAACCAGGCGCCGTTGACATGAACCTCCAGCGGAAGGTGGACGCGGCCGTCCTGCCAGGCCTCGCCCAGTTCATCGGGCGTGACCGCAAAGGGCGCCACTGAACAAGCCGGCTTGGCCTGAACCCAGCCGAACCCGGTCTTCATCTCGATCGGCGCGATCGCGCGCAGCGACCAGTCGTTGATGAGCAGGACCAGCTTGATATGCGATAGCGCGTCCTGTGCGCTGGTGCCCATCGGCACGGCATCGGTAATGACGCCGAACTCGCCCTCGAAATCGATCCCGTCAGCTTCGCTGGGAAGTCGCACATCCTGCGTTCCGGACAGGAAGCGATCGGACAGGCCCTGATACATGAGCGGCCGGTCGGTCTCGATCGGCGGCAGGTTGAACGCCTTCTGCATCAGCTCGCCATGCTGCGGGAAAGCGGAACCGTCGAGCCATTGCCAGGCGCGGGGCAGGGGGGCGAGCAGCCGGCTTTCGTCCAGCACATCGCCTTCCCCCTGTTCCAGCCGGTCGGCCAGCCGGCGCAGCGCCGGTTCGACGCTGTCCCATCGCTCGATCGCCTGCTGCAGCGTGTCAGCAATGCCGTCCGCAGGCAGGCAGCGACGCGCATCGCGGGAGACGACGATCAGGCAGCCGTCCGGCTGGCCGTTGCTGAGGGTGGCAAGGCTCATCTCTATTCCTCGAAGATTGCGACCGCGCGGGTCCAGCCGGCCGACGCGCCCTTGATCTTGTGCGGGAAGCAACTGACCATGAAGCCATGGCCGGGCAGGCTTTCCAGATTGTGCAGCTTTTCCAGGTGGCAATAGCCGATGTCGCGGCCGGCCTTGTGCCCTTCCCAGATCAGCGAGGTGTCGCCGGTTTCCTTCACCTTCTGCGCGGTATAGCTGAACGGCGCATCCCAGGACCAGGCATCGGTGCCGGTGACGCGCACGCCCCGCTCGGTCAGGTAGATGGTCGCCTCGTATCCCATGCCGCAGCCGCGATTGACATAATCGGGCTGGCCCAGCGCCGTGCCGGCCGCGGTGTTGACCAGCACGATGTCGAGCGGCTGGAGGCTGTGGCCGATGCGGCCCAGTTCCGCTTCGACATCGGTGGCGGTGACGACATAGCCATCGGGGAAATGGCGGAAGTCGAGCTTCACGCCGGGCTGGAAACACCATTCCAGCGGCACCTCGTCGATCGTGATCGATCGCTGCGGTTCGCCGTCGCGGCCGTCCATGGTCGGATGGAAATGATAGGGCGCGTCTAGATGCGTGCCGCTATGGGTGGTCAGCTTCACCCATTCGGATGCCGCGAAACCGGCGCCGTCGGGCGTGTCCTGCGCCGTGACGCCGGGGAAGAACATCGCCAGCTCATGCGCGGTGTCGGCATGGGTCTGATAGGTGATTTCGGGCTTCAGAAACGGCGGGTCGCTGACCACATCGTTGCACAGCATGATCGACAGATCGACGAAGCGGCGGGTCATGCGGTCTCGCCTCCCAGCGTTTCGGCGAACCAGTCGGCGATGCAGTCGCGGCCATAGGCCATATTGTCCGCGCCGACATGTTCGACACCGCCTTCGCGCGGCGTGAAGATCCTCTTTTCGCGGCGGGGGGAATTGATGAGCTGATCATAGAGATCGTCGGCATAATCGACACTGATCTGGCGATCCTGCGCGCCATGGGTGACCAGGAAGGGCACCTTGATGCGATCCATATGGCCATTGAGGTTCATCGCTTCGGATTTGGCCAGGAAGTCCGCCTGATCCTTCGCCCCGAACGCCCAATGGACATGCGCCCAATAATGGGGGACGGGGTTTTCGCCCTCGCGCGCCATGCGCTTGTCCTGCACTTCGCGCCAATTATGGTTGGCGCCCCAGACCGCGCCGCTGGCAAAGCGCGGTTCATAGGCGACGGCGCGCGGCGCGAAATGTCCGCCCAGCGAAATGCCGGTCAGGCCGATCGCCCGGCCATCGACATCGGGTTGCTGTTCCAGCCAGTCGACCGCCTTGCTGGCCCAGCTTTCGCTGTGCGGATCGACGGGCAGATTCTGGAGCCGCAATGCTTCGCCTGAGCCGGGCTGGTCGACGCAGAGCGTGGAAATGCCACGCCGCGCCAGTTCCTGCGGCAGGCGCGTCCAGTAGAGCAGTTCCTTGCAGCTATCGAGCCCGTTGCAGAAGACCACGACCGGCTTTCTTCCCTCGCCCTGCGCGCGGGTTAAGAGGGCGGGCATTGTTCCCGTCGCCAGCGGTATCTCGACCCGCTCGCGATTGATCCGGCCCAATACCGTCGACCGGTCAAAGGCTGCGCGTGCCTTGGCATAAGTCGCCTCCCGGCCCGGCGCGCCATGGCCCTGCATCCGCTCGGCGGTGATCAGATAGAGCGCGGCGCGTTCCATCTTGTTGGAGGCGGAGAAGAGCCGGCCCTGCGCCTCATCCTGCGCCGCCAGTTCCAGCAGCTTGTCGCCCATCGCAGCCCAGGCCTTCATGAACATGGGCGTGCCCGCATCGGCGCCGCTGTCGGCGGCGTCGCGGATCGGCTTGCACATGTCGATGATCTCGCCGAGCTGCGCGCCCGATTCCATCGCGATCGCGACCGACAGGTTCCAGATATAGTTGGGGAAATATTCGAACAGTGCCACGGCTTATGCCTCCCCCCTCAAACTTCTGCAGCCTGGAACAGGCCCTTGTCGGGCTCGGGATGGGGCATGGTCTGGGGGCCGCCGACGCCGATGCCCCACTGGTCCATCACCTTGGGGCCGGGCACATGGACCTTGGGTTCATGGCGCTCGAAATCCACATATTCCAGCTCGGACGTATATTCGACCGCAAAGCCTGCCGGCGTGGTGAAGTAGCTGAACGTATTGTTCCCGGCCGTGTGGCGCCCCGGTCCCCAGCGAATGTCGGTGCCCTTCTGCCGCAGCCGGTTGATGCCGACCATCATGTCATCGACGCTCGGCATGTCATAGGCGACATGGTTGAGGCAGGGCGGTCCGGGCAGGATGGCGAGGCGGTGGTGCGCGCCGTTGCAGCGCAGGAAGCACATGAAATCGCCCAGCCAGTCCGACACCTTGAAGCCCAGCACGTCGCAGAACCACTGCACCAGAGCCTGATGGTTCGGCGAGTGCAGCACGATATGGCTGATCCGCTGCGGCACGCCTTCCCATTGCGCGATGGCGCGGGGCGCGCGCCGGGCGACATCGCTCGAAATCTCGAACGGCAGGCCGTCGGGCGAGAAGAAGCGGAAGCCATAGCCGCCGCCCAGCGTGTCGAGATCGTGCGGGGCGGATATGATCCGCGCGCCCGATGCCGCGATCCGATCATGCAGGGCGTCGACATCGGCCCGGCTGTCGGCCGCCAGCGCGATCACGTCGATGCGCTTGTCGGCCGCGGCACGCAGCCGCACGACATAGGCTTCCTCGCCGCCATCGGCTGCGAAATGGACCATGCCATCCTTTTCGCCTGCCGCGACCAGCTTCCACTGGTCGGCATAAAAGGCGCGTTCGGCCTCCAGATCGGGCACGGCATAGCCGACATAGCGGATTTCGGTGACGCGGCTCATTCTGTCTGCTCCGGAACGGGTAGGGAAAGGTCAAAGGCGACGTCCGCGGCCGATCGGCCGGCGAACAGGCGGGGGGCGGCGATGTCGCGCCAGCCATCGCACCAATATTGCAGGCGGCGGCGCAGGATCGGGATGGCCAGTTGTCGCCGCTCGCCCGGTTCCAGATGGACCTTGGCAAAGGCGACCAGCGCCAGTTCGGGCTCGCGCCGATAGATCTGGATGACATCGCTGCCGGCGCGATCGGACTGGTTGTGCATCTGGGCACGGACGATGAGGCCACCGTCATGGCCGGCGACGATATCGACATCGTCCAGCGCGATGTCCGCATAGCCGAAACCGGCGCCCAGCGTGTGGCGCGGATCGGCCATGCCGCGATAGCCGATCCGCCGGCCCTCGTCATAGCGCAGGTCGCCCTTCTCGTCGGGCGTCAGGGCCAGGGCGGGATAGTCGGCATCGGTGCGTGCGATCGAGACCGGCATGCGCCCGCCCGGCTCCCGGTCGCCGGCCAGAACCTGCGCGATCGCGGTGCCGAACGCCTCGCCGGGATACCAGGCGATCAGCAGCGCTGCCGCTTTCTCCTCCCAACTCGTGTCGAAGGCATGGCCGACATTGGCGACGATGATGGTGCGCGGATTGGCGGCGGTCACGGCATCGATCAGCGCCAGTTGATTGTCCGGCAGGCTGGTGTGGCTGCGGTCCTTGCTCTCGACGCTCGCGTCGGACGTTTCGCCGACCATCAGGATGACGGCATCGGCCTGCTGCGCCAGTGCGACGGCACGGTCCAGCATCGCCTCGGGCGTGTCGGGGCGGCGTATGCCATACCATAGGCCGTGGACGCGGGCGGGCTGGTAGAGGAACTCGACCTCGATCGCATAGCTCTGCGCGGCCTTGAGGGATGCGCGGGCATCACGGGCATCGCCGCTCTTGAGCTTACCCATCACGTCCGACGAGGGAATGGCCTCGTCCAGCACCAGCAGGTCGACGCCATCGATACGCATCCGCACCGGCCCGGTGGCGCCCAGATGGAAGCTGTGATCGCCATCATGCTCGGCCCGGAACAGCCCGCGCGCGACGATCCGGGCAGGGCGGTCGAGTGCGGCGATGTCGTCATGCACGCCGGCGAACCAGACCAGCGAGTTGGTGTCGCGCGTCTCGCTGTGGATCAGGCGGGCGTCGTCCGCCGGACCATCATAATAGTCGATCGTCATGCCATGGGCATAACCGTCGCCCAGATCGCGGGCAGGCGTGACCGGCATTGACGGCAGGCGCGGCTGAGGATCGACAC
Source organism: Sphingobium yanoikuyae (assembly GCF_034424525.1). Taxonomy (NCBI): domain Bacteria; kingdom Pseudomonadati; phylum Pseudomonadota; class Alphaproteobacteria; order Sphingomonadales; family Sphingobiaceae; genus Sphingobium; species Sphingobium yanoikuyae. The sequence goes on from NZ_CP139979.1 coordinate 2,050,243, forward strand.
CGGGTTCATAATCGACCCGCGCCTTGCCGGCATAGCGCGCCTGGATCGCCTCCAGCGGGCGCGCCGCATCCGGCGTCACGGCGATCTTGGCGAAGGTGCCACCCTGGTAACAGGGGGCGGCCGCATTGGGGCCGATGATGGCGATATGGCGGTCCCGACCGGGCTCAAGCGGCAGGATCGCCTGTTCGTTGCGCAGCATCACGAAGCCAGCGGCTGCGGCCTCCACCAGCAGCGCCTGGGCATCTGCGCCCTGGATCGGAACATGCTTGTCACCCTTGAAGCGGCGGGCGGCGGTGGCGACCCGCGATGCGGCGTCCGTCACCCGCTGCCCGCTGATCAGCCCGTCGGCCAGCGCGGCGGCCGCCTTCGCGCCCAGGAAGCGGGCCGGCCCCGGCATTTCCAGATCCAGGCCGGCGGTCAGCGTTGCAACGGTCGAATGGGTGCCGAACCAGTCGCTCATCATCACGCCGGGAAAGCGCCACTCGCTTTTGACGATGGTCGTGATGACATGATGATGCTCGGCGCACCATTGGCCGTTCAGCCGGTTATAGGCGGTCAGCATGCCGCCGACGCCGGCCTCGGCGCACAGTTCGAAGGGAAGGAGATAGATTTCGCGCAGCGTGCGTTCGCTCACCACCGCGTTCATCCGATCGCGATCGGTCTCGCTGTCGTTGCAGACCAGATGTTTGGCGACCGATGCGGTGCCGGTGCTTTGCAGGCCGCTGGCCCAGGCGGCACCCAACAGGCCGGCGAGCAGCGGCTCCTCCGAATAATATTCGAACGCCCGGCCGGCGAGCGGGCTGCGCGCCAGATTGACATTGGGGGCAAGGACCATGTCGACGCCCATGCGGATCGCCTCGCCACCGACCAGCGTGCCGACGCGCATGTTGAGGTCGATGTCCCAGCTGGCGCCCAGCGCGGTCGGGCAGGGGGTGAGCAGGGCAATGTCACGTTCGTCCACGCGTCCGCTGGCAATGCCCATCGGCCCGTCTGCCATCGCCAGCGACGGGATGCCCGCTTCAGCATAGCCGACCGTGGTCCACATGGTGGCGCCGGCACTCATCGCCAGTTGCTGGTCGATCGTCAGGCCGGACATGCGGCACCCTCCATGGCGAAGTGCATGATCTGCCGCGCCTGTGCGCGGACCGCATTGGCGACGCCTTCATCGCACAGCGTGCCGTCGGCATCGAAGGGGCGCTGCTCGACCGAGTTGACCGCGACCCCAACCGGCGTCGGCCAGCCGCGCATGGCATGGATGACATCGCGCAGCGCCGACAGGGTGGTGCCGCAGGCCTGCCAGCCGGCCGCCGTGACGATCAGGCCGACCGGACGACCGTCGAAATAGACCCGGCTGTCGCCGCGCAGATCTTCCAGCAGGTCGATCGCATTCTTCACCAGCCCGGAATAGCCGCCATGATAGCCCGGACTGCCGATGACGATGCCATCGGCGGAACGGATGGCATGGACCAGCGCGCGTTCCTCGGCCGTGCGGTCGGGATGCTCGGGATTGAAATGAGGCAGGCGGGCGAGGGCCGGGCCGTCGAACATCGTCGTCTCGGCGCCCAGATGCTCGCATTCCTTCAGGACCGCACGCACGATCCGTTCGCTGGAAGATGCCTGGCGGAACGTGCCGCCTAGGCCGACGATCCGCTTCGGGCGGGCGCCAAGATGACCGGACATGTCCATACTCCTCGAAATGGCGCGGCCTTCTTGCGGGCCGCGCTCATCAGTGCATTGGGGTTCAGGCGTCGACCTTCGCCTTGAAGGCAGGCATGACCTTGTCTGACAGCAGGCGCAGCGTCTGGTTGCCCAGGCGCAGCCGCTCCTCGGTCAGCGGACCGGTGGTGGTGCCGCACAGGATGTTGCCGATGCCCAGTTCCTCATAGGGTTTGAGATGCTCGATGACGGTCTCGGGCGAGCCATGGAGGCACCATGTGCCGATCCAGTCCTCGGTCAGTGCATTGGGGGTGCGATCGGTCTTCTTGTTGGCCGAATCCGATTCCGCGCGGGCGTTGAAAGCGGCCTCGCGCTCGATCGCGTCCTGATAGGAGCGCAGGATAATTTCCAGTTCCTCGCGCGCCTGCTCGTCGGTTTCGGCGACATGCACGACCTGATAGGTGTGGGTGGTCCAATCCAGCGCCCGGGCGATGGCTTCCTGCGAATGGCCGGCCTCGTCCAGCATCTGGCGATAGACGCCGAAATATTTGGCGACATGCTTCATCGGTTCGGTGCCGCCGATCTGCGGCGGGGTGAAGGCGGGAATGAAGGCGGGCCAGGCATTTTCGGCTGCCCGGCGGGCGCTCGTTTCCTTCATCGCGACCGGCATCAGCCGGGCGTGGCCGGACGAATATTGCGCCGGCGCGATCCGCTGCAGCACGCGGCCCTTGTGCGGACCATTGTCGATCTCGACCGCCGGGTCTTCCATCTGCTTGGCCCAGAGCTGCTCGGCGATGGCGAGGTTCGCCTCGGAGATGGCGCCGGCTTCCTTGTAGTTGACGCCGAAGCCGATCATTTCCTCGGGCGTGGTGCCGCTGCCCACGCCGACCAGCAGCTTGCCGTCGGTCAGCTGGTCCAGGATATTGATGCGCTCGACAAAGCGGACCGGGTGATGGAGCGGGACCGAAACGACGGAAAAGCCGAAATGCATCTGCGGCAGCTTCGCCGCCAGATAGGAGGCGAACATGAAGCTGTCGGACGCGACCGGCATGTAACCGTTGAAATGATGGTCGGGCAGGAAGATCGCATCGAAGCCCAGATCGGCCGCCTGGGTTGCGTGCGCGGTCAGGTCGTGGATCAGTTTGCGATCCTCGTCGGGCGCCATCGAACGAGCGTTCAGAAACACAGAAAAGCGCATTTTTCCCCTCCATGGCTGCCCTTTGGGCGCGCATATGACGACTTGTTTACATTGGCGGCCAAAGCCGTCAGAATGAATCTCAATTAGAACCAATGTTCTTATTATCGATAGGGTCTTTATGTCTTCAGTGTCAACCGAGAAATCGAAGGATGATTCTATTTCTGGTTCGGGGGAGGCCAGTCGCGTGCCTCAGCAGGGCCGCAGCCGGGCCTCTTACGAGCGCATGCTGGCGGCCGCCGAGAAGCTGATGGTGAAGCGCGGCAATGACGATTTCACGCTCACCGAAGTGGCCAAGGCCGGCAAGGTGTCGATCGGCTCCATCTATCTGCGCTTCGACAGCAAGGATGACCTGATCCGCGCGGTCCATGGCCGCGTCCTCGGCCGGATCGGCGAGGAACAGGATAACATGATGCAGGCGATCGGCGACAAGGCGACCAGCCTCGACGATTTTGCGCGTCTGTTCGTGGAGGCCTATGCCGAACTGCTCAAGAGCTACAGCCCGGTGCTGCGCCCGATCATGTTCCGCGCCATCTATGACGAGACGATCTCGTCGCTCGGACGGACCTCGGCGGAAAAGCTGACGCAGGAGGCGGAGGCGCAGATGATGCGCTATGCATCCGAGTTCGGCCGGCCCGATCATGCCCGGCTGGTCGGCAATGCCTTTCGCATGATCTATTATACGCTCGCCCGTTTCCTTGGCCTCGGCTCCTCGCCGGAAGCGGCCAATCAGGGCAATTGGGAGGAACTGAAGGAAGATCTCGCGATCATGTGCGCGGCCTTCCTGCGCGCGACGGGCAAATAGGCGCCCGCCACCTCAGGCGTCGGGGTTGGCGAGCCGCAGCCCCGCGCCATAGAAGCGGACGATGCCGGGGCCATCCGCCTGCACGCACAGCTGGAAACCGAAGCGGGTGGTGATCGCCGGACTGATCGGCAGGTCGGTGCGCAGTCGGTTGCACGCCGGATAATAATGCCGCCATAGCTCGGGCGGATCGAACGGCTCGGGTGTGCCGACGAGTGGCTGGTTGGGCGCGCACAGATGCTGGCGCTCCATCCCGCCATGATGGACGCAGACCCAACTGAGGATCGCGCCTTCTTCGGCCTCCCACAGCAGCGACACCTGATCGATCAGGCTGCCGGCAGGAAGCTGGAAGGGGAAATGGAACCAGATCTTGCGGTCCGGTCGGATGCGGAAGCTCGACGAGAAGCCGCGATGGGAGCCGCGCCCCTGCGACCAGGGCTGGTCATCCACGACATCGATCCAGTCGGCGCCGCTTTCCTGCAATTGCACGGCGGCCGGGGCCAGCCATAGTTCCTGGGGCAAGCTCATGCCGCTTCCTTTTCAGGGATGGGGGTGTTCCGGCATGGCGGCGTGGTTCGCCGCCATGCCGGTCCCCCGTCAGGCTGCGAGTTGCAGCTCGCGCCCGGTCTTCGTTGTGGGAACGAAGGGCAGATAGGATACGCGCATGCGCACAGCGATATCGACCTTGTGCGCGCCGGGCGTCAGCCCGCCCGGACGCAGCACCGTCACGGTCGCCTTCTCGCCGAAATTCCAGCGATCGTCATAGACCGTCTCCATCTCGTCCAGCGTCCAGCTGCGGCCGCGGACGGAGAAGCGGACATCCTCGCGCGCCACTGGCTCCCCGTCGATGGTCAGGCCAATGTCCTCGATCATCGAGAGGCCAAGGCCCCGATAATAGGGCAGGCGGGCGAGCAGCGAGAAGCCGATCGTCTCGCCATTGTCGACGACGTTCGCAAAGCCTTCGTCGCACAGCATCATCTTGTCGAACATGGGTGCGGCTCCTTAGGCGGCGAGGGCAGAGGGGGTGGGTTCGCCGATCAGCGACTTGAGCATTTCCTGCTGGCGGCGAACCTGCTCGACGGAATCGACCTCATGGGCATCCTCGATCCAGCGATTGCCCTCATATTCCGAGCAGATATAGCCCTTGTAGCCGCCCTGCTTGAGCACCCTGACGATCTCGTCATAGGGGATGGAAGGCTCGACCAGATTTTCGTCCATCTGGTAGAATTTGCCATGGACGTTGTGGATGCGGTGCATGAAGTCGAGCATCCGCTTGGGTTCATAGGCGGCATTGTGGCGCAGCGTTTCCGCCATGCCCAGCGCCGGCCCTTCGCCGCCCATCTCGCGCACGTTCAGGATCACATATTCGGACAGGACACGGTCCTCATAGGCGGTCTCGATATAATCGGCGATCTTCTGCGGCACGCCGTTGCGGATGAAGCGCTCCTTCCAGACCGGCGGGAACTTGAACAGGAACATGCCCATGTCGGGCAGGAAGCCCAGCGCGTCCGACCCCGATTTCTCGAAGGCTTCGGCATGGCGGATGATCCAGGGATGGTCGAAATGCAGCGGGGCATGCACTTCGATCAGGATCTTGATGTTCTTTTCCTCGGCATAGGGCGCTGCGGCAACCAGCACTTCGGGGGCGATCGAAACGAGCGCGCGGATATATTTCATGCCCAGCCGCGCGCCGAAGTCGATATCCTTCTTCACGCTGGCGACCTGCTCCTCGAAGGGCATCATGCGACCCTTGTAGCGCTTGTAATCGAGCATGAAGTCGTGGCTGACGGCGGTGGCGTCATATTTTTTGATGAGCGCATGCCACTCGTCGATCTTTGCCTCATCGACGCTGGCTTCGGGCCAGCCCCAGAAGGTCTGCTCGCCGATGATCTCGATGCCCAGTGCGCCCATGTTGGCACAGGTCTTGAAGCAATCCTCCAGGCTCATCTTCCCTTGGAAGGTCTCGTGCTGGAAACTGTAGAGGCTCACGCCCCGCTTGATGTCGCTTGTCATATATTACTCCGCAGGAGCGATGGTGGGGGTCGGGGTGCGCGGCGCGCGGACCAGACCGATCACGATGGCGGCGATGACGCCTACCAGACCCGCTGCAAGGAACGCGCCCTGCATGGTTCCGACGAGGTTTTCGGCCTGATGCACTGCCCAGGGGCTGGAGAATTGGCCGAAGAAGAAACAGGCGGTCCACACGCCCATGCCGCGGCCGCGATGCTCGAACGGCAGCTTGCTCTGCGCCCAGGAAATGATGGTGGGCACCGCCATGCCGGCACCGGTCTGCTGGACGATCAGCGCTGCGACCAGCCAGCGCCAGTCGGGCGCCAGACCGATGCCGGCGAGGCCGATGCCGAGCAGGCCGAAGAAGGTGGCGAGCTGCACGGTCTGCGGGCGATTGCCCATCAGGCGGAAGATCAGCGCCCCCAGCATCACGAACAGGCTGGGAATGGCGGTCAACTGGCCGATCCGCGCCGGGTCCATCACCCCAACCTCGCGCCAGGCGAGCGAGCCGCTGATGATGAAGACATAATAGAGGGCCGACGCGACCAGCGTCACGCCACCGATCAGCGCGACCGATGCGGTCGGGAAGGGCGTGCGCGGGGCCTTCTCGCCCTGGGCGATGTCGGCGATGGTGGCGCCGTCGGCGCGGCGTGGCTCGAATAGCCAGAGCAGCATCGCGATGAAGATCGGGAAGGCGACGGCATAGACCATGAAGATGCCGTTCCAGCGCACCGACGAGGCTGCGCCCGACAGCAGGATCACGCCCGATGCGAAGAAGGGGCCGCAAATGCCCTGCAGGAACAGCCAGTCCTTGCGCCCGCGATCGTCCCAATAGTCGGCGATCAGCGTGTTGACGATGGTCAGGATGGCCGCTTCCGCCACCCCCAGCAACAGCCGGCAGGCGATCAGCGCGTTCAGGCTGTCGAGAAAGAAGGGGGCGGTGCCAACGATGCCATAGAGCAGGGTGGCGCCGATCAGCAGGGGGCGGCGACCGAAACGGTCGACGAAGAAACCGGCGAAGGGCGCGATCAGCGCGATCGTCAGGCCCGGCGCCGACACCATCATCGGCACTTTCCAGCGCGCGTCGGGATCGGTGGCAAAATGATCGATGATCGCCGGGATGGCCGGGAACATCGACACGATCGCGAAGATCGGCAGAAATCCGGCGACGACGATGGTGATGCCCTGGGGGACCAGCGACAGGCGCCGGAAAAAATCTAAGACGGAACGCACCGACCTCAGGCTCCTCTGATCGGGCGACTCATGGCCGCCTCTAATTAGAACTAGTATTCGTCTATTGGTTGTGGCGGGGCCTGTCAATCCGCCGTCGGGCGCCCGGCAATACGCAATGCTCCGTAGCCCGGCGACCGCTGAAGCCGCCGGGCATAAGGCTTCATTGCTGCATATATTCCTTGGCTTCGTCGAGCACTGGCAGGGTCACCTTGCCGGTCGCGGCCCATTCGCTGCCGCGCAGGATCAGGGTCTGCAGCCCTGCGAAATGGAGCGATACCTCGTCATGGCCGAGCGTCATGGAAAAGACTCGGCCCTTGCCATAGTCGGCGGTCCAGACCTGTGGATGATCGGCATCCATGCCCTTCATCGCCTTGAGCTTTTCGGGCGTGTAGGCTGCGGCAGGATATTTGTGGCCGGCGAGCTTCGCGTCATAGCTCGCCGCACTGTCATGCGCGGTTGCCAGCACCCTTATCCTGGCATCCGGGTCCATCCGCATGTTGGTGTACATGTCGTCATTATAGGTCCAGACATATTCGCGCATGCCCGCCGTGATCGGATGGGTGCGATCGACGATATGGACCGGGAAGGCGCCCGGCGGCGAGCGGCGGCTCGATCCCGGCTCCATCACCGCGCCGATCAGGCGCTGATACTCCGGCCAGTTCGCGCCGAAGGTGAAGGAGGAATGATAGGCGACCAGCCCGCCGCCCTGGCGGACATAGTCGAACAATGCCTGTTCCGCCGTTTTCGACCAGCGATGCTCGGTCGGGTCGGCATAGTTCCAGCGGCTCGAATAGTTGAGCAGGACGACATCGTAATTCTTCAGTGTCGCCAGGTCGCCATGGTCGAAATCCTCGGTGACGCGCACGTCGAACCGGCCGCTATCCTGCATCATGGTGCGCAACATGTTGTTCACGCCGGTCCAGTCATGTTCATAGCTGTTCTGGCCGCTGATGATCAGCAATCTGATCCGTTTTTCGGTCGGATCGACCGGGATGCCCACCCGCTGCACCGTCTCGGGCGGGCGGTATTTGACGTTGACGATGACCTGCGCGGCGGCCGGGGCGGCAAGCAGGGCAATGCTGGCGATCGCAAGGTTGAGACGCTTCATGGACAGGATCCCTCTCTTCGCTTTCTGATTTTGGCCGGACCGGGGCACGTCGGTCGACAGCCGTCGCGCGCGCGCAGGCGCAGGACGCGGCACGCGATGGCACGCTCGTGGCAATGTCTGGAAATATCAGTCCGGTGATTCGCACGGCATAACAAAGCCGGCGACGGAATTATTAGAATAAAAATTCTGGTTGTCGAGCGGATTATGCGCAAGGGAGGAAATGCGGCTGTCAGGCACCTTGACGAATCCGCGATCTTCGATATCTATTACTAGAATAATAATTCTATAAATGTGAGCGGGCGATGCTGGCAGTCGAAGGGGAAGGGGTGAAGGCTGGAGCAAAGCCCAATGCGGTGCGCAGCGCGATCGATCATGCGCTGGCGCTCAGCAAGCGGCAACGGACGGTGGCACTGGCCATCGTCGCGACCGCGATGGTGCTCGACCTGGTCGACATGACGATCATCAATGTCGCGGTGCCCACGCTCCAGGCACAACTGGGGGCGAGCGACGCCGAAGTGCAATGGATGGTCGCGGGCTATTCGACCATCTTCGCCCTGCTGCTCATCACCGGCGGGCGGCTGGGCGATATTCTCGGCTACAGGCGCGCCTTCCTGATCGGCGTGGCCGGCTTTACCCTGACCTCCTTGCTGTGCGGAATGGCGCAGACACCCGGCCAGCTGGTCGCCGCGCGCCTGCTTCAGGGCGGGGCGGCCGCGATCATGCTGCCGCAGGTCATGTCGCTGACGCAGATCATGTATCCGCCGCATGAGCGCATGGCCGCGCTCGGCCTGTTCGGCATATTGGGCGGTCTGGCGGCGGTGCTGGGGCCGGTGATCGGCGGGCTGCTGCTCAGCGCCAACCTGATGGGTCTTGGCTGGCGTTCGATCTTCCTCGTCAATCTGCCGATCGGTCTGGTCGCGCTGATATTGGCGGCGCTCATCCTGCCCGGCGGGCGATCGGCGCACAGCCCTCGGCTCGACATGACCGGCACCCTGCTCGTCATGCTGCTCCTTTTCCTGCTGATCTTTCCGCTGATCCAGGGGCGGGACTATGGCTGGCCGCTCTGGGGCTTCGGCCTGATGGCGGCCAGCCTGCCGATCGGACTGCTGTTGGTCCGGCACAGCCGCGCCCGCATGGCGCGGGACGGGTCGGCGCTGATCGTGCCGGAGCTGTTTTACGCACGCGGCTTTTCCTTCGGCCTGCTGACGACGCTCGCCTTCCAGGTCGCGACCGGCGGCCTGCTCTTCACCCTGACGCTGGCGCTCCAGCGCGGGCTGCATTTCACCGCAGCACAGGTCGGCATCGCTCATGTCCCCTATGCCTTCGGCGCCTCCTTCGCGATCGGCATGTTGTCGCGCAAGGCGTTGCCGCGCTTCGGGCCGATCATCATCAGCTGGGGCGCGCTGCTGATGATCGCCGGGCTGATCGCGCTGACCCTGCTGCTCAATGCGGCTGATCTGATCGCGGCGCGCCCGCTGCTGATCGCGCCGCCTTTGCTTGCCATGGGGCTGGGCATGGGGCTGGTCGGCGGCCCGCTGCCGCCCTGCACCTTGTCGGAAGTCGATGTCGGCCATGCCGGTTCGGCCTCGGGCCTGCTCAAGGCGACCCAGCAACTGGGCGCCGCGATCGGCGCGGCGGCGATCGGCACGCTGTTCTTCCTGATCCAGCCGGACGAGCGCATGGGCAGGGCGGAGGCGATTGCGGCCTTCACCCTGTCTGCCTCCGTCGTGTGCGCAATGCTGGTGGTGGTGGCGCTGCTCGCGCTCGCCATTCCGCGCCAGCTGCGTATCCGTGGGCAATGATTATATCGCAGCACAAACTGGCGCTTGCCGATCGCGTGATGGCTCGATAGAAACTAGAATTATAATTCATTTATGGGGTCACAAAGACCCATGGAGAGGCAGAATATGGGACGTGACAGCCCCCCACAGATACCGCCAACCGAAAGCTGGCTGCCCGGCAAGGCGGAGCGCCGCCAGGTGCTCGGCGGGGCGCTGCTGCTCGGCGCCTTGGTCGGCGTCCCGCTGCGCGCCTGGCATCAGCAGGTCGAGGGCCAGGCCGGCGGCGCCAGCGATTCGGAAAGGCTGCTGCTCGCCCGTCTGTCTGACCTGGTGATCCCGGATAGCGATACGCCCGGTGCCGTTGCCGTCGGCGTTCCCGCCTTTGTCGAACGCGCGCTGCTGCACGGACTGGACGATACCGCGCCCGAACCGGCCGGAAAGGTGCGGATGGGCGATGATCGCGGCGGCCTGCCCGTGCTGGATCAGGTCATGCGGGATCTCAACGGTCGTGCCGCCATGCCCTTCCTCGGGCTCAAGCCGGACCGGCAACGCGGCGTTCTGGAAGCCTATGATGCCGATGCCTTTGGCGGCGAGCAGGGCGATCATCCCTGGAAGAAGATCAAGGCGCTGATCCTGACCGGCTATTACACGTCGGAAGTCGGGGCGAGCCGCGAACTGCAATATGAACTGGTGCCCGGCCGCTGGGATCCGAACCTCCCTCTGCCGGCCCATAATCGATCCTGGTCGAGCGACTGGACAGCGGTGGATTTCGGATGAGCATGGATTTTGACGCGATCGTCGTGGGGTCGGGCATCACCGGCGGGTGGGCCGCAAAGGAACTCACGCAAAAAGGTCTAAAGGTGCTGATGATCGAGCGGGGACGCATGATCGAGCATGGCACCGATTATGTGACCGAGACCAAGGCGCCGTGGGAAATGGAGTTTCGCGGCGAGGGCGATGCAAAGCTCTATGCCGAGGAATATGCGGTGCAGCGCCTCAACCGGCACTTCACCGAATTTACCCAGAATCATTTCGTCAACGACAAGGACAATCCTTACGCCGTTGCCGAAGGGACCAAGTTCAACTGGTGGCGCAGCTATCAGATGGGTGGCCGATCGCTGACCTGGGGACGGCAAAGCTATCGCTGGTCCGACTATGATTTCGGCGCCAACAAGGCTGATGGCCATGGCACTGATTGGCCGATCCGCTATGCCGACCTTGCCCCTTGGTATGATTATGTCGAGGATTTCATCGGCGTGTCCGGCGCGGCGGAGGGGCTTGCCTCGCTGCCCGATGGCAAGTTCCTGCCACCCATGGCGCTCAATGTGGTCGAACAGCATGTGCGCGAGGCGATCGCCGAGCGCTGGCCCGACCGCTGCCTGACCGTCGGTCGCACCGCCAATCTGACAGCGCCCAAGGAAGGGCGGGCGCCCTGCCAGTTCCGTTCCATCTGTGCGCGCGGCTGCTCCTATGGCGCCTATTTCAGCACGCAAAGCTCCACCCTGCCGGCGGCACAGGCGACCGGACGGCTGACGGTCGTGACCGATGCGCTGGTGGAAGCGGTCGATTATGATCCCGCCACGAAGAAGGCGACCGGCGTGCGCGTCCTTGACGTCAAGACCGGCGCGCGGACGCGCCATACCGCGCGGCTGGTCTTCCTCAACGCCAGCGCCTTCAACAGCGTCCACATCCTGCTCCGTTCCCGGTCGGAGGCGCATCCCAATGGCCTTGCCAACAGCAGCGGCGTGCTTGGCACCCATGTGATGGACCATGCTTCGACCCTGTCGACCATGGCGATCATGCCGGGCTTCGACGGTCGCACGACCTTCGGCAATCGGCCGACCGGCGTCGTCATCCCTCGATTCCGCAATCTCGACCGGCAGGAAGGTGATTTCGTGCGCGGCTATAGTTTCCAGGGTGGGGCGCTGCAGAGCGGCTGGACTGCGGCCAAGCGGGCGGCCGGCATCGGCGCCGATTACAAGGCAAAGACCCGCGAAGTCGGTCCCTGGCGCATGGTGTTCGTCGGCTTTGCCGAAAGCCTGCCGCGCGTCACCAACCGGTTGACGCTCGATCCGGTCAAGCTCGACCCGCAGGGCCTGCCGATGCTCAACATCCATTTCGAGCATGGCGACAATGAACGCCGCGCGCTGGCGGACGCCAAGAAGGAAGCTGCCGCGATGATGGAGGCTGCCGGCGGCCATGTCATCATGGGCTTTGACGAGCCCGGCGCGGGCGGTTCGGCGATCCATGAAATGGGCGGCGCCCGCATGGGTCATGACCCGGCCAGTTCGGTCCTCAACCGCTGGAGCCAGGCGCATGACGTGTCCAACCTGTTCGTGACGGATGGTGCGCAGATGAGTTCGTCTGCCTGCCAGAACCCGTCGCTCACCTATATGGCGCTGACGGCGCGGGCCTGTGACCATGCGGTATCGCTGATGAAGGAGGGCGCACTGTGAGGCATCTCGCGCCCATCCTTGGTCTTGCGCTGGTGGCGCTGGCGCCCATGGCCGTCGCAAAGTCGGCTGACAATCGCACGATCGTCGATGATTTCGTCGATCGCTTCTATCGGCAGCGTGACGTTGCGGGCGCCTTCGCGGCCCATGTCGCGCCCGGTTATGTCCAGCATAATCCCGGCCTGCCCGATGGCCCGGACGCGGCTGTGGCGGCGCTGGCGCCGATGTTCGCCCGGCCCGATGCCCGGTTCGAGGTGAAGCATCTGCTGGTCGACGGCGATCTCGCGCTCGTCCATCTCTTCGGACAGGGCAAGCCGGGCACGGCCGGGGCGGCGGTCGCCGATCTCTATCGGCTGAAGGACGGCAAGGTGGTCGAGCATTGGGATGTGCTGCAACCGATCGCGGAGGGCAGCAACCCGCTGGCGATGGCGGATGCGCCGCCCAGTGATCGCAGCCACACCGCCACCAATCGCCGGGCCTTCTCCCAGTTCATCGACCTGCTGTTCGCCAGGGGCGATGTGGAACAGGCCTATCGGCGCTTCGCCGCGCCGGATCTGATCCAGCATAACAGCCGCATGGGGCAGGGTCGCGATCAGGCGATCGCGGCAATCCGGGCGCTTCATGCGATGCCGGGCGCCAGCTTCACCGTGCAGCGCATCCTGGTCGATGGCGATTTCGCCGCCGTCCATTATCGCGGCAAGCTGGCAGCGGATGACAAGGGCGCGGCGGTCGTCGAGATATTCCGCTTCGACAAGGGACGGATCGTCGAACATTGGGACATGCTGCAGGGCGTGCCGGAAACGTCGCGCAACGCCCATCCGATGTTCTGACAGCACCAACCGGTCAGGCAACAAAAAGGGCCGCTACAGTCGCTGTAGCGGCCCTTTTTGTGTCAGCCGTTGCGGGCGGCGATGTCCCGCCGGATCGCTTCATGGCGACCGTCCATTGGCCAGAAGGCAATGATGATGATCTGGACGATCATGATCGCGATCGGCCAGCCATAATAGGACCAGCGTATCGCCGCGCGGGCGCCGTCGCTGACCGCCTTGGGATCATAGCCGGCGCCGGCCAGCACATAGGCGATGATCGCCGTGCCGATCGCCATCCCGACCTTGGTTGACAGGCTGATGCCCGACGACAGCAACCCCTCGTTGCGGGTGCCAAAGCGCCATTCATGATAGTCCACCGCATCGGCGGCCATGGTGAAGATCGCCGTCATGGTCAGGCTGATCAGAATCGCGGCGAAGAGGAACAGGCTTAGGAAAAGTCCATGCTGTGCCTCGATGAAGGGCAGCAGCATATGCACGCCGATCGCGACCAGCAGCGCCGCGATGCAGCCCCTGCGGATGCCGGTCCGCTTGAAGAGGAAAGGCGCGATAAAGGCGCTCAGCAGCAGGGTGCCCGATACCGCCGGCAGCAGGATACCGATCATCCAGGGCGCTTTCATCACCTCGATCGCGAAGAAGGCGGTGACGGAGATCACGCAGCCGAAGCGCAGGAAATTGAGCGTGCAGAAGAGGAAGGTGACCAGCCAGGCCCGGTTGCGCACCATCGCGCCGACATGCGGCCAGATCGCGCCGCCGGCCGGCGCCTCGTCATGATGCCGCTCCCTGCAACTGACGAACAGGTTGAACAGCGCCGCCAATGTCAGCACCGCAAAGAGCAGTGCGACCAGCGCAAAGCCAAGCCGTTCATTGCCGCCCCCCAGCACGCCCACCAGCGGCATGGTCGCGGCCGTCGCCAGAATGACGGAGACCGACGTGCCGATCGCGCGCGCGCTCCCCAATTGCATGCGGCTGCCATGGTCGCTGGTCATCATCGGCATCAGCGCGGAAAAGGGCACGGCCAGGAAGCTGTAGAGAATGCCCAGCAGCGAGAAGGTGACATAGGCATAGGCCAGCTTCGCCCCGGTCGATCCGTCGATGGTGGTGAAGGTCAGCACCAGCAGGATCGAGAAGGGCAGGGCGGTGAACAGGAAATAGGGCCGGGTCCGCCCCCACCGCGTCCGCGTCCGGTCGACCAGGATGCCCACGCCCAGGTCGATGCCCGCATCGAACAGCCGTGACAGCAGGAACAGCGTGCCGACCGCCGCCGCCGGCAATAGCGCCACATTGGTGTAGAAATAGAGCAGGAAGGCGCCGACCGCATTCCAGCTGAGGCCGCAGGCGAAATCGCCCAGCCCATAGCTGATCTTTTCCCAGGGGCGCAGATGGCTGTCATCTTCGCTGTCAACGATCCGGGGGCTGCGCATCGGCTGTTGTGCAACGGCTGTCGTCATCGGACTGTCCTCGCCAATATCTTTGGGCGGGGCGATCGGTCGACCGCCCCGCCTTCGTCATCTGTCAGAGGCCCGTGGCCGCGCGTGCCTGCGCGATCGATTGATCGGAGGGAAGGGTAGGTTGATATTCCAGCCCGATCCCGCCGTCATAGCCGAGCGCGCGGAGCTGCGCGACCACGGCCGGCCAGTCGATCGTGCCGGTGCCCGGCTCGTTGCGGCCGGGATTGTCGGCAAACTGGACATGCTGGACCAGATGGATACGGCCCTTGAGCACCGCTTCCATATCCTCGCCCATCACGTTGGAGTGGAAGACGTCATAGAGCAGGCGCAGATGGTCGCTGCCCACTTCCTCGATGATGTCGAGCGCCAGCGTGGTGCTCGACAGGAACATGCCGGGATGGGAGACGATGGTGTTGAGCGGTTCCAGCACCAGCACGACGCCGGCTTCTTCCGCCAGGGCGGCGGCCTGCTTCAGCGCCTTGACCGCCTCGGCCCTCTGCTCCTCCAGGCTCACCCCTTCCCGGGTGAAGCCCGATGCCACCACCAGCGGGGGGCGGCCCAGTGTCTTGGCGGTTTCCAGCGTTGCGGCGACGGCTTCCAGAAATTCGCCATGCTGGGCGGGGTCGACCAGGCTGCGGCGCGGACCGATGCAGAAGCTGGTGAGTTTGACGCCCGTCTCGTCGAGCGCAGCCCTGATCAAATCGATCGGCTTGTCGTCCCACAGGTGAAATTCCACGGCCGAAAGCCCGGCATTCTTCGCCGCGTGGATGCGGTCGGCGAAATCGGGCGCGCTGTCCTTGAAAAGCCATTCGATACAGGCGGACAGATACATTCCTCTTCTCCTTGGTCGCCCCCTTGTTGTCGGGGACTGGGTCCGGTCGAAGAAGAAGAGGCGGCCCCGCCGGCCTAGCCGGGGCCGCCTCATTTTCACGAAGCTTAGAGGCGTCCGATCAGAAGCGATAGGTGCCCCGGACGCCATAGGTGCGCGGCGTGCCGTATATATAGTTGATCAGCATGGTCCCGCCGGCATCGACATAGTTGACGAAGCTGTAGGGCCGGTAATTCTCCAGGTTGCGGACATAGGCCTGCACGCTCAGCTTGTTGCCCGGCGCGCTATATTCGAGGCTCAGGTCCGTCTGGGTGAACGCCTCCTGCAATTCGGCGCGATTGTTGAACGGCTGCAGATAATAATCCGACTTGAAGCGGCTGAAGACGCTCGCGGTGATCTTGTGATCGCCAATGTGGAAATCATGGTCATAGCCAAGCGCGATCGTCCATTTGGGTGACTGCACCGGGCGATTGCCGCTGAGGTCGAAGGGCTGGTTGCCGGGCGTCGACGGATCGCTGTCGTTGATCGAACCGGTCAGGCCCAGCAGCGATGTCTGGAACGCCGTCAGTTCGGCGTTCAGATAGTTGACGGTCGCCGTGAAGCGATCGTTGCGCGACAGCAGGACCGTGGTGTCGGTCTCGATGCCCCAGACCCGCGACTTGCCGGCATTGACCACCTGGCTGCCGACATTGGTGTCCAGGAACACCGGGATCTGCTGGTCGCGATAGTCATAATAGAAGGCCGAGGCGTTGAACTGGATCGTGCGGTCGGCAAAGCTGTTCTTCGATCCGATTTCATAGGCGGTCAGCTTTTCCGAACCGAAGGAGCCGACATTGTCGAAGCCGCCGGCCTTGTAGCCGGTGCTGACCTTGCCGTAGATCAGATGGTCGCGCGACGGATTATAGTCGATGCCCAGCGTCCAGGTAGGCTGGCTTTCCTTGAAGCGCGGATGCAGTTCGGTCCGGGCGATGCTGGTGTCGTCGATTGCCGGCGGATTGGGGCCGCGCCCGAATTGCGGGCCGTAATTATAATAGAGGCCCTTCTTCTTGTCGTGGGTGTAGCGGATGCCGCCGGTGACGCTCAGCTTGTCGACGACGATTGGCACCGTCGCCTGGGCAAAGCCGGCGATCGAGTCATTCTTCACATAGGGGCGATAGAAATAGTTGAGATAGCTGCCGCCCGCCGCCAGCGGCAGGAACAGGCCCTGCGCCATATACTGGTTCTCATGGAAGTAGAAGGCGCCGACCTGATAGATGATGCCGCCATTCTCGCCGCCTGACAGGCGCAGTTCATGGCTTTGCGTCTTCGAATTCTTCTCGTAATTCTGGATGAAGATGGTCGGCACATAGCCGTTGAGCGGCTGGCTGATATCCGACTTCACGTCGCGATAGCCGCCAATATAGCTCAGCGTGCCGATCGAGCCGACGTCGATGTCGAGCCGACCACGGATCGCATATTGCCTGATCTTGGTCGAACCCAGATCGCCCAGCGGGAAGGATTTGCGCGGCGGATTGAAGTCGAGATTTTGCGGCACGCCGCCATTTTCAAATTCCGGTGTCGAGGGGATGACGTCAACGATGCCGGAGGCATAGCCAGGGTTGGCAAGGACGCCATTTGTCGCGATCACCTGGCCATATTGCGCCACGCCCGTGGTGTTCACGTCGACAAATTCGCCGGCGACATAGGCGCGGATGCCCTCGGCCGGTTCGGCATAGAAGGACAGGCGCGCGGCATCGGTATTGCCGGCACTGCCACGGCCTGCCGGGCCATTGTTGAAATAGCCGTCATGCTCGTTGTGCATGCCGCTGGCGCGAATGGCGAATTTCTCGCCCAGCGGAATATTGACCGCGACTTCGCCGGTGATCGTGTCGTAATTGCCGTAGCTGCCGGTGGCATAGCCGGAAAATTCCCCGAGGCGCGGCTTGGCCGCCACGATGTTCAGGGCGCCGGCGGTCGCATTGCGGCCATAGAGCGTTCCTTGCGGGCCACGCAGGATCTCGATCCGCTCCAGATCGAAGAAGCTGGCATTCAGCGCGATCGGCCGGTTGATATATTCGCCGTCGATATTGATCGTCAGCGCCGGATCGGCCGTCTCGCTATGATCCTGGCTGGAAATGCCGCGCACGGTGATCTTGGTATATTGGGTGTCGTTGGTGATGCCCAGGTCCGGCGCAAGTTGCGCGAGGCCATTCACGTCGGTGATGCCGGCCTTCAGCACCGCATCATTGTCGAACGCGCGCATCGCGATCGGCGTGTCCTGGATATTGGTGGCGCGCTTCTGCGCGGTGACGACGATGTCGGCGATCCCGACCGTGTCGGCCGCGGCCGGGCTGGCGACGTCCTGCGCCATGGCCGGCGCGGTAAGAGCTGCGATGGCCGCGCCAAGCATGAGCGCGGACAGGCTACGGAACTGTTGCATCATTCCTCCCCTTCGATTCCCTTTTTCTAGGGAAATTTACGAATTGCAATGATGGTTTTAATAACGGCCGGGCGATGCGTCAAGCCATAACAGAATGCATATTTTAATTCTGTAATTTTTGATGGTTTTGGTGATTTAGCGGGTGTGCTTTTCCTGCAACGCGATCAAGGATGGCTGTACGACTGTCATCACTAGCGCGTGGACTCATTACGCACTGCACCAGATGCGCACGCAGATGAGCTTGATGGCTGCGAGGAAGTTGGCAGGGTCTTACCGCCATGTGCAGCGCCTGCAGCACCGCATCGGTGGTCTGCCTGCTCTGCATCGACCAACCCACCACGCGGCGGGAATAGAGAACGATCACGACGGCCAGATAGGCAAAGCCCTCCAGGGTTCGGATGTAGGTGATGTCTGTCACCCAAGCCTTGTCGGGCGCGGCCACGTCGAACTGGCGACCCAGAGTGTTGTCGACCGCCAGGGACGGCTTGCCGCCATAGCTCTCCGGTCGGCGCTTGTAACCGACCTGCGCCTTGATACCCGCCAGCCTGGTCAATCGGGCAACGCGGTTCAGGCAGCAGGTCTCACCCTGATCCAGCAGGTCGTCGTGCAGCTTGCGGTAGCCATAGACCTTACCACTGTCGTTCCAAGCTTGCCGGATCAGCTCTGTCTGCCGAGCATCTTCCTAGGCCCTCATGCTCAGTGGGCTCTTCTGCCAAGCATAGAAACCGTTGGGCTGGATGCGCAGGCACCGACACATCGATCGAACCCTGAACTGGTCACGATGCTCGGCAACAAACACGTATCTCACTTTGCAACCCTGGCGGAACGAAGCGACCGCAGGTCAACTACGCGGTGGCTTTTTTAGGATGTCGCGCTCCTCCGTCATCCGGGCCAGATCGCACTTCAATTGCCGTGTCTCGGCATCCTTGGAAGACACTATGCTGATCAGAGTAGAAGGGGCCCGGCTTGCCGTGCCGGTCGATATACTCGCGCGTCGCCTTCATATAGGCGAAGGTGCTCTCGCTCTCGACCATCTTAAGGTGCATTAGTTCGCTCGTCGCGTCGCCGATATAGACGAGCAGGGTGCATTGCGGCCCGCGATCCTCGAACCATCAGTGCTTCGATCCGTCGATCTGGACCAGCTCACCCCGACAGTCTCGGCGATAGCGCGGCTGATATGGGCGAGGGCGGCGGGCTTCTCGATCCTTCCACAAACCCGCTTCCATCATCCGCTTGCGCAGCGTCTCGCAGCCGGCCCTGATGCCATGGCGTTCGGCCAGATACTCACGCGCCAACGTCGGCCCGAAATCCGCATAATGCGCGCGGACCAGCGCAACGACCTGATCGCGAAAACATCGCTATGTCGTCGGTTGCTCGGCCGACCGCGCGTGTCATCTCTATCTAGCGGAGGGGTGTCATTTCTATCCGGGCTCTATAAAAATAAAGTCTGATAATATATATTATGTTAAATAACGGATTGGATCGATGGGAGATATTCCTCCTCATTCATCTCAGTCCTCCCGGATGCGGCTATGGGCTTTGGTGTCGCGCATGCGGATATAGACCGTCAGAGAAATCGCGATCATGACGCTGACATAAATATAGAAAGCGGATTCCATCCCCGACTGCTTGAACCAGAGCGCGACGAACTCGGCCGTGCCGCCGAACAAGGTATTGGCGAGCGCATAAGGCAGCGCCACGCCCAATGCACGGATATGCGCAGGAAACAGTTCGGCCTTCACCACGGCGTTGATCGAGGTATAGCCGGTGACGATCACCAGGCCCGCCATCACCAGCAGCCCGGCGACCAGCGGATCGCGTGTCACGGCCAGGGTCGCGAAGATCGGATAGGTGAAGAGCACGCCCATGACGCCGAAGCCGATCATCAGCGGCTTGCGCCCGATTCGGTCGGACAAGGCACCCGCCAAAGGCTGCAACAACATGAAAATGAACAATGTTATCCCATTGATTTCCGACGCTATTTCGCGACCGAAGCCGGCTGTGTTGACGAGGAATTTCTGCATGTAGATAGAATAGGCATAGAAGGCGATCGTGCCGCCGGCGGTCAGCAGCATCACCGTCAGCGTCTCGCGCGGATGGTTGGTGATGAGTTCGATGAAGCCGGACTTGGGCGCGCCTTGGGCCTTGGCCACTTCAAAGCTTTGGGTTTCGGCAAGGCCGCGCCGCAGCCAGAAGACGATCACCGCCAGCGCGCCGCCGATGGCGAAGGGAATGCGCCAGCCCCAGGCGTCAAGCTGCGCCTCGGTTAGGATCGACTGGAGCAGCAGCAGCACGCAGATGGCTACCAGCTGCCCGGCGATCAGCGTCACATATTGGAAGCTGGAGTAAAAGCCGCGCCGGTCCTTGCCGGCCATTTCGGTGAGATAGGTCGCGCTGGCGCCATATTCGCCGCCGATCGACAGGCCCTGCATCAGCCGGGCCAGCACGAGCAGCAATGGCGCACCGACGCCGATCACCTCATAGCCCGGCGTCACCGCGATCAGCAGCGACCCGGCGCACATCAGCGACACCGACAAGGTAAGCCCGCTCTTGCGGCCGTGACGGTCGGCATAGGCGCCCATCAGCCAGGCGCCGATCGGTCGCATCAGGAAGCCCACGGCAAAGATGCCGGCCGCGCTCAGCAACTGGGCGGTGCGATCCTCGCTCGGGAAGAAATGCGGGGCGAAATAGAGGGTGAAGGCGGCATAGGCATACCAGTCATACCATTCGACCAGATTGCCGGTGGAACCGCCGATGATCGCCTTGAGCCGGGCGCGTTTGTCGGGTGCCGCACCCTGCCCCTCATGTGACGTCATGGCGTCAGCACCATTTCACCATTTTCAACGCTCCAGCTTTTGAGACGGGACAGCATGTTCATGCCGATGACATTGACGTCGCCCAGTGCCGGGGAAACGACGACCTCGACATCATTGGCCCGCAGCGGCCCCACCGTCAGCGTCGAGATGCTGGCGCGGCGCGCGTCGATCTTGCCATTGGCGGTGTTGAGCGGGATCGCTGGCGCATTCATGTCGATATTGAGGCCGGTGGCGCGGGCGGTATTTTCCGAAAGGGCGGTGATGGTCGCGCCGCTGTCGATCAGGAAGCGCGCGGACATGCCATTGACCATGCCCTCCACCCAATAATGGCCGTCCGGCGCGACCGGAATGCGCACCACCTGCCCATCGGACTGGATCGGCGGAGGCGCCGGCGGCGGCGCGGGCTGTGGCGTTGGCGCGGCACTGTTCTGCGGCTGGAGCAAGGCCCCCTCCTCCGCTGCGAACCGTGCCGGCATCAGTCCCGCCTTCTGGGCGAAGGTGAAGAGGCCGAGCAGGGCGCCGAAGATCAGCACCCAGAGCAGCGCCATCCGCACGAAGCTGCCCAGCGCGATGCGGCGGCCGATCAAGGCGGAGCCGACCAGGACCAGGGCGAGCAGATACCAGATGCTGGACATCGCCTGATCCGTGCCGTCCATCAGTGGGGTGCTCCGTCGTTAAGGTCGATGACCAACCCGTCATAGCCCGGCTCGACGCCTTTGGGGAGCGTGGCGCACAGGGTGGCATAATCCATGCTCTGGTCCATATGCGTGAGGATCGCGCGATCGGGCTGGGTTGCCATGATCCCCGCCAATGTCATCTCCAGATGGGCATGGGTGGGATGCGGCCGCGCGCGCAGCGCATCGACCACCCAGATGTCGAGATCGTCGAACAGCGCCAGCATATCCGGGGTTATTTCATGAAAATCCGTGGCATATCCGACATGACTATCATCATGACTGAAGCGAAATCCAGTCGAATAAATGTCGCCATGGGGCATGTCGGTGCAGGCAATGTCGATATCGCCGATCCGCAGGCCGTCGGGGAGATCATGCGGGATGATGATCGGGGGATAGCCCCCCCTCCCCGCAAAGGCATAGGCAAAGCGGGCCTGGAGCAGACGCATCGTCTGGGTGCGGGCATAGCCCGGGATCGGGCTGCTACGGTGATGGAACAACTGGCGCACATCGTCGATGCCATGGCTGTGATCGGCATGATCATGCGTCCACAGAATCGCGTCGATGTCGATCACGTCGGCCGCCAGCAACTGCGCTCGCAGGTCCGGGGATGTGTCGACCAATATCCGGGTCGTCGCGCTTTCCACCAGGATCGAGACGCGGGTGCGGCGGTTCCTGGGTTCCTTGGGGTCGCAGGCGCCCCAATCATTGCCGATCCGGGGAACGCCGGAGGATGTGCCGCTGCCAAGGATGGTCAGCTTGAGGCTCATGCCTGCGGCCGGCCCTCAATCTTGGCGAATAGACGCAGGAAATTGGCCGATGTGGCCGCCGCCAGATCCTCGATGCTCTCACCGCGCAGATCGGCAAGGAAGCGGGCCGTGTCGGAAACGAAGGCCGGTTCGCACGGCTTGCCGCGATGGGGCACCGGGGCGAGGAAGGGCGAGTCCGTTTCCACCAGCAGCCGGTCGAGCGGCAGGCGCGCGGCGGTTTCCTGCAGATCCTTCGCGCTCTTGAAGGTCACGATGCCCGAAATGCTGATATAGAAACCCAATTCCATCGCCGCATCGGCGAAGGCGCCGCTGGCGGTGAAACAGTGGATGACGCCGCTATAGGCCCCCTTCCCCATCTCGTCCCGCATGATCGCCAGCGTATCCTCTTCCGCTTCGCGCGTATGGACGATCAGCGGCAAGCCGGTCTCGCGGCAGGCGGCGATATGGCTGCGGAAGCTTTTCTGCTGCCGCTCGCGATCGCTATGGTCGTAATAATAATCGAGGCCCGTTTCGCCGATGCCGACGACGCGCGGATGGGCCGCGCGCTCGACCAGCTTGGCGGTGTCGACATGGGGATGCTCGTCCGCCTCATGCGGATGGATGCCGACGGTCGCCCACACGTCCGCCTCGCGCACCGCCGTGCCCAGCACATCGTCCCACTCGCTTTCGCGGGTGGCGATGTTGAGCATCAGGTCGACGCCGCGCGCACGGGCACGTTCCAACACATTAGGCTGATCTTCGATCAACCCCTTGTAATTGAGGTGACAATGGCTGTCGATCAACATCCGTCAGGCGTCCGCTTCGGTCAGTTCCAGGCGCGGGAAGAGCGGCTTGGGCGCGGCCAGCCCGAAATCGCTTTCGGCCAGATCGCTATACCAATGATCGCCGATCGCGCCATAGCTGCGCTTGTCGGCCGGCACGCCCATATGGTCGAGCAGCGCGGTGGCGCTCGCCGGGATCACCGGCTGGATTGCGACCGCCAGCTGGGCGATGGCGATATAGAGCGTCGCCAGCACTGTCTCCATCCGCTGGGGATCGGTCTTGCGCAGCGACCAGGGCGCCTGCGCGTCGATATATTGGTTGCAGGCAAAGGCTGCGCGCAGCCAAGCATCGATCGCCACCGACGGCGCGAGATCGGCCATGGCGCCGGGCATATCGCTGCGCACGACCTTGTCGATCAGCGCGAACAGCTCCGTATCGGCGGCGTCATGGCCATTGATGGCCGGCAGGCGGCCTTCCAGATTTTTCGCGATGAAGCTCAGCGTGCGCTGGGCCAGATTGCCGAACGCATTTCCAAGGTCGCTGTTCGAGCGCTGGACAATCGCTTCGGCGCTATAGCTGCCGTCATTGCCGAAGGTCACTTCGGACAGCAGGAAATAGCGCAGCTGGTCGACGCCGAAGCGTTCGGCCAATTCCATCGGATCGGCGACATTGCCGACCGACTTCGACATCTTCTCGCCGCGGTTCAGCAGGAAGCCATGGCCGAACACCTGCTTGGGCAGCGGCAGCTTCGCGCTCATCAGGAAAGCCGGCCAGTACACCGTATGAAAACGCACGATATCCTTGCCGATGATATGGGTGATATCGCCACCCTCCGCCCAATAGCGCGCCATGCGCTCGGCATCGTCAGGATAGCCGCAGCCGGTGATATAATTGGTCAGCGCATCGACCCAGACATACATGACATGGCCGTCGGCGCCGGGCACCTTGACGCCCCAGTCGAAGCTGGTGCGCGAAATGCTGAGATCGGACAGGCCGCCTTCGACAAAGCGCAGGATTTCGTTGCGACGGCTTTCCGGGCGGATGAAGTCGGGCTGGCTGTTATAGAGGTTCAGCAGCTTGTCCTGATATTTGGACAGGCGGAAGAACCAGCTTTCCTCGACGGTCCATTCGACCGGCGTTCCCTGCGGCGACAGCTTTACGCCGCCCTCGCCGTCGGTGATTTCCTTCTCGTCATAGAAGGCTTCGTCGCGGACCGAATACCAGCCTTCGTAGCGGCCCAGATACAGGTCGCCATTGGCCTCCATCGCCCGCCAGATCGCCTGGCTGGCACGGTGGTGATCGGGTTCGCTGGTGCGGATGAAGCGATCATAGCTGATATTCAGGCTATCGTTCATCTGCTTGAAATAGGACGACATTTCATCGGCCAGTTCGCGCGGCTCGATGCCCCGGTTGCGCGCCGTCTGAGCCATTTTCAGCCCATGTTCGTCGGTCCCGGTCTGGAAGAAGACATCGCGGCCCATCATCCGCTGGAACCGGGCGATCGCGTCGGTGGCGATCACCTCATAGGCATGGCCGATATGCGGACGGCCGTTGGGATAGGAGATGGCGGTGGTGATGGTGTAAGGCTGCGACATGCAGCCTCCCTAGCGGCTGTTCGCGTCGCCGCAAAGCCGCTTTTCAGGTCGCCGCCTCAGCCAGTGCCGCGACATGGCCGCCCAGCTCGAAAACGACCGAGGCCGGGTCGAGCGACAGGATCACCGCGCCGCCCGCCAGATGCCGGGCTGCTTCCCAATGATCGAGCGCACTGCCCAGTGCCGGGCCATGACGGGTCCGGGCGGCCTGGGCAATGAAGGCGGGCGCGCGCTCCAGAAAGGCTTCGTAACGCGGCTTGGCCGCCTTGCCGGCCAGCGCCTTTGCCAGGCGCAAGCGCTCGCGATTGCCGGGATCACCGTCGGCCGCGATCGCCAGCAGCGATTTTTCGAGGCCAGCAAGGTCGAGCCCCGCATAGCGCAGCGCGCGACCAGGTGAGCCCTCCCCCGCGCGCAGCAGCGCATCGAGTTCCGGCCCGGACAGGCTTTCATCCTCGCGCCGGAGTACCGTCGCCATGGCGCTGTCCGACAGCGGATCGAAGCGCATCGTGCGGCAGCGCGAGCGAATGGTGGGCAACAGCCGACCCGGCGCATGGCTGACCAGCAGGAAGATCATGTCCGCGGGCGGCTCTTCCAACGTCTTGAGCAGGGCATTGGCGGCGCCGCGCTCCAGATCATCGGCGCTGTCGATCACGACGATGCGACGGGAGGAGAGCGACGGCGCCGACTGGATCAGCCGCTGCAGGCCGCGCACCTGGTCGACGCTGATGTTGCGTGCGGTAACGCCATCCTTCTCCAGCGGCGCCAGTTCGGCATAATCGGGATGCGCGCTCGCCTCGATCAGGCGCCGGATCGGATGGCTTTCGGGAACGTCGAGCCCCTCACCCTCGATCTTCGGACCGGCCGCATCGGCCAGCAGACGCATCGCCATGGCGCGGGCGAAGCTGGCCTTGCCGATGCCGCGTGGGCCACTCAATATCCAGCCATGATGCATGCGGCCGCTGCTTGCCGCCGCCAGCAGGGTCTGCGCCTGGGCATCATGCCCGACCAATGACGTCATGACAGCAGGTCGTCCAGTGCCGCGAGCAGTCGGGCGGTGACATCCTCAGCCGCGCCCGACGCATCGATTGCGCGGACCCGTTCCGGCTCATCTGCGGCAAAGCGGACGAACGCTTCGGCCACGGCCCGATGAAAGGCGCGGTCGCGACCGCCGATCCGGTCCGACACGTCGCCGTCACGGGCATGGGCGCGAGCTTCCGCCTCCGCTTCCGGCAGGGTCAGGAACAAGGTGCGATCGGGCAAGAAGCCGGCGCTGCCGATCTGGTGCAGCGCCAATATGTCGGCATCGCTGAGGTCACCCTGCCCCTGATAGGCGCGGCTGCTGTCGAGGAAGCGATCGGACAGCACCCAGGCGCCACGGGCCAGCGCCGGGCGGATCGTCTTTTCGATATGGTCGGCCCGCGCGGCAGCGAACAGCAACGCTTCGGCGCGGGCATTCCAGCGGTCCGCACCACCGGTCAGCAGCATGGCGCGGATCGCTTCCGCCCCTTCGCTGCCGCCCGGCTCGCGGGTCTCGACAACCTCAAGCCCGCGCGCGCGCAGAGCCGCCGCCAGCGCACGAAGCTGGGTCGACTTGCCGGCGCCCTCGCCGCCTTCGAGCGTGATGAAACGGCCTGTGATCACCCGAAGAAGGACTTCAGACCATTCCAGAGACGACCGAAAATGCCCGCTTCCGCGACATCTTCACCAGCGACCAGCGGCAGCACCTGTGGCGGCGTATCCGGGGTCTGGACGATGAGCTGGGCGATCTGCTGGCCCTTGGCGATCGGCGCCTTGATCGGGCCGGTATAGACGACCTTCACCTTCACATTGGCCGACGCGGTGCGCGGCATGGTGACGGCCATATTCTGCGGCGCGACCAGCGACACGGTCGACGCGCTGCCCAACTGGACGGCGGCGGTCTCGACCGTCTGCCCCTTCTTGAACAGCGGCTGTGCCTTCCAGGCGCGGAAGCCCCAATCCATGAAGCGGACGGATTCGGTGATCCGGCCGTTGAAGCTGGTCAGGCCGGCGACCACCATCACCAGGCGGCGGCCATCCTGTTCGGCCGAACCGGTGAAGCCGAAACCGGCTTCTTCGGTATGGCCGGTCTTGAGGCCGTCGGCGCCCGCGATCTTGCCCAGGATCGGATTGCGATTGGCCTGCGCAATGTCGGAGCCGCCCATGGTCTTGCCCCAGGTGAAGGAGCGGGTGGCGTAGAATTTCTTGTAGAGATCCGGCGTCTCTACGATCGTGGCTTCAGCGAGCTTGGCCAGATCTTCGGCGGTGACATAGGTCACGCCCTCGTCAGGCCAGCCATTGCTGGTGCCGAAATGGCTGTTCTTGAGGCCCATGCGCTTGGCCTCCTCGTTCATCAGCGCAACGAACGCCTGCTCGGTGCCGGCAATGCCCTCGGCCAGCACGACGCAGGCGTCATTGCCCGACAGGGTGACGATGCCGTGCAGCAGATTTTCAACCGACACCTGCTCGCCCACCGACAGGAACATGGTCGATCCGGCCTTGGGGCCGTGCCATTGCTGCCAGGTTTCCGGACGGACCGTGAATTTGGTGTCGAGCTTCAACTCGCCCTTCTGGATCAGGCGGAAGGCGACATGCGCCGTCATCATCTTGGCCATCGAAGCCGGCGGCATCCGGGTCTCGCCGCCCTTGTCATAGAGGACAGCGCCTGAGGAAAGATCCTTGAGATAGGCGATCGGCGCCTCGCTCGTATAGGGCGGGGCCGCGGCAACCAGCGGCTGGGCCAGCAGACCGACGAAGAGAGTGGCGGCAACGGTTTTCTTCATGAACTCAAGCCTTCGACTGGATAGATTCGCTGGACGTATCGCTATGATTAGCGCGCGTCATTAGCCATGACACGGACATTCGCAAAGCCCTTCGCTGCCGCCGTCTTCACGCCGGCCTGCGCCGCCGCCTGCGAGGGATAGGGACCATAGCGCACACGCCAGACCGGACCGGCCGCAACAGCATGCGCGCCGATCTGCCTGGCCAGCGCCTCAGCCCGGCTCTGCGAGGAAAGAGCAGCAACCTGAACGACATAGCCGCCAGATACCGGTTTTGTCGGCGTTGCGGTCTTCGGGACCGGCTTGGGAGTGGGGGGCGCGGGCGTATCGAAGGACGCGCCGCGACGGCTGGAACTGCTCGCGACCGGGATCGCCTGAACGACGGGGCGTGCGGTCTGAACCTGCGCTGGCGGGCTTACCGGCACTTGCGCCAGACGCCCGCGCAGCACCTTCAGCAAAGGCGGCGGCGTCTCGATCCGCTCGGGCGCACGGTGATGAGCGCGCAGCAGCGCCTTTTCCTGCTCGGGCGGATTGACCCGGCGAACGCGAACGGCCGCAGCGCCGTCGCCGGTAATGCCCAGTTGTTCGGCCGCGCCGCGCGACAGGTCGATGATCTTGTCGTCGCTGAACGGACCACGATCGTTGAGCCGGACGAGGATGGTCCGTCCACTGCCCAGCGCCGTCACCTCGACATAGCTTGGCAGGGGCAAGGTCTTGTGGGCGCCGCTGATCGCCGACGGCACGAAATCCTCGCCATTGGCCGTCGGCTTGCCGATCGCCTCCTCGCCATACCAGCTGGCATAGCCAACCTCGTCATAATTGACCGGATCGGCCGGGACATAGGTCTTGCCGCCCACGCTATAGGGTTCGCCGATCTTGACCGGTTCGTCCACAACCGCTGGCGCCGTTACAGGTGGCGCGGGGCGTGGCGCCGGCGGCGCCGCGGCCTGCTCGCTGCCGCAGGAGGCGAGCAGAGACGCCGCGGCGCCCAGCGTGATCCAGTTCCTATTGCTTGACCGCATCGGCCAGCAACCCCACGGAAAGAGCGTAGAAATTGGAGCAATTATAGTCGAGGATCGCGCGATAATTGCTGGTCAGCAGATAGGCGGTCTTGCCCGGCCCATCCGGCTCCAGCAAGGTTGCCATGACAGTGTCCGCCGGCCAGATGCCGCTGGCCGGGAACAGGCCCAGCTTGCGCCACTCGGCCATGGTCAGCCAGCGGCTGTGGCGGTTGAACACCCGCGGGCAGCGCGGCGCCGTCGTGCGCGCCGCCACCGAGGCGCGGTTGAAGCTGGTCGGCACGCTGACAGCCACGCCCCAGGGCTGGCCCCGCCGCCATCCCGCCGCGACAAAATAATTGGCGATCGACGCCAGCGCATCCGCCTGGCTGGTCCAGATATCCGCCCGGCCATCGCCGTCGCCATCCTTGGCGAGCTTGAGATAGACCGAGGGCAGGAATTGCGGATAGCCGGTCGCCCCGGCCCAACTGCCGACCAGCCGGCTGCGCGGCACGCCATCGTTCAGCATCTTGAGTGTCGCCAGCAATTCCGGCTCGAACAAGGTGCGGCGGCGCCCTTCATGCGCGAGCGTCGCCAGCGACCGGATCAGGTCGAAATCGCCGGTATAGGAGCCATAATTGGTTTCGTGGCCGAAAATGGCGACCATGATTTCCTCGGGCACCCCGGTTTCCGCCTCGATCCGGGCCAGCCGCGCGCGATTGGCGGCATAGACTGCCCGCCCACGGCTGATCCGCGCGGCATCGACATGCTTGACCCGATAGGGCTCGAAATTGGGAATGGGCGAATAGGTGCCCCCGCCCGGCTGGCTCTGGTCGAGCGCCACGACGCGCGGGTTGATCGTCAGGGTCGGGAAGACGGCGTCCAGCGTCGCGTCGCGAATGCCCATGGCCCGCGCCTTGGGCCGCAGCGATTCCAGATAAGCGCGAAAGTCCCCATCATCCTGCGCAACCGCGACCTGCGGCGCGGCCAATCCCGCCACAACCGTCGAAAAACCCATCATCAGCGCAATGGCCAGCGAATTGAACCGAGAATCTGCCATGACCTTTTGTGGCACAGCCAGGGCGACCGGCGAAACCCCTATCCGATACGAAGTCGCGAATGGACGACCATTAGCCTCAATATTGTCATTTTTGCCCTTGGCTTGTTCGCCGGCTTCGCTAGGAAGCGTCGCAACGGAAGTGTGGCCGAGTGGTTTAAGGCAGCGGTCTTGAAAACCGCCGTGGGTGCAAGCTCACCGTGGGTTCGAATCCCACCGCTTCCGCCATCGCTATTTTGTGTTCGGGCGCGGTGCGGTTTGGCGGGCGTCGATCAGTCTTCCTGGGGAGCGATACCCATTAAGCGCCTGGCTTTGGTCCGCAACTGCTCACTAACCAGGTCTGCCAGAGCGATGCTCAAATAGTCGGTAGCGCCCCTTCAGCCTTGCGCTGCTCGCTATTCCGATCGAGCAAGATTTCGACGAAGAGTGGAAATGCGCTCAATCCTGGCGCCAAAGGAACCGAAAAGCTTCTTGAACGAGGATAGCTCGACTTCTCCGCCCGTTTGGAGGGAGTAAGCCGAATTTCACAAGCCTCCCCCCGCGCCTGCGCCTACTCAGAACGCCTTGTGATGAACGAGCACGTTGAAGGTCCGCAGCAGGATGCCGATATCCCGCGCGAGGCTCCAGCCGTGCAGATATTCCAGATCCGCCTCGATCCGCCGCAAGATGTCGCCGCGTGTTTCCGTCGCGCCACGGAAACCCCTGATTTGGGCCAGTCCCGTGATGCCGGGCTTGAGCGCGTGGCGATGCCAATATTGCCGATCGACCTGCCAGAAATAGGCGTTGTCAGCGGTCGAGCCCAAGGCGTGCGGCCGCGGCCCGACGAGGCTCATTTCGCCGAGCAGAACATTGAATAGCTGGGGCAGTTCGTCGATGCTCGTACTGCGAATGAAGCGCCCGATGCGGGTCACACGGTCATCACTTCGACCGGTGGAACGGCTACCCAACGCGTCGCCGCAATCGGTCCGCATGCTGCGGAACTTATAGATCCGGAACAAGCGGTTGCCGCGACCGATGCGTTGTTGGCGAAAGAAGACCGGCCCTGTGCTGTCGATCTTGATGGCGATCGCCACCAGAAGCAGCAACGGCAGCAGCGCAATGACCAGGGGCACGGTCAAGGCAATGTCGAGCAAGCGCTTGCGCGCGCGGTCAGCAAGGTTGAGCGGGCCGCGCGAGACCACCAGGGTCGACGTGTCCAGCCAAGTCCCTACCGCAAGCGGTGCAGTCTCCCCGACCTCAGGCACGACGACTTCGCCCTGGACATTGCTGCCCTTCAATATCTCGGCCCAACTCGCCCGTCGGGCAGCCGGGCAAAGGATGATCGCTCTGTCATAATCACGCAGCAGCACACCCAATTGGTGCAGCTTGTGCGGATCATCCTCTTCGGGGCGCAGCCCGATCTGGCGCGCATCGATCACGGCTGCCGCACCGCAATCATTGGGGCGCGCGATACCATCAAGGATCAATATCTCCGCGAACAGCTGATTTCCGAAGCAACGCCGGACCGCATAGGCCATCAGTGAGCGCTGCACGACCAGCAGCCCCAGGCTGCCAAAGACGCCGAACAATATGCCTGAGCGCAGGAAGGTCCCCACCGCCTTCGATGCGAAAATTACAAGGAAGAACAGCAGCATGGTGGCACCAAATGCCAATGTCGCAGCGCGACAGCTGATCGTCGCGCTAGTCAGACAGGACACACTGTAAGCCTGGCTGTGAAAGGCGATGATCGCAAAGACGAGAATGCCTGCGGATAATGATCCGATCATGTCCGACGAGGATGCCGGCGAGAGGCGTGCGCCTACGCCAAAGCCAATCAGCAGCGCCAAGCAATCAGCTGATAGCAACAGCAGGCACAACCACAGGCGTGCATTGCGCCTGGCGATTAACGCCCCCGTTCCGCTCGCGCTGTGGAAACGCGCCGCCAAATCCGGATTTGCCATGGCCTGTCCTTTTCCCGTCGATTGTCGACCACTGGCACAGCAATGGCCGGACGCTCCCAGTTCCGCAGCACGCAGAGGAGCGAAATCAATTCAACCGACAAGAGCACGGGCGCCTCAAAAACATCAATCCGTGACAACACCTAATTAATATTAACCAATCAATTATCAGAAATTCAATTTTATATCAGAACGAATGCAACTTAATCTGCAATTTTATTAACAGCGTAATTTCACTTATATTAATCTAATCTTTTTTTGTTAAATCAGGTAAACCAGATCATCGCCCTTCATCCAAAAATGGGAGGTCCAGGAGAATATGACCATTGCACTCTGTGCCAGTGCGACAATCATATTGGCCGTTTGGGCGATCGGCCTTTATTATCTCTGGCAACGTCAAAATGCGTCGCTCGTCGAAATCAAGCCAGCATGGCCGGATCGCCTTTTTGCAATTTTCTGGCTCCCGATCGCACTATTGGCGCTCATCGCGACAATCCCCTCTTTAGGGCGACAAAAAGCACCACGGCCGCAGAAATATTGACGCTCATCCGTCCAGCCTCCGGCCTATTCCCGCCGCAAATGCAACTCTCAGGGCATCCGAAAGATTGCGCGTCTTGAGCTTTGCCATCAGGTTTGCGCGATGAATTTCGATCGTGCGCGGGCTGATGCCCAATTGCAGGGCGATGTGCTTGTTCGGCAGCCCCATTGTCAGGCCTGCCAGCACATCCCGCTCGCGCGGCGTCAACTTTTCCACCAGCGATTGCGCCTGCGCGACCCTTTGCCGGCGCGCACCATTATCATATAGCACCGACCAGGCGTTCTCGACCGCCTGCAGCAGGCTCTGCCGCTCGAACGGCTTCACCAGGAAATCCACGGCACCCATCTTCATTGCCGCGACCGTCACGGCAATGTCGCCATGCCCTGTCAGCATGATGACCGGAAAATTGAGATCCGCTTCATTGAGCCGGCGCTGCACCTCCAGCCCATCCATGTCGGGCATGCGCAGGTCCAGGATCACACAGCCCGGCGGCTCGGTCGGCGCGGCGGCGAGGAAATGAGCGCCCCTCTGCCAAGTGCGGACCGAATATCCTTCAAGCTCCAACAAGAATGCCGTTGCCGCTCTGACGGAATATTCGTCGTCCACGATGTGAATCGTCTTCATTTCCTCCACAAAGAATCCCCTTCTTACGCTTCAATGTGAAACAAAAGCAGCTGCCGGCAGGCGCGGGCTCAACCCAGATCCGCCCGCCATGGGCCTCCACAATTGTTCGACAAATGGACAATCCGACCCCAGTTCCCTCTTCCTTGGTCGTGACAAAGGCGTCGAACAGCCGCTCGCGGATTTCCGCGGCAATGCCCGAGCCGGTGTCGGTAATCATGACTTGGGTGGTAAGCTCATCGACGCGGGACGCCTGGATCGTCAGTATCCGCTCATCCATGTTGCGCATCGCATCTATGGCATTGCGACAAAGATTGCCGATCACCTGCTGGATCTGGACCGGATCGGCGAATACCGGCCCCGCGTCCGGCGCAACCCGAAGCACGACGCGGACTTGCGCACGGGCAGCTGCGGGGCGGACGAGCGCAATGCTGCTGCGCACCATTTCGCCGATATCCTGCACCTCCAGTTGCGCTTCGCCACTACTGGTGAAATCGCGCAAATGGCGCATGATCGCCCCCGCCCGCACCGCTTCGCTCGACGCGAGATGGAAAATTTCGTCCAGCTTCGCTCGGCTCCCGCCGTTGAGATTGTTGAGCAGGATGCTGCCCCCCTCCATATAGGCTGCAAGCGCTGTCAATGGCTGGGTCAACTCGTGCGACAGCATCGACGCCATCGCGCCCATTGCGCTATAGCGGGTGCCATCCAGCATTTCCGCCTGCAGGGTTTCCAGCCGAGCCTTCGTCGCCTCCTGTTCGGAAAGGTCGCGCACAAAGGCCGTAAACCTTGTGCCGCCGTTCGCTTCCATCCGCACGAAGGTCATCTCGGTTGGAAAATTCGAGCCATTATGATGCCGGCCGATCAACTGCCGCTCGATCTTTTCCGAAACATCGACGATCCGGAATGGATATTCGTCAGGCACTTCGTCTTCAGAAGGACAGACCAGCAGCAGGCTCTCGAAATTCTGGCCTTTGAGGTCCACAAGATCATAGCCGAACATGCGGGAGGCCGCTTCGTTGATATATTCGATGCAGCCGTCGGCATCGAATACGAAGACGGCGTCCGGCGCGGTCTCCAATATCAGCCGCAACTCATGCTCCCGCTCCTGCAGCGCAAGCTCATGCGCGCGCTCCAGCGTGACGTCGCGGATCAGGTTGGCAAAGCCCTGCAACGCTCCGTCATTGTCGTACAATGCCGTGACAACGCAATTCTGCAGATAGATAGTGCCATCGCTGCGGCAGCATTCATGATCGAATTCCCAGCTGCCATGCTGCCGGGCGAAGGCGAAGGCCTGCGCCATGCGCGCCTTGATCTCCGCCCGCCCTGGGTAGAGCAGCGCGACATGGCGATGCATCACCTCGCCGGTCAACCAGCCGGTAAAGCGCTCGGCACCGCGATTCCAATGCAGGATGAACCCTGAAACATCGGTCATGTAGAGGGCATAATGCGCCGCGCCGTCGGTCAGCAGCTTCATCTGCGTCATCAGCCGGCCGACATGGGCAGCCTGATATTCCGCTCTGGCGCGCCAGAATGTCGCGCGAAGCGCAACGACGTTGGCGGCAACCAGCGCCATGAGGAAGGCGCCCGCCGCAAGCAGCCCGCCATGAAAGCCTTCAAGCAGATAAGTGACCGCCAAGGCGGCGATACCAGCCAGAAAGCCCGGTCCGGCGCCGAACAGCATCGTCGTAAACAATGCAACGAATGTGAATATCACATAAAATTCGCTGGAGAAGGACGGATATTCATCGGCCTGAAAAGCGGCGAGCGCGATCGCGACCATGGCCAACCCGACCAGATAGCGACTGACCCCGCTCCACGAGACGTGTCGTCTGAGGCATCGCAGCCTGACCAGCGAAAAGCTGGCGCGGACTTGGCCCGCCTTGGAGATCGGCATGATGTTAAATCGTCTGACGGCTGCGAACATAACTCAAACCCCGCGCTTAACGCCCAGAATTATTTCATATGCTGCGACCGTCACCCTGAAAGGGATGGCAGAAACCGGCTCACGTCTTCAATCGGACGTCTGCCCCATGCTCACCCCTGACCGATTATTGATCCAGTTGGAGGTTTACATAATTCTCTGCTGCAATGCGCAATTTTTAACATCGGCATTAGGGGAAGTATAGTAGGTAGTTTTACACATTTTGAGAAATTTCGTTCCGCAGCTGCAAAATGTCATTGCCGGAGGATTTCCAAAAATGTCCACTTCGGAAATTTAACTGGTGGAGGACACGCGTTTGCCCCCTGCCCGTGCGAAATGGAACATGTCGATGACAATGGTCCGTCCGACCAGTCCGAGGACGACCATATAGACCGCTGCCCCAGCGATGACCGTCGACAACAGCATCGGAATCGGCGCTTGGCCGGCCAATGCGAACCGGAACCCCCATAGAAAAACAGCCATGACCAGCGATGCGACGACACTGGGCCGCAGCGCCTTCCAATAATCCCGCCATCCCAGCGGCAGCAGAACCACAACTGGCCAGACGGACAGGGGATAGAGGATATAGGCGCGCGCCGTGAACGCGGCAGCGACCGCAGCCATCCCATATTCAACGGCAAAGAAGAAGGTGACAATATTGACCAGCGCATAAATGCCCGCCAGCCAAGTCTGCCATTGCGGCTTCCCCATGGCGAGCATCAGCGACTGATTGTAAATGCCGATCGCCTGGAGCGCGCCGAACAGGCTGAGGTAGCGCATAACATCCGCTGCCGCCGCCCAACGCGGACCGAACAACAGGAAAATGAACTCGTCCGATACGATCGCCAGGCCGACAAAGGCCGGGGTCGTTATGGACGATGTCGCCGACACTATTCTGAGGAAAGCCTTTGCAAGGCGGGGCGGATCCCCCTTGAGTTGCGAGAAGACCGGAAGTGCCACACGGGACAGCGCACGTGCCAGCATCAGATTGGCGGCCAGCAAAGCCCGCTTGCCGACGGTATAAATGCCTGTCGCTGCGCCGCCGAGCGCCAGGCCGATGACCATGATGTCAGCATTGGCGTTGAAGAAATTCGCAGCGCCCGTCACGCCGACATGACGGCCATAGAAAAGCACGTCCCTTGCCTTTTCCCGTGAAAAACGCAGTCGGGGTCGCATCGGGCAGGCGGCCCACAGGATTATCGTTCCGATGACGGCTACGGCCAGATTCTGTGCCACCAGCGCCATCACGCCATAACCGGCCACCGCCAGTGCTATTCCGACGATGCCGCCGACCAGGGTCGAGATTGTCGAGCGCGTGGCCAATGGCCGCATCAGCAAGGCCCGCGTCAGCCAAGCCTGTGGCACGACGTTCAGCGCACCAAGGAAATTCGCGACACTGAGCCATCGCAAAACCATGCCCAAGCCCTGATGGGCGGCGGTCCGCTCGACCCAGTCGGCTAGCAAGAAGGTTGCAATCAGCAGCAGAGCGCCGGCCGCAGCAGAAATCCAGAAGGCCGTGTCATCCAAGTCGGCATCGGCAGCGCCGCCCTTGCTCACAAGCGATGCACTGATCCCCGACAATATGATCATCTGGAACCATTGCCCTACCAGCAGGGCCATGGCGACGATGCCCAGCATCGTCGCATCGACATAGCGCGCAATCACGAGGAAGGTCAGGAACTGCAACAGTTGCACACCCCAACTTTCCAGGATGGACCAGGCCATGCCTGAACGGACTGCGCGCCCCAACGCCGGACCTGACATATCGCCCTCCCCCTAGCTACGTCGAAAATCGTCGGTTGCCCGGACATGCTTCACGAATGCCGCGGGGTTGCCCCGCCACACTTGCCGGGCGGGAATATCATCAAAGACCACCGATCCGGCTGCCACGACGGAATGATCGCCAATCGACACGCCGGGCAAGATGATGGCGTTGCGGCCAATCCAGACATTGCGACCGATCGTGATCGGACGGGGCCTTACGGAGCGCCCTTCATGAACGGGATGGAAGCTCGTGTCGAACATCGCGACATTGTCACCGATACGCGAACCGCCGCCGACATCGATCCGCGCAGCGCTGAAGATATGAACTCCCGTGTTCAACGAAACCTCGTCGCCAAGAATGATGGCCCCCTGCGGAACCGTAGCCAGGCGAATCCGGGTCGGTTCATTTCGCAGGCGGACATTGTTGCCGATGACCAGGGATCCGGGGTTCCGGAGATAAGGCACGCCACCTCGCACGCGCAGGCCCCGACCCGGCTGGCAGCCTTGCGCGCGGAGTCGCATCACGGTCAGTCGCGCGTAAAGATGATCCAGTTGTGCAGACAGAAATTGCAATGCCAAACCCGTTCTCCGACTGGCGCTCACGCGGCAAGCATGAGCCGAAAGCCTGAATAGCGGCGCGCCTCCACGATCGAATGGGCGCCAAGAACCAAACGCACCATGCAGATCCACTCATGAAAACGCGTCCGCGTCGGACAAGATGGCACGTGCATCGAGTGCTCGCGTCACTCACCCGAACAAACACCAAGTTCACACATAACAAAATCATGTTCCATTATGTATTTGCACCTAATTGATAGGTGTTACCCCTGATGTTGACTAATACCGCAGTTGCGTAAGAATTTCCGCAAGCAAGATCGAGGCAATATTATCGCGATCGGGCAACGGAATGATCGTTTCTTCAATGGAGACGCAATTGCTTTCGCCGATCAATGCGCCTGGAGGCAAGATAGCGATGATGAATGCATCGCCTCTCGTCGTCGACTGGAAGCTATTTACATGAACGAAATCGGTTATCAGCCCATCATAGCAGTGACCGGCGCGACTGGCTTCGTTGGCGGCGCGCTCGCCCGTCAACTCCTGCAAATGGGCTACCGCGTCCGCTCGATGTGCCGCAGGCCCCTGACCGAAGCGGAGCGCGAGAGCGGTATAGAGTGGATCGAGGGCTCGCTGACCGACACTGATCGTTTCGACGCGCTGCTTCGGGACGCACGCTATTGTTTTCACATCGCCGCGATGTTCCGTACCGAAGGACCGCGCAAGGCGTTCATGCAGGTCAATCGGGATGCTACTCGGGCCCTGCTCGAAGCGAGCCGACGGGCCGGAGTCGAGCGCTTCATCTATTGCTCGTCGATTGGCGTCCACGGCAATGTGGCCGACGCCCCCGCAGACGAAAATGCGCCATTCGACCCCCGCGATCCCTATCAGGAAAGCAAGTTGCGAGCCGAAGATCTCTGCCGTGACGAAATGGGCCGGCCGGGCATGAGCGTCGTCATCGTTCGCCCCTGCTCCACCTATG
Source organism: Sphingobium yanoikuyae (assembly GCF_034424525.1). Taxonomy (NCBI): domain Bacteria; kingdom Pseudomonadati; phylum Pseudomonadota; class Alphaproteobacteria; order Sphingomonadales; family Sphingobiaceae; genus Sphingobium; species Sphingobium yanoikuyae. The sequence continues at coordinate 2,087,792 of NZ_CP139979.1, forward strand.
GGCCAGGCGACACCCGGATGCTAAAGCTGTTCCGCCTGGTCCAGCGTCGCCGGTTTCTGTTTGTGGGCCGGCAAACACCCAATTTCCATCCGGTCTATATTGATGATCTGGTCGCCGGCTACATATTGACGATGGTTCATCCCGATGCGCCATCGGGTACCTTCATTCTGGGTGATCGCGCCTTCCTGCCGCTGCGCGACTATGTAAGGGCCGTCGCGACCGCCTTGGATGTGCCACCGCCCAAGGCGGCCATCCCCTACAGCCTCGCGCTAATGGCCGCACGCCTGTGCGAAGCACTTTATGCGCCGCTGGGATTACAACCCCCTCTACCTCGTCGCCGGCTGACCATCTTCAGGCACAACCGCGCGTTCAGCATCGCACGCGCGCAGACCGTTCTGGGCTATCAGCCGCTGATCAATCTGGAGGAAGGCTTTCGTCGCACCATCACCTGGTATCGACAGCAGGGGATGCTCGCATGACCATGTCCATTGGAACTCTTGCCGACCTAACGGGCAAGCCAGCGGTCGATTCTCGTCCGATCTCGGCGATCGCGGCGATGCAAGCTCCAGGCACCGGCAAAGGAAAATACCGCTGTGGTCAGCGCGAGAGGAGCCGCGATGCCGCAAACCGCCAGCATTGCCAGAGCCGATCCGGCCCCTGTGCCCCAACGAACGAACCGGCGTGTGGCACGAGTATAATCGTCGACGATCACGTTGACATCATCGAGCATTATCCATTCCCGTCGGCTCTTCGCCCGCGCCATGATCGGCCGCACCGCCCCGTCGGGCAGCGTCAGCGCACGGATCATGATCATATCTCCGATATCGACATCGATGCGCGCGGGCAGTTCGACGCAATATTTTCCATCAACCTGCCGGCGATAATGGATCACGCGCGTTTCCGCATCGCCCGACTGCCCAACGTCGGTCACAACGCCCCGCATCAACAACAATCCGACGCTGCCGAAATGAGTCAGCAACGCGGCATGTCGTTCACGTCCGGCGACGGCCCGCGCTGCTTGTCGCGATGCGGGCGCGATAGCGACATCCACGCTCGCCTGCCTGTTCCCGATCGGTGCCATGCCCTACAATCTATCCCTTTGCGGCGCTCTGCTAGCACAGGCGGGCAGCGCTGACCATGAGCGCCCCTCAGCGCCCGAGACGGACGGTCCTTGCGATCCGATGTGCTGCCCTCCTCTCGACGGCATGCCCTTGGATGGCCTGCGCGGCGCCACCGTTGTCGGGAATCAACCTCGCGGGCGGTGAGTTCAACTCGGGCAGGAAGCCGGGTATTTTCGGGAAGGATTATATCTACCCCGATACCCGCACCGCGGCGCCCTTCGTCGCGATGGGCATGAAGATCGTCCGGGTTCCGATATTGTGGGAGCGGATCCAACCCGTCCCGCTCCAGCCCCTCTCGACCGCCGAGCAGGCCCGCCTCGACAAGGTCGTGGCGACCCTGGCGCCGTTCCGGGTCATCATCCTCGACATCCACAATTATGGCGCAAACGGGGGGCAGCGACTGGATCAATCGCCAGATGGCAGCGCGAAACTCGCCGATCTCTGGCGCCGATTGGCCGAGCATTATCGCGGGAACAGGCAGGTGGCCTTCGGCCTGATGAATGAACCGAACGGCATGGCACCGACACGCTGGCGATCGATGGTGGACGAAAGCGTCGTCGCCATTCGAAAGACAGGCGCGCGCAACATGCTGTTCGTGCCAGGCTCCAACTGGACCGGCGCGCATAGCTGGACCGCCGGCGGCCGCACCTCCAACGCTGCCGCCTTCCAGAATTTCCACGATCCAGCCGGCAATTATGCGATCGAGATGCACCAATATCTGGACTCGGACAGTTCCGGGATGAAGGCGCAATGCGAAGCGCCGCCGGTCATCCAACACCGCATGGAAGCGGCGACGAAATGGCTTCGGGACAACCGCCACAAGGGCTTCCTTGGCGAGTTCGGCGCCCCTGCAAATGCCGCCTGCCTCGACAGCCTGGACGCTCTGCTCAAGCATCTCGATGCCAATGCCGATGTCTGGATGGGTTGGGCCTATTGGGCCGGCGGCCCATGGTGGGGCGCAAGCTATCCCATGAGCCTGCAACCCGTGCAAGGCAAAGCCCGGCCACAGGCAGCCATTGTTGCAAAATACAGCCAGACGGGAGCCGCAAGATGACCCGCCTGCATTATGCGCGCCTTCCCCTTGCCTGCTCGATCGTCTTGGGCTGCCCAGCCTTTGCGCAGGTCGAAGTGCCGCCTGACGGCCTGACCGTGGCACCCACGGTGCGGATGCTCTACGACGACAATGTCCTGCGCCAGAGCGATGATCTCGTCTCCGGTGACAAGGACGATCTACGTGTCACCCCGGCGCTCGATGCCACCTTCAGGAAAAATCTCGGTGTCCACCAGGTCACGGTCGTGGGATCGTTGGGCTATGACTTCCATCAGCGCTACAGCAATCTCGATCGGGAGCGCGTTACGCTCACCGCCAAGGGCGATGTAAAGGTCAGCGCACTCTGCTATCTGCGTCCAAGCGCACGCCTGAATTTCGCACAGGCCGATCTGGCCGACCAAGGCATGATCGTCGGCAACAGTGAGCGCACCCAGGACTATGCGGTCACGGCCGAGTGCGACAAGCCCTATGGTTACTATCCCGTCATCAAACTCGGCTATCTGCAAACGAACAATAGCGTCGATTCACGCCGGCCGTTCGACATCCGCACCCGCAGCGCGGGCATTGGTATCGCCTATAGCAAGGCAAGCCTTGGCGACATTCGACTGATGTTCAACGTCGAAGCTTTCCGCCGCCCCCACTGGTCAGACGAAACGTCCGAACTGCGCATGAGCCGCGGTGCCGACAATTATCGGGTTGGGATCGAGTTCAAACGCGCTGTCGCGCCGCGTCTCAGTTGGAGTGCCGGAATTGGCTATATTCATACCAAAGCGCGTGATGAACGGGTCGATGACTATTCGGGCCTGGGCTATCACGCAGGTGCCGTCTACCGGCCATCGCCGCGCACCTCCCTGACATTCGACGGCAGCCGCAGCACCAGCAACCAGAGCAACACCGGTGCGACCTATATCGTCCTGACCAATTTTTCGCTGCGCGGCAATGCGACCCTCAGTTCACGATCTTCGATCCAGGCTGGCGCGAGCTATGCCAGGCGCCAGTTCAAGGGCGAGCTGTTGATCGACACCGACATGATGCGCGGTACCGACGAAACGACCGCACTCAACGCCGGATATCGATTTGCACTGCGCAGCCGCCTGACGGCCGGCGTCGACGTTCGCCACGAATGGCGAGAAAGCGCAGTCGAGCGCTACCGATATAAATCGACATCGATGATGCTGTCCCTTGGCCTTACATTGTGAGGAGCATGGCCATGTTCTTACCCCGTGCGATGCGAAACCTGTGCAGTTCCCTTCTTCTGGCCACGCTCGCCAATCCCGTATTGGCCGGCGTCGACAACAAGGAAGCTGTCGCTGCCTATGTCCTGGGTGCCAATGACGAGATTCGCGTCTCGATATTCGGCGCCTATCCGATCGAAGTCAAAACGCGGATCAAGGAAGATGGGCGCATCACCCTGCCGAGCATCGGCGACGTGGTCGCGGAGGGATCCACGACCAACGCCCTTGCAAACAATATCCGCCGGCAATTGCAGACGGGCGGATATTTCGTCGATCCGATCGTCAATGTCGAAGTCGTGAGCTTCGTCAGTCGATCGGTCACGATGTTCGGCAACCTCCAGAACCCTGGGCTCTACCCCCTGGATCGACCTCAGACGATCGCGATGATGCTGGCGCGCACCGGCGGCGCCCGCGCGGACGCGGCGGACTATGCGATCCTGCAACGAACGGGAGAAGCGGATCGGCGGATTGCCCTCAGCGATCTCGACCCGCAAAGCGGGACCGGTCAGTTCCTGCGCGCAGGCGATTCCATCTTCGTGCCGAAGGCCGAGGAGGTATTCATCTACGGCCAGGTGAACAAGCCCGGCCGCGTCGCCTTCGAAACCGGCATGACCCTGCGCCAGATGCTGGCCCAGGCCGGCGGGCCGACTTTGGGCGGATCGGAAAAGAAGATCACGCTGCACCGCGGCACGGAGATCATCAAGAAGGCCAGCCTCGATATGCTGGTCAAGCCTGGTGACGTCTACACCGTCAACGAGCGGACCTTCTGAGATGCGATCCGGTATCCTGACAGGAGGCATTGCGTGAATATCTTCACCAGAATTGCCCGTTGGCTCCGACGAACGCCCGAGCCCGAGCGGCGCCGAGAAGCGCCTGGCCGGCGTTCCCGAGCAACGGGCAGCGTGCCTGAAAATGCGCAATCGGCCGGCGCTGCATCCGTCACGCCGTCTACCAATGCAGCCATGTCCGCTGACGCTGTCCGATCAGCGATACGCAAGGGGTTCAATGCCACCCAGCCCGTCACGGCCGCCCGCCATCTTCATGGCCGGCAGCAGGAGATGGACCTGCTGGTGGAGGGGGTGCTTGATCGCGGCAATCATGCGATGATCTTTGGCGGCCGAGGCACAGGCAAGACCTCGCTGGCGCGCGTGTTCGCCAATGTTGCCGACAATCGCGGCTATCTGGTCTTCTACATGGCCTGCGAGCCCGGGCAGGATTTTACCAGCTTGATCTCACCGTTCCTCGATGCCGCCCGCGGAAACCTGCCGCGCTCACCCACGACAGATACGCCGATCGTCGTTGGACCGCGCGATGTCGTGGAAGCACTCGCCGAACATGGGCAGCGAAAATTCATCTTCATCCTCGACGAGTTCGACCGCATCACCGATCCGGCTGTTCTCGGCGAATTGTCGCGCACCATGAAGCTGCTCTCCGACGCGGCCCTGCCGGTTCATATTCTGGCGGTCGGCATCGCGTCCGGATTGAGCCAGCTCATCGAAGGCCATGAATCCCTGCGGCGGCACATGACCGCCGTTCCCATCGTGCGGATCGACACGGCCGCCGTGTTCGACCTGATCGACCGCGGCGCCGCCCAGGCCGGCCTCAACTTCAGCGATGCCGCGCGCGAGACAATTGCCCATGTCGCATGCGGCTCCCCCTATCATGTCCGCCTGTTCTGCGCGCTGGCCTGCCTGGAAACCCTCAGGCAGCGCAAGACGATCGTCGAAATGCCGGCAACGCTCGCGGGAATGATGCGCGCGGTCGACGACTGGACGATCACCAATCCGACAGATGCTGCGCTGTTCCATGAAGCCATCGATCTGGGCGCCGGCCATTGGCCAATGATTGAACAGGTCGTCCGCGCCGCGATCGTTCCTCCCGGCCTCGCGCCGGAACAGCAGGCGCCGCATATCGACCGCTACGCTCCGGTCCTGGATATCCTGCGCCGCGCCATGCACGCCCGGCCGGGCAGCACTGCCCTCATGTTCCGGGACAGCCTCGCCCCCCAGTTCCTGCTCGGCATGTTGTCTGCCAGCCGCCACGGCGACCACCTGACCCGGCGTGTCGTCAGCCTTGTAGAAGGGCAGCGCCAAAGCGCTGCATCGTAAGGGACCGATAGGATGTACATGTTCGACATAACGCGAGCCATCCTGCAGCGCTGGAGAATGGCAGCCGCCATCTTCTGCTGCGTCATGGCGCTGACGGTCCTGTGGATTGCGATCACGCCGCGCGAATATCGCGCGACCGCCACTTTGCTGTTTGACAACCGCGCACCGGACCCGACCGGCGGCAAATCGAACGAGGCGACCGGCGAATCCATGCTCGCGACGGAGTCCAGAATCCTGCAGAGCGAGGTGATCGCCCGCAAGGTGGCCGAGCGGCTTGGCCTGTTCAGGAATCCGGCCATGCGCGCCCGCTGGCAGGAGCAGACGAACGGCAACCAGAGTTTCGAAGGCTGGATCAGCCGCAGCGTCCAGTCGGGTTTGCAGGTTTCGCCCAGCGCCACCGGCAATACGATCGACGTCTCCTACCGCAGCCTGGATCCACAGCGTTCGGCGTTGATGGCCAACAGCTTCGCCCAGGCCTTCAATGATGCGCGCCTGGGCATCAGCAACGAATTCGCCCAGCGCTTTGCGGCCTGGTACAAGAAACAGATCGCCGCGTCCGAACAGCGCATGGAAGAGGCGCAGGCACGGCTCGCCGATTTCCAGCGCGCGCACGGTATTGTCGCCACTGGCGCCATCGATGCCGAAAGCACGCGCCTCAGCGAATTGTCGTCGAAACTGTCGTCGGCCGAAGCCGTTGCTGCGGAGGCCCGGTCGCGCGCGGCGGGGGGCGCCAATATGCCCGACATTCAATCGAGCGGGGTGATCCAGGGGCTAAGGGCTCAGATCGCGGCCAAATCGGCGGAAATCAGCCAGATGGCTGCCGAACTCGGCCCCAATCATGCGACGATGCGTGCCGCCCAGCAGCAGTTGCGCCAGATGCAGGACAGTCTGGCCCAGGAAACCGGCAAGATGTCGGGCACGCTGGCGGCGGCCAGTTCGGCGGCATCGGCCAATCAGGGCACGATGCAGGCCCTGCTCGACCAGCATCGCGGACGCATGCTGTCGCTCGCGGCCGATCGCGGAAAGCTCGCCGTGCTGGAAAGCAATGTGGAATCGGCGCGCAAGGAATATGAGGCGCAGACCGAACAATTCTCGCAGTTGCATGCCACCAGCACGGCCCCGTCACTCAATATCGTGCGGCTCGACATCGCAGAACCGCCGATGATCCCCAACGCGCCCAATATCGGCGTGCGGTTCCTGATGATGACGATGGTGGCCCTCATGCTCGCAATCGGCTCGGTCATCCTCGCCGAATGGCTCAGCCCGCGCGTCCGCAGTCGTAACACCGTCACCTATCTTACCGGCGTGCCGTTGCTTGGTCAGGCAGACCTGCGCGTCAACGGCAAGCAACTCCGTATCGAAGGAGGCAATTGGTCATGAGGCTTCGCTCGACTGAACCGGTAGAGGATGTCTATCCCGGCCTGCCGCCGACTTACGATGGCGATCCGGGCGAGGAGACGGCGGCGGTCCACGCCAATGTCGATCCCGCAATCGCGGTGATCCACGCCCCCAGCGCAATGCTGGCGGAACAAGCGCGGGACATCCAGTCGACCCTGTCTGCAATGCGCCATCCCGACGGTCGCGCGCCCGGCTCTATCGCGGTCATCGCAATCGAGGCGAGCGAGCAGGCGGCAATATTGACCGCGAATATCGCGGTCTCGGCAGCCCTGAGCGGTCTGCGCACCTTGATCGTCGACATGGAGCATTCCGGCTTCGTTCAACATCGCCTGCTTGGCATGAATGCACGAACCGGCTCGCCGGACGACATGGATGAGCCATTTCAGCTGGTCCAGCCGAGCAGTATCCGTTCATTGTTCGTCATGGCCGCTCCCCAGCAGGATGGCTGCGCCATCGACGGCAGTCCGCTTGCGCCACTGTCGCAACGCCTGTCGTCGCTGACGGCTCACTTCGATCTGTGCCTGGTCGACGCCAGCCATATCGACGATCTCGCTCATGCGGCAGGCAGCGCCGATTGCGCGATCGTTGCGGTCCAGCGCGATCAGACATCGACCAGCGAGCTCAAGGCCGTGATCAACAAGATGACCATGCTGAACACGGTGCTGATCGGCACCATCATGCTGATCTAGCGGTCAGCGATCGGTCGGCACCAAGGGGGTATGATATGAAAATCGCCCATATTTCCCGACAATATCATCCCGGACTCGGCGGGCTGGAAAGCTTCACCCGAAATCTGTGCCGCGAACAGGCTCGCGCCGGGCACCAGGTCAGGATGATCACCCTGGACCGCATCTTCGACGGCGACGACGCACCCTTGCCGCGATCCGAAATCATCGACGATGTCGAGGTTGTCCGGATACCCTACCGGGGTGGACGTCGCTATCCGCTCGCACCATCCGTGCTGCACCATCTGGACGATTGCGACATCGTCCATGTCCACGCCGTCGATTTCTTCGCCGACTATCTGGCGCTGACCCGGCTGCTGCATCGCAAACCGCTGGTCCTGTCCACGCATGGCGGCTTCTTTCATACCGGCTATGCCCGTCGATTGAAGCAATTCTATTTTCACAGCATGACCCGTCTCTCACTGGCTGGATATCGGGCGATCATTGCCTGCAGCGAAGCGGACTATGAGACGTTCGCCAAGGTCAATCGTCGCGCACTCACGCTGGTCGAAAATGGCGTGGACACGGTCAAGTTCGCCGGTCTTGCGCAATCGCCTTCCACCGAGCATCGCTTCATCTATTTCGGCCGGATCGCGCCGAACAAGCGGATCGACCTGTTGATCCGCTGGTTTGCGCATCTGCACCGGCTGGACCGGAAGGCCAGGCTGATCATCGCGGGAAAGCCGATGGGTGTCACCTTCGCCGATCTGCAACAGATCGTCGAACAGCTCGGTTTGGGCGATCTGGTGGAATTTCATGACAGCCCCAGCGACGAGGCGCTGCAGGCGCTGATTGCCCGTAGTACCATCTTCGCATCGCCGAGCGCCTATGAAGGTTTCGGTATTTCCCTGATCGAGGGGGTGTCCGCCGGGCTTTATCCAGTCGTCAGCGACATCCCGGCGCATCGCCGCTCCTGCGTCAAACTCGATACCGGCAGCCTGATCGATTTCGCCGATCCGCTGTCCGCTGCGCGCACCCTGCAGGACATTCGCAAGGCGCAGCAACGCTCACCCTCCCCCACCACTGCCGCAGGTCTGCTCGCTTATGGTTGGCCGGGCGTGAGCGCCAGGATCTCGGCCATCTACGAACATATTCTGGGACGTCAGACCCGCCAGATCGGGCCGCTTCGCCTTGCCGTTCTTTCGGAGAGCGACGCGCTGAAAGCCGTTTCCGATCTGATCAGGGACCAGTCGCCGCGCGTGGTCGCATTCGGCAATGCCCATCTGATCAACCAGGCACGGCGGGTCGAGGGCGTCGCTGCCGCACTGAACGACGCGCTGGTCCTTAATGACGGCGTCGGCGTCGATATCGCAAGCCGCCTCCGCTACGGGGACTCCTTCCCGCACAATCTGAACGGCACGGACTTCATTCCCCAGTTGCTGAAGAGCTACCCGGACCGCCTCCGGCTATTTCTGGTAGGCGCAGCCCCCGGCATCGCGGAACGTGCAGCCGCCATTCTGGAAGAGCGTCATCCCCATATTCGCATAGTCGGCACCCTCCATGGCTTCTTCGACCCGCAAGAGGAGGAGCATCTGAGCCGCCATATTCGGGAAAGCGGCGCGGATCTGGTAATCGCAGCCATGGGGAACCCCCGCCAGGAATTGTGGGCGGCCAAATGGGCATCCCATATCGGCCGCCCCATATTGTGCGCGGGCGCCCTGCTCGATTTCACCGCCGGCCATGTCCCGCGCGCGCCTGGCTGGCTGCGCCGCATGCGCATGGAATGGATATTCCGGCTCATGAACGAACCGACCCGACTGGCAGACCGCTATTTGCGCGGCAATGTCACCTTCCTCATGAATGCCATCCGTGACGCCAGGGGTGGCTACTCGGACGGGCCGATCCCGCCGCCATCGCCCCACTCCCACACTGTCCGCAACGCCGATGCCGCCTGATCTCGTGCCGCCGAACCCAAGAGAGCTGCGCCGGATCGCGGTCATCATCCCCTATTTCCAGCGTGAACGGGGTATCCTGCAACAGGCCCTCCGCTCGATCGTTGCGCAAACATTCACCGCGCCCACCGAGGTGGAGCTCCTCATAATCGACGACAGTTCGCCCATCCCTGTGCTGGACGAACTGGCAGACATGGAATTGCCACCCTGGCTGAATCTCCGGACCATGCTGCAATCGAACGCCGGCCCCGCTGCTGCGCGCAATCACGGCCTTGATCAGATCGGACCCGACATCGACTATGTCGCCTTCCTGGACTCCGATGACAGTTGGGCGCCAGATCATCTGCAACAAGGCGTGGACGCGCTCGAACTGGGGCATGATTTCTATTTCTGCGACAGCGCTATGCCGCCCTCCAGCCTGTTCGCCTCGCTGACACTCTTTGCGCAGGGCGCCAATGAGGATGCGTTCGAACCCCTGCCTCTGGGCGGGCAGATCTATCGCCTGCAGCCCGACCGCGCGGGGCAATTCATGGTGCAGGAATATCTCTGCCAGACATCTGCCGTAATCCTGCGCCGCAGGGCGATGCGCGATCTCCGGTTCGAGGAACGGCTTCGCTATGCCGGCGAGGACTGGCTGATGTGGGTGCGGCTGGCGCACAGCGTTGAGGGGATCTGCTTCTCCAGGCTGGCCAAGGCCCAGCGTGGAGAAGGTATCAATCTCTATCGCGATGCGCATGAGCGGCTTGGTGCCAAAAATCTGCGCCGCCTCATGTCGATGGTGCTCGCCAATCGCTTGATGAGGGTCACGCCGGGCATCAGCGCTGCTGCCGCGCGCCTGACCGATCAGCGCATCGAAATCTTGCGCCTAGAGATGGCGGCGATCCTGCTTCACCCACGTGTCTATCAGGGCCTGAAAAATGGTGAGCAGCGTCGCATCATCCTGGATGCCTATCGGCTCATGAACGTCTCGCTGCTGCCATTATGGCGCGGCATCATCATTCGAAAGATGCGCTGGCACAGCCCCCGTCTGGACGAGGCCATGACATGAAACTCTTCTACTATCGCGCCAAGGAAGGGAATTTTGGCGACGACCTCAACGGCTGGCTGTGGGAGGAGCTTGCTCCAGGCCGTTGGTCCGACGAAGCCGATACGCTGTTCTGCGGCATCGGCACGATCATCGGCAATCATATGCCGCCCGCATCGCGAATCAGAATTTTCTCGAGCGGCCTGGGCTATAGGCCGGTGCCCGAGGATTTCTCGACTGACCGCTGGGATGTGGTGGCATTACGCGGCCCGCTCACGGCGCGCGTCCTCAACCGCCCGGAACGGGCGATTGCCGATGGCGCGCTGCTGCTTTCCACGCTGGATCGGCTCAGGCCCCTACCCGAAGCGGAGCGCGGCCGGCCCATCTTCATTCCCCACTACGAAGCGATGGATGAAGGCGACTGGGCTGCCGCCTGCGCTACCGCCGACGTCAAGCTGGTGGACCCGCGGCAATGCGCACATCAGGTCATCGACGAAATCCGCCGGTCACGGCTGGTCATCGCCGATTCGATGCACGCCGCGATCATCGCCGATACGCTGCGCGTACCCTGGGTTCCGGTCTCCAGTTCGGGAAGGATCAACAGCTTCAAATGGCTCGACTGGTCGCTTTCCCTCAACTTGCCCTATGAACCGCGAATATTGCCTACCGCGACGTTGGACACTGCCTATCGCGACGGCGTCCGGCGCCTGGTCGGTGAACATTATCGACTTGCGCATCCTGATGCAGAAGGCGCACTTGCGCACCAAAGGCAGATGACCCGTCGTGAACAGCGGCCCTGGTGGATGTCCGTGCGGCCAAAACTGAAATATCATCTGCTCGCCCTGCCGCGGCGTCTGCCACAACCACCCGCGGTCGCGCGGCGTATCGCTACATGGAACCGACGGCAACACAGCCGCATCGCCTCTGCACTTGAACAATTGAAGAGTGAGGCGGGATTTCTGAGCGACGATCGGATCTTTGCCAACCGTGTCGATCAGCTCAGCGTCGAATTCGACAAGCTGGTGCGTTCGGGCTGAACTATCCGCGCCATCTGCGCGCGATGGTGCCAGCGGCGGATCAGATGGCGTCCCAGCATGGGCCAGTTGCTCCAGTCCGTCATCATAGCCTCCAGCAATGCCATCGGCTTGCGTGCGCGAAGATGCGGATAGACGCGGTTCCAGCTATGCTGCTGCCTAATCGCGCTGGCGCGACGGGCCAACAACCGAGACAGAACACGATCATCCCGAACGCGGGGCAGATCCAGCATGGCAAGACTATGGGCGCGCATTGCATCCAGGTTCAGTAATGTCCGGGATTGCCCCGATCCCTGATCCGAAATGGAGCCCTGCCGCTGAGTGAACAGATAATGCGGCTCTGCACTCAGAATGAAACGACCGTCTGCCAGCAGGCAATCGATGATGAAGGCGAAATCTTCGCCGTGCCGCAACTGGGGCGGGTAGCGCAGGCAACGGGTCGTCAGGAAGCGGCGACGAAAGATCGGCTTGAGCTGGCCGAAATCGAACGGCGAGCGCCCTGTGATCGCGTTGCGGACGAATTCGGCCGGTCGGATATGCCGGATCGGCTCCGCTGTCCGCGACAATGCCGTGCCAACCACTGCTCCGGCGTGCCAATCATAGAAAAACAGATTGTCCGCGACCAGATCGGCGTCATGCCGATCGCCGAGCGCGGTCAGATGAACCAGCCTGCCCGGTGCGAAGGCATCATCGGCGTCCAGTATCGCGATCCATTCGCCCCGCGCGGCCCCAATCCCCAGATTCCGCGCGACCGAAGGCCCACCATTGGCCTCGCTTAGCACCAGTCGCACCCGTGGGTCCTGCTCCATCAACCGTTCGGCGATTGCCACGGTTTTGTCGCCGGACGCGTCATCGACGATGATCACCTCCACCGGAAGTTTCTGCGCAAGCGCAGATTGCACCGCGCGATCCAGGCTGTCCTCGGCGTTGAACGCCGCAATCACGACACTGACAAGGGGGAGCACAGGAGCAATCGCGGGATTTTGCATAGGTGTTATGCCTTACTCGAAAGCGATAATAAGCTTCGATATACCAATCGATGAAACCGCAACGAATTGAGGAATTTCACCTAGTGGAATTATCTGACACACCCAACGTTGCAATATACAGAAGAGGCTTCCTTCCTCTTTCTGAAACCTTCATATCAGACCACATACAGGGCCTTAATAGATATAATCCGATCATAATAACTGAAAATATACTGAACGGATACTCTATTAACGGCCACACTCCCCATCTGTTGCATCGTGCTCAGGCGGGTAAATATGAAAAAGTCTATAATCGGCTGACCGGCCGATATCGCCATGTCGGCGATGTCCTGTCGGCTTCCTCGACGCGATTGATCCATGCGCATTTCCTGCAGGATGGGGCGAACATCCTGTCCCTTGCCGCGCGACGGAACATACCGCTGGTGGTCACCGCCCATGGCTATGATGCAACGGTGACGGCGCGCGAACATGCGCGCCGCACCGAAGGACTTTGGTATCTGATGCTCAAGCCCTTCCTTCTGCGTTACGCCCATGGCATCATCTGCGTATCCCAGTGGATCAAGCAGTGCCTGCTCGACGCAGGTTATCCCGACCACAAGCTGCGCGTCATTCCGCTGGGTATCGACACGTCCAGCCTGCCGCCGCCACCCGCCGCCCATGGCCGCCGGGGCGCCCTCTTCGTCGGCCGTCTGGTCGAAAAGAAGGGGGTCAATTTCCTGCTCGACGCCTGGGCGAAACTGCCAGAACGCGTCCGAAGCGAACCGCTCACCATTATCGGCGACGGCCCCCTGATGCCCGCCCTGGTCGCCCAGGCCCACCGGCTTGGCATCCAGCCGCATTTCCTGGGCGCACGATCTCGCGCGGAGGTCTTCGCGGCCATGGCCCGTCACCGCATCTTCGCGATGCCGAGCGTGCGCGCGTCAAACGGCGATTCCGAGGGGCTTCCTATCGTGCTGATGGAAGCGCAGGCGATGGGCATGGCGGTAATCGCGTTTGACGATGGCCCGATGCGCGAAGCGATCAAACCCGGCATGACCGGGCTGCTCGCACGATCGCGCAACAGCCACGACTTTGCCGACCATTTGCAAACGCTTCTGGGCGCGCCGGACCTGTGCGGCGATTTTGGCCGAGCCGGCCGGTCCCATGTGGCCGCCAAGTTCGACCTCCGCAACCGCGTAGCCGCCCTGGAAGATTATTATGACGAGATTCTTGCCAGCACGGAGGCCCGTTCATGATCGGACAATCCGCCGCAAAGCCACAGCCGGTTCACGCCGAAGGACACCGCGTCCTCATCATCTCGCGCCATGACTATCGGACCCGGCGCCGCGCGAGCGTGCATTTCGTGGCGCGCCATATGGCGCAACAGGGCCATCAGGTGACCTTCATGTCGATCGGCTACAGCTGGCTGTCGCGCCTGCGTGGCGACAGCCGGGCCGATCTGTTTGATCGCGCCAATGCCTGGGAACAGGTGGATGGGCTGCAAGCCTATCTGTGGCGCAGCGCATGGCATCCGGTGAAGTTGCCGGTCTCGGGCAAGGTGGAATCCTGGCTTTACAGCAAATGGGCCAGAAACCGCTGCACCGCGCTGGACGAAGCGGCAGGCGCGGCGGACATCATCATCGTCGAATCCGGCATTGCGCCGGTATTGCTGAAGCGCATCCGAGCCGTCGCACCCTCGGCGCGGATCGTCTATCGGGCCACGGATCTTCTATCCACCGCCGGCGTGCCTGAATGCATTGAAGACATGCTTTGGCAATCGGAGGCCGATATCGACCTGATCGTGGTCGTCGCCCGCTCCATGCTCCCGCATTTCGAGGCCTTCAGCTGCCCCAAATTATTCATTCCGCATGGCGTCGACACTGCTTTGCTTAATCAGGCAACAGACAATCCCTATGCGACCAAGCGCAACGCGGTCACGGTCGGATCGATGCTGTTCGATGCCGGGGCGATCCGCACCCTCGCGCTGGCACGCCCGGAATTCACCTTCCACACCATCGGATCGCCCAAGAGCGTCTTTCCGACCAATGTGATCCAGCATGACGAGATGCCTTTTGCGCAAACGCTCCCCTATCTCCAGCATGCCGATGTCGGGATCGCGGCCTATCAGCGCGCGGCTGCCGCCGCCTATCTCGCCGATTCCAGCCTCAAACTCCTGCAATATAAGGCAATCGGCCTGCCCGCCGTTTGCCCCGATTTCGCCGTTGGCGACCATGCCCTGCGCTTTGGCTACCGGCCTGATCATCCGCAGGAGATCGTCGAGGCTTTTGATCAGGCGCTGAACGCTGGCCGCAGCCCGGTGGCGAGCAAGGATTGGAGCGACGTGGCCGCCAGGCTCGTCGAGGCTTCTCTTGGCTGAGATTGCCCTTTCTCCGCCGGCTCGCGCGCGGCGCGACGCGGTGCATCGACGCAGCCTGATCCATGACAGGCTCGTCAACTATGTCGCCGCCGGACTGCTGGTCGCCACGGTACTCTTCAATCCGGCCTTGGCCTGGGTCAACGCGCATCTGTTCCCGATGACAGCCGGAATCGTGTCCGCCGCGCAGGCGGGCATAGTTCTGACCGCCCTGCTCGTTGGGATCACACAACCGGTCCAATATAGTTTCCGGTGGCTTGCGCTGACCTGGATCATGGTCGTTTCGGCGCTGCTGACGAGCGCGATCAAGGGATATTTCGAACCCAAGATCCTGGGCGACATATTGTTGATCCCCGCCTTCATCCTGCTTGGAACCCGCATTGAAGGCGCGTTGCTGCGTCAGACAATGTTGTCGTTGCAATTGCTGATCATGTTGGTGGGCCTGTGGGAACTGGCGAGCCCTGGCGGCTTTGGTTCGACCTTTCGCGTGATCGACTATTATGTGCAGACCCGTGGCTATGACGCAGATGCCTTCTGGGCTGGCGGCGACCTGTTTCTCAGTTCGGAACGTCCCGGCGGCCGCATGCTGCTCGACGGCCTTGGCCTGCATCGCGGATCATCGCTGTTTCTGGAGCCGGTATCGCTCGGCAACTGGGCGATCGTCGGCACCATCTTCACGGCAGCCATGTGGCGGTCTCTGTCGAACGGTGCGCGACTATTCATGCTGGTTTCGACGGCGGTGCTGCTGGTCACGTGCGATGGCAGGCTTGCGCTCAGCGTGATCCTGCTCTTCTGCCTCTATCTGCCGATCAGCGCCTATGTTCCGGATCAATGGAGCGTCGCCTATCTGCCGTTGCTGCTTCTCGCATTGGTCGGGGGCGAAGCGCTGGGAATTTTGGCGGAGCATCAAGACAATCTTCCCGGACGGCTCAGCGTCGGGCTCGATGCGCTGCGATCGATGGACCTTGACCAGTTGTTGGGCATCCGCGCGGATCGGGTCCGGTTCGATGACGCCGGCTGGGCCGATTTCGTCCAGGCCCAATCCGTGGTGATCGCGATCGGGCTCTGGTTGGCACTCGCCTGCAGCAGCTTCGGCCGCGATCCCGGCAACCGGATGGCAAAGCATGGCATTATGCTCTTCCTCGCACTCTGCCTGCCCATCAGCAATTCACTGCTGTCAATCAAGACAGCCGCTCTGATGTGGGTCGTCTACGGCTTCTGTTATGCCCGCGGACGCCTGACGCGCATGGAAGGAAACGCCGCATGAGCCCTGGCCGTCATATACCGGCGCTCGACGGCATCAGAGGCTTTGCTGCCCTGCTCGTCGTATTCTGCCACTTCCGCACGTTCGGCTATCCCGAACTTCTGCATCCGCGCGCCGGCGATTATGGCGTCCTGCTGTTCTTCACGCTCAGCGGCTTTCTCATGGGCCATCTCTACCTCCCCAGAACGCCCGACCGAGATGCGTTGGCATCCTACGCTGCGGCGCGCATAGCCCGCATCGTGCCGCTCTACGCCTGTGTCTCGCTGCTATCCTTCCTCATCTATCGCTTCGTCTACGCCGATTTCATCTATCCGATCGGACTGATCGAACTGGTCCGGCAGGGAACATTCACCAGTACCGTATCGGTCTTCTGGTCGATCGGGCCGGAGTTCCAATTCTACTTTCTCTTCCCGGCGATCTGGGCGGCAACCTATGCGAACCAACCGCTACGCGGCTGGCTATACTTGGCGATCGGGGTAATTATCGCGATCTGCTATGTAACAAGCCCGTGGTTGCCTGGCATTTTTGCCTTAGCAAAGATGCATATCTTCATGACCGGCATTATCTGCGCCGTCCTGGTCCGAAAGGTTCCCGAAGCGCGCATGGTACGGTTATTCGCGCCGCTACTCCTATTCACCGGCTTGTTCTTCTGGATGCTTATTGCCCCCCCCCTTTCGGCACGGGCGTGGATATTCCCACCGGTGACGGACGATCCCAAGCATATTATCTATTATGCCGATCCATTGAAGATTGCGGCCTGCGCGCTGGTGATCATAGGCGCGACCATTCGTCACCCGCTGAACAATATCCTATGGGGAAACAAGCTCATGCGCCGGCTCGGTGCCTATAGCTTTTCGCTATATCTTCTCCATATGCCAGTCCTGCAGCTTGTCCGCCTGGCTGGCGCAAGGTTGCACCTAAACATGCCGGAACAGATACTCTGCGCGATCATCTTGTCTCTCGCCGTCGCCGGTCTGTCCCATGAACTGTTTGAACGCCCCGTCGGCAACTGGAGCAGGCGCAAGCTGAGCGACGTCTTTAACGGACGAAACCGGCGACAGCTCATGCCCCAAGCGGCAGAGAGCCGCTCGTCCTGATCGGTAAAAATCCCACAGGTTTCGGACGAACGCGAACTGCCCTTGTGCAGACCATTCACGACGCCGGCTTATACCGGGGTGCCGGCCTTCATAGCGAAGCTATCTGGGCAGCGGCCTCATAAATGTCTGAAGGGCGCGACAATGCGCCCCTGCCATGAGTTCCCCACCACCTGCTACAACCGTTTCATGCGAAGGCGGGAGCGTGGGACCGACTAATGGATGCCATCAGCGCCGCCCATGCCGGTGACATCCAGATGATCGACAACAGCTCGCGGTCAACTTCCTCACCATGATGCAACTCGCCTCTATCCGGCTGTACGGCGACCTTATGAAACTACGACCCAATCTGAAAACCGCCGCCGATCGCTAAACCGGCGGCGATGTGTGTCGATAAATGACCCGCGCTTACTCGCAATAGACGTTGCCGCGATCGATCTCACGGCCCAGCGCGCCGCCGACGCCTGCGCCCAGGATCGTGCTCAGCACGCCGGAATCGCCGTCACCCAGCGCATTGCCTAGGAGGCCGCCGACGGCGGCGCCGACAATCAGGCCGGTCGATCCATCATTGCGACGGCAATAATATCGCCCGTTACCACCGCGATAGATGCGCGTGTTCCGGTCGATGCGATAGCGGTCGCGCGACGAACCCGGGCGATAATGCTGGTCAGGATAATATTTGCCGCCGTGAGAGGCGGAATGGGACGGCTTGCCCGGTGCCGGCGGGCGTCCATTATTATGGGATGGCTTGCCGTGGGATGCGCCAGGGCCCGGCCCGCTATTATGGCCCGGCGGTCGGTTGCCCGGACCGTTGCCATTATTGTGCGAAGGCTTGTTCTGCCCATGGCCGGGCGGCTGGGCCGTTGCCGCAATCGGGGCCGCGATCACAGCCAAGGCCAATACCATCGCAAATTTCCTCATGCCTTTCTCCTTCCGCCGGAACATCCGGTCCGCATCGCACAGGCGCAATGCGCAACGGCCTGTCAGCGCAAGAGTTCCCCATTTTCATTGCAGGACCAAAACAAAAAAAGGGCGCTGCCATCGGCAACGCCCTTCCCTGTTTCTCGCCTGTGGTCGCGCCTCAGCTCAGCGCACCATGGCAATGCTTGTATTTCTGACCCGAACCGCAGGGGCAAAGCGCGTTGCGGCTGATGTCGAGATTGGCGAACTCGCCCGGCGCGACATTGTCCACCGGCGCGCGCGGAATGGTGGTGGTGATGCCCGCCAGCTGGCTGCCATCGATATCCGCGCTGTTATCCTCGCCCGAGAAGGGGTCGATATGGGTGGTGATGAAGTCCGGCAGCACCGGCAGGTCGAACTGCGGCTGCGGCGCTTCCATACGGAACTGCACCCGCGCGATCGAGCTGGTCACGTCCTCGCGGATATTCTCGAGCATGCGCTCGAACAGGGCGAAGGCTTCCTGCTTATATTCGTTGATCGGCGTCTTCTGCGCATAGGCGCGCAGATGCACCACCTGGCGCAGCGCGTCGAGCGTCGAGAGATGCTCCTTCCAGTGATGGTCGAGGCTCTGGAGCATGATGCTCTTCTCGATCATGTGCCAGTCGGCCGCTTCGACTTCCTGCGTCTTCTCGGCAATGGCCGCGTCGGCCAGACCGGCAAGCCGCTCCTCGATCATTTCCGGATCGACGGCGTCCTCGGCCAGCCAGGCGTCGAAATCAGGCTCCAGACCCAGCACTTCGGCGGTGCGCAGCTTCAGCCGCTCCATATCCCATTGTTCGGGATAGGTGCCCGGCGGGCAGGATGCGCCGACCAGGTCATTGACCGTTTCATGGCGCATGTCGGTGACGACATCGTCCACCGTTTCGGCGTCCATGATGTCGCTGCGCTGCTCGTAGATCACCTTGCGCTGGTCATTCATGACATCGTCATATTCGACGACCTGCTTGCGGATGTCGTAGTTGCGGGCCTCGACCTTGCGCTGGGCGGTCTCGATCGCCTTGCTCAGCCACTTGGACGGGGGCAGTGCCTCGCCATCCTCCAGGTTGGAACGGATCATCTTGGCGAACATCGTGTCCGGGCCGAAGATGCGCATCAGGTCATCGTCGAGGCTGAGGTAGAAGCGCGACAGGCCGGGGTCTCCCTGACGGCCCGAACGGCCACGCAGCTGATTGTCGATACGGCGGCTTTCGTGCCGCTCGGTCGCCAGAACGAACAGGCCGCCGGCGGCCAGCACTTCCTGCTTCTCCGCCTCGATCTCGACCTCGATGCGGGCGACCGCTGCGTCGCGCTCCGGGCCTTCCGGCATATCACGCAGCTCGTCCTCGACGCGCATCTCCAGATTGCCGCCCAGCTTGATGTCGGTGCCGCGGCCAGCCATGTTGGTGGCGATCGTCACTGCGCCCTTGCGGCCTGCCTGGGCCACGATATGGGCTTCGCTCTCGTGGAAGCGCGCGTTCAGGACCGCATGCTTGACGCCTTCCTGATTGAGGAATTCCGACAGCATTTCCGACTTTTCGATCGACACGGTGCCGACCAGCACCGGCTGACCCTTTTCGGCATGTTCCTTGATGGTGCGCGCGATGCCCCGGAACTTGTCTTCCAGATTCTTGTAGAACGTGTCTTCTTCGTCGACGCGCTGCACCGGCCGATTGGTCGGGATGGTGACGACGTTCATTTTGTAGATTTCGTAGAATTCGGTCGCCTCGGTCGATGCGGTGCCGGTCATGCCCGAAATCTTGGGGTACATGCGGAAATAATTCTGGAAGGTGATCGACGCCAGCGTCTGGTTTTCCGGCTCGATCTGGACGCCTTCCTTGGCTTCCACCGCCTGGTGCAGACCGTCCGACCAGCGGCGGCCATCCATCATGCGGCCGGTGAATTCGTCAATGATGACGACCTTGCCGTCCTTGACGATATAATCGATGTCGCGGCGGAACATCACCACCGCGCGCAGCGCCTGGTTGACGTGATGGACGACCTGCGTGTTCTCGAAATCGTAGAGATTATTGCCCTGGAGCAGGCCGGCGGCCTCCAGCAGGCGCTCGATCTTCTCGGTGCCGTCTTCGGTCAGCGTAATCGTGCGCTGCTTCTCGTCCTTCTCATAATCCTCCTCGACCAGCTGCTTCACGATCGCGTCGACCGCGACATACAGCTCCGACTTGTCGTCGGTCGGACCGGAAATGATCAGCGGCGTGCGCGCTTCGTCGATCAGGATCGAATCGACTTCGTCGACGATCGCATGGTTGAACGGGCGCTGGACCATCGCACCGCGATCGAACTTCATGTTATCGCGCAGATAATCGAAGCCGAGTTCATTGTTGGTCGCATAGGTGATGTCGGCATTATAGGCCTCGCGGCGCTGGTCTTCCGACAGGTTGGGCACGATCACACCGGTGGTGAGGCCCAGGAAGCGATAGACCTGACCCATCCATTCGCAGTCACGGCTGGCCAGATAGTCGTTCACGGTGACGACATGGACGCCCTTGCCCTCAAGCGCGTTCAGATAGGTGGCGAGCGTCGCCACCAGCGTCTTGCCCTCACCGGTGCGCATTTCGGCGATCTCGCCGCGATGCAGGACGATGCCACCGATCATCTGGACGTCGAAGTGACGCATGCCGAGCACGCGGACCGAGGCTTCACGAACGGTCGCAAAGGCTTCGGGCAGCAGGCCGTCCAGCGTTTCGCCATTGGCCAGGCGCTCACGGAAGCGCGCCGTCTGGTTCACCAGTTCATCATCGCTCATCGCCTGGATCGTCGGTTCGAAGGCGGCGATCTGGTCGATGACCTTGCCCAGCGATTTCACATAACGTTCGTTGGACGATCCGAAGATAGACTTGGCGAGTGCGCCGAACATGCAAATTCCTGACAATGAGGGGGCCATGGGTCCAACGGACACATGGGCAGATATGCGCCGCGATTTAGGCACGGCACAGCCGATAGTCAATCAATGCGACGGACTGTCGCACGGCTGTAACGGCTTTGCCCGATGCGGTTTTGCCGCAGCCGCGCCGTCCTGCCGTCGTGCAGGCGCGACGCGCCGCCGAAAATATTTTGCGTTTGGGCGCACGCCGCCGCAAGAGCGCCACGACAACAAGGGTCGCAAACAGGGTGTATCGTTCCATTTCCATGGCGCCGTCGCGCCGATTGCGCCTGCCTCTGGCGGCGCTGCTGGTTAGCGCATTGACCGGCTGGTTCCTGATCGCCGCGATTGCCGCACCCTTCGATCATGACGAAAGCCAATATGTCGCAGGCGCCTATTTCAGCGGCCATGCGGTCATGTTTCGCGACTTTCTCTATCTTCAGCCGCCGCTGCACGCATGGGTGCTGGCACCGCTGAGCCTATTGGCATCGGGCCATATGGTACTGGCGATGCGCCTTGCCACCGCCGTCATGGCACTCGCGACGCTTGCGCTCATCTGGGCGGCCCAGCGTGCGGCAGACATATCCCGCTCCAGCGCTACCCTGGCCATGTTACTGATGGCGGCGACAGCCGCGTTCCAGTTCAGCGGCTCCGTTGTCCGGAACGATATGCTGCCGACCCTACTGGCCTCCGCCGCCATGCTGCTGACCTTGCTTGGCCTGCGCCATCGCTCGGACAGCCACTGGCTTGGGGCCGGCATGCTGTTTGGCCTTGCGATCACGACAAAGCTCAATTTCGCTCCGCTCGGCGCGACCGTCGGCCTGTTCGTCATCGCCAGCGGCGGCCGGCACGCTGTTCGCGCCGCCCTGTTCCTGGCACTCGGCGCGCTGCTGGGCATGGTCCCCATGGTCATTGCCTGGGCATCCGGGCCGGACGGCTTTCTCTACGGCATCCTGACCTATGGCGTGACCGCGCCCCACGCCTGGTATGCCGCCAACGGCGCCGCGCAGGAGCTGGCGACGGCGGAAAAGCTGCGCGACCTTGTCAAATATCTCTGGAAGGGGCCGGCGCTTGTCGCCTTGCTGCTGCTCATCGCCAACTGGATCGCGACCCGTGGCCGCACGCGCTCATCCGGGCGTCGGCTGGCGATCTGGATGAGTGCCGGCGCGCTGATCGGGGCCGCGCTGCCGACCCCTACGCAATTGCAATATCTGATGCCGCTGCTGCCGCCGCTCGCCCTTGCCCTCGGCTATCTGCTCGACGATGCCCGTCACTGGTGGCCGCTGCGGCGCAAGGCGATGCTGGCGCTGCTCTGCCTGGCAGCGATCCCCGGTCTCATTCCCTCGATCCGGGATCTGGCAACGGCCGCCCGTACCGGATCGCCGCTATTGGCTGCACAGGCCAATGCCCATTGGCTGGGCATGACGGTGCGCGCCGCAGGCGGCGCCGATATCCTCACCCTCTCCCCGCATCTCGCAATCGACAGCGGCCTGGCGCTCGATCCGCGCCTTGCAACCGGCCCGTTCGTCTATCGCACCGGTTGGACGCTCCGCCCCGAGCAGGCGCGCCGGCTCCATGCGCTGACGCCTGCCTCCCTGCCAGGCCTGGATCGCGCCATGCCGGCGGCAATCCTTACCGGCTATGAAAATGGCACACGGAAATTGCCGCTGCGGCCCGACGACAGCCTGGAAAATTATGCCCGTCGCCATGGCTATCGCATGCTCCCGATGCCCGATGGCGTCGGGCGCCTCTATCTGCGGGACTAGCGCCCGATCGGGCCATTGACGCAAAGGGGGATTTCGCTCATGCCGCGCCCCATGACCGACCGTTCCCCCCTCGCCCCCGCCGCCTTTCCCGCCCTGCCCGCCATTGCCGGCGTGACGCTGCGTGTCGCCAAGGCGCGATACAAGAATTGGGACCGGTGCGACCTCACCTATGTCGAGCTGGACGCAGGCACGGCGGTCGCCGGCGTGACGACGCAGAGCAAATGCCCCTCGCCCGAGGTCGAATGGTGCCGGGACGCTATCCCGATGGGCCAGGCCCGCGCCGTCGTCGTCAATGCCGGCAACGCCAACGCCTTCACTGGCCATCGCGGCCGCGCCGCCGTGGAGGCGATCGCGGCCAAGGTCGCCAATCACCTGTCCTGCCAGCCCTCCAATATTTTCGTCTCCTCGACCGGCGTGATCGGCGTGCCGCTGCCGATCGACAAGGCCGAGGCAGGCCTCGAAGCCGCCTTCACCGCCGCGCCCTGCGGCTGGGAGGATGCGGCGAACACCATCGGCACCACCGACACCTATGCCAAGGGCGCCCATGTTTCGGCGATGATCGGCGACACTCGCGTCGACCTGGTCGGCATCATCAAGGGATCGGGCATGATCGCGCCCGACATGGCGACGATGCTCGGCTATATCTTTACCGACGCCGCGATCGATCCGGCGCTGCTGCAGCAGATGCTGTCAGCTGCCAACAAGCGGACCTTCTCCTGTATCACCGTCGACAGCGACACCTCGACCAGCGACACGGTGCTGGCCTTCGCCACCGGCAAGGCCGGCAACGCCCCGCTCGCGTCGATGGAAGATGCTGGCGCCGACGCCTTCGCCGCCGCGCTCTCCGACCTCTGCCGCCAACTCGCCCATCTGGTCGTGCGCGACGGCGAAGGCGCCAGCAAGTTCATCGAAATCACGGTCGAGGGCGCCGAAAGCGACGCCAGCGCCCATCGCATTGCCCTCTCCATCGCCAATTCGCCGCTGGTGAAGACCGCGATCGCGGGCGAGGACGCCAATTGGGGTCGCGTCGTCATGGCCGTCGGCAAGGCGGGCGAACCGGCCGAGCGCGACAAGCTGGCGATCCGCTTCGGCGCGACGCAGGTCGCCGCCGGCGGCCTGGCGCTGGACGGCTATGACGAGGCGCCGGTGGCCGCCCATCTCAAGGGCCAGGATATCGTCATCGGCGTCGATATCGGCCTGGGCGAAGGCCGCGCCACGGTGTGGACCTGCGACCTGACGCACGGCTATATCTCGATCAACGCGGATTATCGCAGCTAAGGGGACCGGCGCATGATGGTGGAACTGCATGATCCCGTCGTCGCGCTGATGCGGCAGGTGGGGCGCGACATCGTCATGCCCCGCTACCAGAATCTGGCGGCGGAAGAGATTAGCGAGAAGGCGGCGAACGACTTCGTCACCATCGCCGACAAGGAAAGCGAAATCCGGCTGGCCGAAGGGCTGACGTCGATCCTGCCCGAAGCCGGGGTCATCGGCGAAGAGGCCTGCGCAGCCGACCCGTCGATCCTCGACCGCGCCGGCGACGGCCTCAACTGGATTATCGATCCGATCGACGGCACGGGCAATTTCGCGTCGGGCAAGCCGCCCTTCGGCATCATGATCGCGCTGGCCGACAATGGCGCCACTTTGGCCGGCTGGATCCTCGATCCACTGACCGGGCGGCTATGCCATGCGACCCTGGGCGGCGGCAGCCATGTCGATGGCGAACGGATCATGGCGAAGGAAAGTAGCGGCGACCTGCCGATCGCTGCCATTTCCACCATCTTCATGGAGGCGGCGGAACGGGCCGAGATGGAGCGCAAGTCGCAGGCCATTTTCACCATGGTGGACATTCCCCGCTGCGCGGCGGAGCAATATCCCCGGCTGGTGCTGGGCCAGAATGACGTGTCGATCTTCGCGCGCGTGCTGCCCTGGGACCATGCGGCCGGCACCCTGTTCGTCAATGAGGCAGGGGGCTGCTGCCAGCGGCTCGACGGCAGCGCCTATCGGGTCGGTGAACAGCGTCGGGGCCTGATGGGCGCGTCCTCGCCGCGCCTGTGGGATCTGGCGGCCAAGACCTATTATGCCTGACCGAAGGAAGACCGACTATGCTGACGATCTGGGGCCGCCTCAATTCGCATAATGTGAAGAAGGTCGCCTGGTTCGCGCAGGAAATCGGCCTGCCCTTCGTCCGCCATGATGTCGGCATGGAACATGGCATGTCCGACGCCTATCTGGCGATGAACCCCAACCGGCTGATCCCGACGATCGAGGATGGCGATGTCATACTGTGGGAGTCGAACGCGATCCTGCGCTATCTCGCCCATCGCTATGCGCCGGAGGAGATCTATCCTGCCGACCCGGCATTGCGGGCGCAGGGCGACAAATGGATGGACTGGCAATTCAGCTTTGCCGATGCCCAGCGCGACGCCTTCATCCAGTTGGTGCGACGCCAAGATGGACAGCGAAATTTACAGGTCATCGAGCAATCGGCGCAGGCGTCGGGCGCGGCGATGGCGATCCTCGACCGGGCGCTGGCGGATCAAGAATGGCTTTCGGGTGTCAATTTCGGTGTCGCGGATGTGCCTATGGGCGTCTACGCCCATACCTATTTCACGCTCGAAATACCGCGGCCCGCCCTGCCGCATCTGCGCGCCTGGTATGACCGGCTGCGCGAAAAGCCGGCCTATGCCGAACTGGTGATGATCCCGCTCAGCTAATAAAAAGGGACGGCAGCCCGGCTGCCGTCCCTTTTTTAGATTTACCAGCGACTTAGAGGACGCTTTCGATCCAGCCCTTGAGCGCGCTCTTGGGTGCGGCGCCGACCTTGGTCGCGGCGACTTCGCCATTCTTGAACAGGATCATCGTCGGGATGCCGCGCACGCCATATTGGCCCGGCGCATCGGGATTTTCGTCGATGTTGATCTTGGCGATCGTGACCTTGTCGGCCAGTTCCTCGCTAATCTCTTCCAGAGCCGGGCCGATCATCTTGCACGGGCCGCACCATTCGGCCCAGAAGTCGACAAGGACGGGCTTGTCGGCGTCGATCACGTCCTGCTTGAAGCTGACAT
Organism: Sphingobium yanoikuyae; assembly: GCF_034424525.1. NCBI lineage: Bacteria > Pseudomonadati > Pseudomonadota > Alphaproteobacteria > Sphingomonadales > Sphingobiaceae > Sphingobium > Sphingobium yanoikuyae. The sequence continues at coordinate 2,113,734 of NZ_CP139979.1, forward strand.
CGGTAACTGCCTTGGTGGCCATAACTGCAAACTCCTTAAGTTGGTCGATATCTAGGATGGCTGCGCCCGCTGCTCAACGGGTCACAGCAGCAAATATTGCTGCGTGGGCGAAAAGCCCGGCTTGTAGGGCGCCAGTTGGGCAGCCGGCAGCGCGATGAGCCGCGCCGCGCTGGTATAGAGCAGGGCCGCCTCCACCGTGCGGCCCGGGAAGATCACTTCCAGCGCCGCGACATAGGCCGCCATCTGCCGGACATGGGCGACCGGCACTTCCTCCGCATCGCGCGGCGTCATCCGCCCGGTCTTGAAATCGACCAGCTGGACCCGGTCCGCCTCGACCCGCAGCCGGTCGACGGTGCCGGCAATCACCGCTTCGCCCACCACCGCGGCGATCGGCGCCTCGGCGAGCGCGCCCGGCGCAAACAGGGCGGCGAAATGCGGATCCTCGATAACCCGCAGTGCATGGTCGATCACGTCCCGGCGCAGTGCGGCATCTCCCGCCACCTGCTGTTCCAGCCAGCGTTCGGCGCCCTCGCGCCGCCGCTCGGCCGGCAGGTCGGGCAGGCGCTGGAACAGGGCATGAAGCCAGCGACCGCGTTCGGCCGCCTGGCGCATCGCAGCCGTCGGCGGCGGGTTGGGGACATCATCCTCGACCGGCGCGGACGGCGCCAGCGGCCGGGGCGGACGCTGTTCCGCCGGCGCCTGCGCGCGCAGCCACTCCGGCTCGACCACCACGGGCTTGTCTTCGGCGCTTTCGGGCTGCACGGCCTTGGGCGTCAGCACCTCGGCCCCGCGCCAGCGCCGGCGGGCGCCCCAGAGCGGATCGGCCTCCCAATCACAGCCCATGTCGACCATCGCCGCATCGACCGCGCCATACCAGCTTTGCGCCTTCACCTCGCCCTTCGCCCTTGGCCCGAGCGATCCGGCAACGATCAGTTTCTCCTCGGCACGGGTCAGCGCGACATAGAGAAGGCGCCAATGCTCCTCCCGCTCGATTGCCGCGGCATCGGCCGCGACGTCGCCGATCGGCCCCAGTCGCTCGCCCTTGCGCGGGGCCAGGATCGGCAGGCCGTTCCATTCAAGCGAATCCATGCGGTTGCCGGCGTCGGGATCAAGACAGGCATCGGCGAGGATCACGATCGGCGCCTGCAATCCCTTGGCGCCATGCACGGTCAGCAACCGCAGCGCATCGCCTTGCGCCGCCGCATCGCGGACGATTTCGACTTCGCCGCGATCGAACCAGTCGATGAAACGCTGGAGCGAGGGATGGTCGTCCGCCTCGAAACCTAGCGCGGCGTTCAGCAATTCCTCGATCGGGTCGGCCGCTTCCGCGCCCAGCCGCTCGATCAGCCGGCGGCGCCCGTCCATCGGGCCGGACAGGATCGCCTCCAGATAGCGATAGGGGGTGGTGAAATCCGCCTGCCCCAGCAATTGGCGCAGCGGCAGCAATTGCGCATCATCCAGCCGCTGGAGCAGATGACGCCACAGGCCACCCTTGCGCCCGATCGCCCGCTGCATCAGCTCGTCCTGGGTCCAGCCGATCAGCGGCGACACCAGCAGGGCGGCAAGGTTCAGGTCATCGTCGGGCTGCGTGGCAAAGCGCAGCGCGGCGAGCAGGTCACGGACCGCCAGCGGCGCATTGAGGCGCAGGCGGTCGATGCCGGCAACCGCCACCTTCTCTTCATACAGGCGCGCGACGATCAGCCGGGCCAGTTCGCTGCGGCGGCGGACCAGGATCATGATGTCGCCAGGGCGGACCGGGCGGCCCCGTGCCTCCAGCATCATCTTGTCGTCGATCCATTGCCGGATCTGGCGCGCGATCTTGCCGGCCAGTTCCCGTTCCTGATCGGCGACCCAATCCTCCTCGCCCTCCACCTCGTCGGCCAGGCCCGCAATCGTCGGCTTCCACAGCAGCACCTCGCCGGGATGGCGATTGGCGCTGATATGCCGCACTTCGCCCTCGGTCAGGCCCAGCGACTGCGCCCGCAAGGTGGCGATCGTCCGGTCTACCAGATCCAGCACCGGCGGCGTCGAGCGGAAGCTGCGATCGAGCGATAGGTCGTGGAAGGCATGGCCGGCCATGTCGGCATGGCGGGAAAAGACCATCTGCGCGGCGGCGAAGGCCTGCGGGCTGGTCCCCTGAAAACCGAAGATCGCCTGCTTGAAATCGCCCACGGTGAAGATGGTCCGAACCTTGTCGGCCTTGGCACCGTCACCGGCGAAGAACTCGGCCGCCAGCGCGCCGACGATCGCCCATTGATGGACGTTTGTGTCCTGCGCCTCGTCGACCAGGATGTGGTCGATCCGCTGGTCCAGCTTGTAGCGGATCCATTCGGCGATCCCCTCCTTCTGGAGCAGGGACGCTGTGCGCGCGATCAGGTCGTCGAAATCGACAGCGCCGGCGAGCCGCTTGGCTTCATCATAGGCGCGGGCATAGGCACGGCCGGCATGGAGCGCGCGGGCCAGCAGGGCGGCATAGTCCGCCTGGAGCTTGACCCCGATCAGTTCGGCGCAGCGGGCATGAAGCCGCGCCGTTGCCTCGCCATAGCCGTCGATCGGCGGTACCCAGCCCTTGGCGGAGATGAGATCGCCATCCGCCTTGGCCCAAGCGCTGTGCAAGTCGGTCAGGGTTGCGGCACGCGCGGCGGGATCGCGGCCGCGCCAGGCGGCGATCCGGTCGCAGCGCTCCAGTGCCCGCCCCGTGCCCCAGTCGGCATTGGCCTGCGCCACCCAGGCGAGGCTGCGCATGTCGAACATGGCGTCGCTGCACTGTTCCGCCACCCAGGCGTCGATATCGCCTTCGGGCAAGCCCAGTTCGCGCGCCAGCCAGGGACCGATATCGCCGGGTAGCTCTGTCAGTGCGGAGAGGCGCGCGGCACAGCGCAGCAGGAAAGTCTCGGCCGCCCCCTCTCCCAGTCGCAGGCTCAAAGCCTGCAACGCGTCGATCAGGTCGCCATCGCCCAGTTCCTCGGCGCGGATGACCATGTCGGCCAGCGTCTGGCGGGCCAGCACACCCTGTTCGCGTGCGTCGAGCGGACGAAAGCCGGGGGCGAGATCCGCCTCCAGCGGGAAGGAGGCGAGCAATTGCTGACAGAAGCCATGGATGGTCTGGATGCGCAGGCCGCCACCGGTCGATTCCAGCACTTCGGCGAACAGGCGGCGGGCGCGGTCGCGCGCTTCCGGTCCGCTCTCTTCGCCCAGCGCTTCCAGATCGTTGAACAGATCGCGTTCCTCGGCCTGCACCCAGGTGGCGAGCCGATCATGGATGCGGTCGGCCATTTCCGCCGCGCCAGCCTTGGTAAAGGTCAGGCAGAGGATATTTTCCGGCCGCACACCCTGCAGCAGCAGGCGGAAGACACGCGCGGTCAGCACATGGGTCTTGCCGGTGCCGGCGGAGGCCGACAGCCAGACATGGGCGTCGGGCGCAGCGGCCAGCGCCTGCGCGCCGGCCAGCGGTTGCAAAGGGCTGGAGCCTTTAGCCATCGTCGCGCCCATACCATTCCTCCAGCCGCATCAGTTGGTCATAATCACCATAATTGGCCACTTCCGGATTGACCTGCGCGGCGAAGGGCGCAGCGCCGGTCAGCCAGGTTTCGGCCGCGTCGCGGAACTGGTCGTAGACGAAGGCGGTGAAATCGGCGGTGACCACCTTGTCGCGCTTGCCCATCGGATCGACCGGGCTCTCGCGATAGCCAAAGGCGTCGCCCTTCTTGGCGAGCGACCAATATTCGAAACTGCCCGCCACCCGCGCGCCGGCCACGCCGGGAAAGGCGCCATCGGCGGATTCCGCGATCAGGCCGAGCAGGCCCAATTGCAGCGCATAGCCGCCGCGCACCTGCCTCGCGCTGGGCGGCTTGCCGGTCTTGTAGTCGACGATGCCGATGCTGCCATCGGGCATCCGGTCGATGCGATCGGCCTTGCCGGTCAGCAGCACGCCGGCAATCTCTGCTTTCCCTTCGGTCTCCACAGCCAGGATATGGCGGCCCGCGGACTGATCCTTCGCCACTTCGGCCGCGATCCAGCGGATCGCCTCGATCAGGCGCGGCTGCCATAGGGCGCGGAGCAGCGGATGGACATCGGGCCGGGCGAACATGGCGCGGGCGCGCGCCTCCAGATCGGCCGGATCACGGCTGCCGCCCTGCGCCCAATGCTCCAATATCTCATGCACGACCGTGCCGCGCCAGGCCGGGCCGGCATCGGCATCGACCGGATCGAGGCGATTGAGCTTCAGGATACGCCGGGCATAGAAAGCAAAGGGATCGGCCTTCAGCCGGTCGACATCGGTGACGGGGATGCGGGTCGGACGGACGGCGAGCGGGGGCACCGGCGCGGGGCGCGCGGACGGCCGGTGGCTAGGTGGCAGGTCCAGCGCATCGGCCAGCAGGCGATAGCGATCAGCGGTTTTCCATTGCGGCCCTGCCATCGCCTTCAGGCGCAGCCAGAAGCGCGAGGCGATCGCCGGCCCACCGCTGCCGCGCCGGGCACGGGTGATCAGGACATGCGGGGCGCCGAGCGCGCTCGCAAAATCATGCGCAGCAAGGCCGATCCGGGTTTCCAGGCCCGGCAAGCCCAGTTCGCGGCGGATGCGCGGCGCCAGCCAGGGATCGGGCGACGGCAGGCCCGGCCAGCTACCTTCGTTGAGGCCGCCCAGGATCATCAGGTCCGCCTGCACCAGTTGCGCCTCGACCAGGCCCAATATGGCAATGCGCGGATGCCCGCCCTGCGGCGGGCGCACCGACACGCCGCCCAGCATATGGTCGAGCAGCGCCGGCAGCGATCGGATATCGGCCTGACGCGGCCCTTCGGTGGCGGCCGCCTCCATCTCGGCGAACAGGTCGGCCGCGGCATGGCCCTGATGCCCGGCCCAGAGCGCGTCATTGGTGAGCGCTCCGGCCTGTTCGCGCACCGCCGCCAATTGTCCCGCCAGATCGGGCGCGAGCGCGAAGGCGGCTTCCAGCGGTTCGAGCAGATCGCGCGCGCAGGGCCACCAGGCGCGAGCCTGCGCGCGCAGCTCCTTCTGCCGGTCATCACCCTCGCGCGGCTCCAGCAGCAGGTCGATGCCGCGCAGCCCCGCCTGTGGACGCGGTCCGCGCAGCAGCAGGTCGAGTTGGCGCACGCCCTCCAGCCAGGGCAGGCGCATCTCGCCGCGCATCACCAGCGGATGCTTGAGCAGGGTCAGCAGCGCCACTGGCGCAAAGCGCTCGGCCGCCGCCTCCGCCATCGCGATCAGCAGGGTGCCGGGCGGCAGGCGGGAGAGCGGCTGACCGGCGGAATCGTCGGCTTCTATGCCCCAGCGGCGCAGATGGGCGGAGACGCGCACGGCGAGCTGCCGGTCAGGCGTCACCAGCGCGGCGGTGCGTTCGGGCGTTTCCAGCGCCTCACGCAGCGCAATGGCAATGGCCTGCGCTTCTTCGCCCGGCGTCGCCACCTCCAGCGCCTCGACCCCGGCGAGCGAGCGGTCGGCGGTCTTGAGGTCGCGCCAGCGGCTGGTCAGGCGCGGCGGCAGCATCGCGTTGGAAATATTGCGGCCGCGTACGGCGCGGGCATCATGCTCGCTGCCCCAGCGCCACTGGGCGACATCCTCGCGGCTGGCGCTCATCCGGTCGAGCAGACGCTTCAGAGCATATTGCGGATGGGTCTCATGCCCGGCTGCGCTGCGGCCGGTGACGGGATCGGGCGGGAACGGACCGATCGCCGCCCAGGCGTCCTCGTCCAAATTCTGGTCGAGCCCGGCGAACACCACCTGGCCGTTGGGCAGTTCGGCGATCCGCCGCAGCAGCCCCGCGATCGCCGGCGCGGTGGCGCTGATGCCGGCCGCGACGATGAAGCCCGGCGGCGGGGCCTCAGCCCAACGTGCAGCGACCCGATCGAACAGGCGATTGCGCCGATCCGCAAGGTCGATGAAGCCCAGCCGCGCCAGTTCGGCCGGCCAGCGGGCAATCAGGATGGAGAAGAGGTCGAGCGATTTTTCCCAATGGCTCGACAGCCCCTCGATCAGGTCGAGCTTCGACAGCGCATCGAGCGGCGCCCGCTCCACCTGCATCTGGTCGAGCACGGCGCCGAGCGCCTGCCCCAATTGCAGCGCCTGGCCGGCATCGGCCGCGCCGCCAGCATCCTGCACCATGCGCGCAAGGATCATCTGCCGTCGCATCGGCGGGATGGCGGCGGGAACGGCATCGCCTTCCCACAGCGGATCGAGCGCGCCGCCAACTTCCTCGCCCAGTTCCGGATCGCCCAGCGCGACCAGACGGGGCAGCAGCAGGCCGCCCTCGGCCCGACGGACAAAGGCATCGCTGACGGCGCGGACGGCGCGATTGCTGGGGAGCAGGATCATGCCCTGCGCCAGGCGGACGGGATCGCTTCCTTGCTGCGCCAATATGCCGGCGACCAGCGCGTCGGCGAAGGCGCGGTGCGCCGGGATGGTGTACAGCGCCGGCTTGGTCCGGTCACCCATGGGCGATCATCGACTCCACGACGGGAATGGCCTGCGGCGTGCCCACGTCGAACCACAGCCCCTGATGCACCGCGCCATAGAGACGCCCGGCCGCGATCGCACGGTTCCAGAAGATGTTCGTCGAAAAGACATCCGCCGGCGGATCGACCAGCAAGCGAGGCGAGAGGATCTGGACGCCGGTGAACACGAACGGCGCGACGTGGGCGGTCTTGCGCCGGGTCAGACGGCCATTGGCATCCATATGAAAATCGCCCGGTCCGCTATGGCAATTGGCCCGCGCCAGCGGCACCAGCAGCAGCAGCGCGTCCATCCGTTCGGGATCCCATAGCCGCTGCATCATGCCCAGCGTTTCGGCCGGGCCATCGATCCACAGATTGTCGCTATTGGCGCAGATGAACGGCTTGTCGCCGAGCAGTGGCCTGGCGTGGATCAGCCCGCCGCCGGTCTCCAGCAGCTTGGCCCGCTCGTCCGAGATGCGGAAGTCCATGTCCTTGCGCGTCCTCAGATGCGCCTCGACCGTGTCAGCAAGATAATGGACATTGACCACCACCGTCTTGATGCCGCCGGCCGCGAGCCGATCGAGCGCATGGTCCATCAGCGCCTTGCCGGCGACCTTTACCAGCGGCTTGGGCCGCGTTGCGGTCAATGGCCGCATCCGCTTGCCGAGGCCTGCTGCCATGAGCATGGCGGTATCGATCATGCCTGGGCAAACTCCGCGAGCGCATGATGGCGCTTGTCGGCAGGGATATTGGCGTCGAACCAGACCTTCACCGGCGCCAGCGCCGGATGGGCGAGATCGCGTTCCAGCAGCCCCCACATGCGCGGCAGGTAGGACAGATAGCGCGGCTTGTGGTCGCGCTTCCAAAGGCGGGTGAAGATGCCGATGATCTTGGCGTTGCGCTGAGCGCCCAGCACCGCATAGGCGGCATCGAAATCGGCCGGCGGATTGGCGACCGCATGATAATGGGCGAGCATCGCCGCCTCCAGTTCGGGCGACACGTCGCGCCGGGCATCCTGCAGCAGCGAGACGAGATCATAGGCCGGATGGCCGGCCAGCGCGTCCTGAAAATCGAGCAGGCCCAGGCCTCGCACTTCGGGCCGGTCAATCAGCATGATATTTTCGGCATGATAGTCGCGCAGCACGGTGACGACAGGGCTTGCCGACTGTTCGGCGATCGGCAGCACCGCGTCCCAGGCCGCATGATATGCGTCGGCATCGACATCCAGCTCCAGCGCCGGGCAATACCATTCGGTCAGCAGCCCGACCTCGCGCTGATAGACCGCGCGGTCATAGGGCGGGACATCCGCTGCGGGCAGCTTGTGCAGGTCGGCCAGCAGATCGATCGCGCGGCGATAGACCGCCAGTTCACCCGCCGGATCCTCCTCGACATGCTCCTTCAGGCGCTCGTCACCAAAATCTTCGATCAGGACGAGGCCCTGCGTCAGATCCTGCGCCAGGATTGCCGGCGCGGCAAAGCCCTGACCCAGCAGATGCTGAGCAATCACGATGAACGGACGCGGATCTTCATGCGGCGGCGGCGCGTCCATCAGCACGGCACGGCGGCCGCCGTCGACCACGCGGAAATAACGACGGAAGGAGGCATCGCCGGCAAGCGGCACGATGGCGGCGCCATCCCAACCCGCCTGCGTGAGGAAAGCGGGGGCGGTTGCGGGGGGGATCATATCTGTGACCATCGGTCCGTCCAAGCGTCGGGCACGCGCGCTGTCAAGCGCCGTGCGCCATCCGGCTCGATCATGATGGTCAGAAACAGGGCGTGCGACCAGAGCCCATCGCCCAGCCTGTCGGGCCATTCGATGATCAGCAGGCTGTCCTGCAGATATTCGTCGAGCGCCAGCTCGGCCGCTTCCTCCGCATCATCAAGCCGGTAGAGATCGACATGGGCGACCGGCAGGCGGACATCGGGAATGTCATAGGGCTGGACAATCGCGAAGCTGGGGCTGGGCGCCTCCCCTTCCAGGCCGAGCCCCTCCAGCAGGCCGCGCGCCAACGTCGTCTTGCCGGCGCCAAGGCCGCCTTCCAGCGCGATGACGTCGCCGATGCGGACATGGCTCGCCAGTCGTCGGCCCAGATCGAGCTGAGCACCCTCGCCCTCCAGGATCATATCCAGCTCAGCCACGCGGCAGCTCGATCACGACCATCGTTCCCTGCCCCGGCTCCGACACCAGTTCGAACGTGCCGCCATGGGCTTGTGCCAACTGCTTGACCAACGGCAGGCCGATCGTCGCGCGCGCGCCCTTGCGATTCTGTTCGGCGCGGCTGATCGCATCGAAGATCGTGGCTTGCCGGGTGGCATCGATGCCGGGGCCATTGTCCGACACGACAAGGCGGGCGAGATCGGGACCGCCATCGCCATGCAACAGCACCCGTGCGCCCGAGCCGCAATAGCGCACCGCATTTTCCAGAAGATGATCGACCGCCTGGCCGATCCGGCGTGCATCGCCCTGGATCACCCCCAGCGTATCCTGCAGGGTAACGGCAAGATCGATCCCCTTGGCCTTTGCCTCGGCGTCGATGCGCGCGACGCTGGCGCGCACCAGCGCCGCCAGATCGACCTCGCTGCGTTCGATCGGCAAAGTGCCGGCCTCGCCCTGGGTCAGGTCGAGCACATTGTCGATCAGCATCGACAGGCGTCCGGTGCTCTGCAGGATGCCGTTCACATATTCGACCGCACTGTCGCTGAGTTCGCCGGCATAGCCCGCGCTCATCATCTCGGCAAAGCCGGCTATGGTCGTCAGCGGCGTGCGCAATTCATAGCTCATGTTCGTGACGAAGGCGGTCTTGACCTTGTCGGCCTGTTCCAGCGCCTCATTGCGATCGCGCAGCATCTGCTCGACCCGCCGGCTGTCGGTGACATCCAGCATGGTGAACAGCGCATTGCCATCCGGCAGCGGAATGGCGGCAAATTCGAAGATGCGCCCGTCGGCAAAGCCGACATGGCCGACACGCTGCTTGCGCTCGACCGTTGCCGCGCGGACCAGTTCGCGCACCAGATTGCTCTGCTGCGGCTTGGCAAGCCGGCTCTGCACGGCGCGCATCAACTCATCGATGCGGGGATGCTTGCCCAGCGCCTCTTCACTGATGTCCCAGATTGTGCGGAAACGGCTGTTCCACAGATGCAGGCGCCCATCCGACGAGAAGACGCCGATCGCCTCGAACAGATTGTCGAAGGTCGCTGTCCGCACCCGCAGCAGCGTATCGCGCGCGCTCGACAATTGCACCTGCTCGGTCCGATCCTCGAAGATCAGCAACAGGCCACCGTCGGGCAGCGGCTGGGCATAGACGCGCAAATGCGTGCCATCGACCAGCAGCCAGTTTTCCTCCAGCGGATCAGGCGACAGGAACCAGTCGCGCCGCTCCGCGCGCCAGGCCGGGAAGTCACGATTTTCCGGCAGGCGGCGGGCATCGCGCATCTGATCGAGCACACGCTCGAACAGCGGTGCATCCGTGAGCGCTTCCTGTTTCAGGCCGAACAGGCTGATGAAGGGCTGGTTCCAGAAACGCAGCGCCCGGTCGGGACCAAAGCGCGCAACACCGGCCGACAGACGATCGAGCAGATCGCGCTGCGCCGCTTCCAGCCGACGATGCTCGACCCGCGCCTGTTCCAGTTCATGCTGGTCCATCGCGAAACCTGCGACACCGGCCGCGCCCAGCGGCACGTCGACGACGCGCATCGTCCGCCGTTCGCCGTCGATCGTTGCCGGAACGATACGGGCAAGAGAATTGCCCTCGTCGAGCGCCTGTGCTGCGGCGTCCTGCGGGCTGAAGCCGTTCACATTCTCGACCAGTTCGGTGCCGTTCATGATCACGTCATGGGCGCCAGCGCCGTCGACGGCGCGGACATAGGCGCTGTTGACCAGGCTCAGGCGCAGGTCGGGCGTGCGGTGCCACATCGGGAAGGGCGCCGCTTCCACCAGTCCGGCGAGCGCCTCCAGCGCCTCGCGCAATTGTCCGACGGTCGCGCTCAGCGCCTGGATCTCCGCCTGGCTGTCGGTCGCGTCGAAGATCCACAGCACGACGCCGCCATTGGCGGCCAGCGCCGGCCCGGCGGGCGCACCGCGAACCAGCAGCGTGCGCGACGAGCCGCTGCCCCGGATCGGCAGCGAAAAACTCTTGCCCGCTTTCTGTGCGGCGCCGATCTCGCGCCCCAGTGCAGCCGCATCGGCCGGCTCAAGCCCGCCATCGGGCGCCGTCAGTTCGGACACGAAGGTCGGTACGCGGTCCCGGCCCAGCCATTTGCCCAGCCGGTCGGCGGCCTCCATCCGGCCGTCGGGATGAATGATGACGGGCGCAGCCGGCGCCGACGCGAGCAGCGTCGTCAGTCGATCAAGCTTCCCCTGCGCCTGCATGCCTGCGCGGCGCATGCGCTGACCCGTGATCAGCGCCCATATCGCAGCCCCCAGCCAGCCGGCCATCACCGTGCCCAGCAACAAAGTGGCAAGCGGGCTCATAGACCCCATTGCGCCATTCCCATCCCGTTCGCGACCAGTTGTTTATCGTTCATACAGACCAATGGCCACGGGCCTAACGCAACTTGGCGCCGGCGGAAAGCGCCCAGATATGATGAATGCCCGGCACAGCATGGTCCGGGCATCGGATAAGGTAAAAGGGGGAGGATGGCCTCCCCCTTTCCAATTTTTAGTAGCGGTAATGGTCCGGCTTGAACGGGCCTTCCACCGGCACGCCGATATAGTCGGCCTGACGCTGGCTGAGCTGGGTCAGCTTCACGCCCAGCTTTTCCAGGTGCAGCGCGGCGACCTTCTCGTCCAGATGCTTGGGCAGGACATAGACGTCGTTGCCGTAGGTTTCGCTCTTGGTCCACAGCTCGATCTGCGCCAGCGTCTGGTTGGTGAAGCTGGCCGACATCACGAAGCTGGGATGGCCGGTGGCGTTGCCCAGGTTGACCAGGCGGCCCTTCGACAGGACGATGATCTTCTTGCCATCGGGGAATTCGACTTCGTCGACCTGCGGCTTGATCTCGGTCCACTTCATGTTGGCGAGGCCGGCGATTTCGATCTCGCTGTCGAAGTGACCGATGTTCGACACGATCGCCATATTCTTCATGGCGCGCATATGATCGACGGTCAGAACGCCTTCGTTGCCGGTGGCGGTGACGAAGATGTCGGCGCGCGGCGCGGCTTCTTCCATCGTCACGACTTCATAGCCTTCCATCGCGGCCTGCAGGGCGCAGATCGGATCGATTTCGGTCACGAGAACGCGGGCACCGCCGTTGCGCAGCGATGCGGCCGAACCCTTGCCGACATCGCCGAAACCGGCAACGCAGGCGACCTTGCCAGCCAGCATGACGTCGGTGCCGCGACGGATGGCGTCGACCAGCGATTCCTTGCAACCATAGAGGTTGTCGAACTTCGACTTGGTGACGCTGTCGTTCACGTTGATTGCCGGGAAAGGCAGCTTGCCCTTCTTCGACAGTTCATACAGACGATGCACGCCGGTGGTGGTTTCTTCCGACACGCCCTTGATCGACTGGACGGTCTTGGTCAGGAAGCCAGGACGCTCAGCCAGCACGCGCTTCAGCACGGCGCAGAAGATTTCCTCTTCCTCGTTCGACGGCGTGAACAGCTCTTCGCCGGCTTCGACGCGGGCGCCCCACAGGGCGAACATGGTGGCGTCGCCGCCATCGTCGAGGATCAGGTTGCAGACGCCGCTGTCGTCATTGTGCCAGTCGAAGATGCGCTCGACATAGTCCCAATATTCCTGGAGGCTCTCACCCTTGACGGCGAAGACCGGCACGCCCGACGCGGCGATCGCGGCGGCGGCATGGTCCTGCGTCGAATAGATGTTGCAGGTCGCCCAGCGGACCTGCGCGCCCAGCGCGGTCAGCGTCTCGATCAGCACGGCGGTCTGGATCGTCATGTGCAGCGAACCGGTGATGCGCGCGCCCTTGAGCGGCTGCGACGCACCGAATTCGGCGCGCAGAGCCATCAGGCCGGGCATTTCGGTTTCGGCGATCTCGATTTCCTTGCGACCAAAGGCAGCAAGGCCGATATCGGCGATCACATAATCCTGCGCCTTGTCAGCGGGTACGGTGGCCACGAGCCTGTCTCCATCATTAGAAATTGACCGGCCGCCGGCATAAGGAAGGCGGCGGCGATGGTCGGGCTTTACCAATCGCCGCCAAGCATGGCAACTCAATATAAAGTTTTCTTTATGTGTTAATTGGCCGGACCCCGAGCCTGTGCGGACGGCAGGCGCGCTGCTCCTTCGGCCATGGCGATGGATCGGCCCACAGAGCCGCCGCTTACACCTTCGTCGGCCAGCAGATCATTGGCCAGCGCGATCGCCATGTCGCACTGGGGCGCATCGATCCGCGGCGCGATGCCGGCAGATTCCGACAATTTCCAGATCGCCGCCCGATTGGCCGGGACCGCATTGGCCGCCGCCTGAATCGCCTGAAGATCCCGGCACTCCAGCCCGCCGGCACCCGCGCCATAGCTGTTCGCCAACATGATGACATAATCATCATAGGCATCGAGGCCGCCTTCCAGACCCGCAACATCCGCAAAGTGGCTGCGCAGCGCGTCATTCACCTCGACCAGAGCCGTCCGCTTTTCACGCACGAACTGGTTATAGGCCGGCAGGAAATCATAGGCGCTGGTGTTGCAGCGAAGCGCCGACACCATCAGCATCATCTCGAAATTGCGGACCTGGGCCGCCTCGACATGATCCTTCTTCCAGCAGGTCGCCGCCGACGCCGGCGCGAGCGGCATTGCTGCGGCAAGCGCCGCACAGATAATCTTCTTCATGAAATAAACCCCGCATATTCCCCAGAGACGAAGAATGGGCGGAACCAATTGCTGCAATCTATCGCGCTATGGTTAAGGCGAATTTACCCTAAACGGTTCAGTTACGATGTCAGAACAAGCGGCCAATGGCTGTTGTTGTTATACCCCTGAAACGGCCGAAAATCGACAGCGCAACGGATCGAAAAGTCAGGCCGACCCGCCGCCGCTCACCAGATGGGCCGAATCGACCCCTGCAGCGGCATAGGCCGCGCGCCATTTGCGGTGCGCAGGCGTGTCGAACAGCAGGGCCGCATCACCCTCGGCCAGGAACCAGCTTTCGCCCGCCATTTCCCGTTCCAGCTGGCCCGCGCCCCAGCCCGCATAGCCCAGCGCGACAAGATAGCGGCTCGGGCCGCGCCCTTCGGCAATCGCCTTCAATATATCGAGCGAGCCGGAAAGTCCCCAGTCCGGCCCGGACTGCACCATATCCTGCCCCGCCCAATCGAGCGAATGCAGCACGAAGCCGCGCCGCGGCTCCACCGGCCCGCCCTTCAGAACAGGCTGGTCAGGAATGGCCGAAGCGTCGATATCGAAACTCTGGAGCAAGTCGCGCAAGCCGACCCCCTCGACCTCCTCGCTCAGGGAAATGCCCAGCGCCCCATCCTCGTCATGCACGCACAGCGCAATCACGGAATGGTCGAAGCGCTCATCTTCCATGCCCGGCAATGCCAGTAGGAAGCGGCCGCCATAGAAGCGCGGATCGGTCATGCTGCGGAATATAGGCAGAAACGCGCCAATGCCAATCGGCGACCGTCGCGACAAAGGGGCATCGTGCCATATTCCGCGCCCGCACCCTTGACAGCGAAGGCGCGAGCAACGAACTCCGCGACGCCACAGGCCAGGAGACAAGATATGACCATCGCCAAGGGTGATCGCCTTCCCAGCACGACCTTCATGAAGATGACCGAAAACGGCCCCGAACAGGTTGTTTCGGACGAATATTTCGCGGGCCGCACCGTCGCCCTCTTCTCGGTGCCCGGCGCCTTCACGCCGACCTGCTCGGCCAAGCACCTGCCCGGCTTCATCGAAAAGGCCGACGCCCTCAAGGGCAAGGGCGTCGACGAGATCGCCTGCACCGCCGTCAACGACGCCTTCGTCATGGGCGCATGGGGCAAGTCGGCCGGCGCCGATGACAAGGTGACCATGCTGGCAGACGGCAATGGCAGCTTCGCGCAGGCCGTGGGCCTGACCATGGACGGCAGCAAGTTCGGCCTTGGCGAGCGCGGCCAGCGCTTCTCGATGATCGTCAAGGACGGTGTCGTCGAGGAACTGAACGTCGAAGCACCGGGCGACTTCAAGGTCTCCTCGGCTGACTTCATGCTCGAGCAGCTCTGAATTTTCCGGTCGCGCGCCCGGCCGGATCGGTCGGGCGCGCGATTGTTTCGCTGGCATCTTCCTTCCGTCACACAAGTGCGGTAGCAAGAGGTGATGACACAGAGCATCGGCACAGCGATCGTCGCGCAACTCGACGCCATCTATCAGACATCCATCGAAAATCTGCGGGAGGCCATGCGCGCCTATGCCCGCGATGGCAGCATACCGCCGCCCGAGGCTCGGGCCGACCGGCGCTTCTGCTATCCCGAACTGCGGGTCACCTATCAGGATGACAGCCAGGCACCGCCGCCGGGCCGCTCCTTCGCGCGCCTGTCGAAGCCCGGCCGCTACGTGACCACGGTCACCCGGCCCGCGATGTTCGCCGATTATCTCGCCGAACAGATCGACCTTCTGGTCCGCGATTATGGCGTGGAGGTCGAAACCGGCCTGTCGGATCAACAGATCCCCTTCCCCTATGTCCTCGACGGGCTCGACATCAATGCGCTCGACGGCACGCCGCCGACCGAACTGGCGCGCCACTTCCCGGCAACGGAACTGGCAGAGATCGGCGATGAGATCGCCGACGGACTGTTCACGCCCGATGCCGAAGGGGACCGTCCGCTTGCCCTGTTCGACGGGCTGCGCACCGATTTTTCGCTGGCGCGCCTGAAGCACTATACCGGCACGCCGGCGGAGCATGTGCAGCGCTATATCCTGTTCACCAACTATCATCGTTATGTCGACGAGTTCGTGGACTGGGCCTGCAAGGAACTGCAGCGCCCGGACAGCCGCTTCACCGCGCTGTCGGGTGCCGGTGGCGTCTATGTGACGCCCGAAACCGCCGACCCCGCACAGATGATCGCCGACAGCGCCTGGCGCAAGCACCAGATGCCGGCCTATCATCTGATCGCACCGGGTCGCAGCGGCATCACCCTTGTCAACATCGGCGTCGGCCCGTCCAACGCCAAGACCATCTGCGACCACCTGGCCGTGGTGCGCCCGGAAGCCTGGCTGATGATCGGCCATTGCGGCGGCCTGCGCCCCAGCCAGCGGATCGGCGACTATGTGCTGGCCCATGCCTATCTGCGCGATGACCATGTGCTGGACGAAATGCTGCCGCCGGAAATCCCGGTGCCGGCGATCGCCGAGGTCCAGGTCGCAATGGCGAGCGCCGCCGAAGCGATATTGGGCGGCGGCAATCCGGAGGATTTCAAGCGCCGCCTGCGCACCGGCACGGTCGTCACCACCGACGATCGCAACTGGGAATTGCGCTATTCCAGCTCCGCCCTGCGCTTCAGCCTGTCGCGCGCGGTCGGCATCGACATGGAGTCGGCCACGATCGCGGCGCAGGGTTATCGCTTCCGCGTCCCCTATGGCACGTTGCTCTGCGTATCGGACAAGCCGATCCATGGCGAACTGAAGCTGCCCGGTCAGGCCAACCGTTTCTATGAGGAAGCCATTGCCGGCCATCTGCGCGTCGGCCTGATGGCCTGCGAACTGTTGCGCCAGGAAGGCCCCAAGCTGCACAGCCGCAAGCTGCGCGCCTTCAACGAGCCGCCTTTCCGGTAAAGCGGAAGTCCCCGCGTCGTTGCCCGATCCGACGGATCAGGCGGCGGCGCGGGATACCGTGACCCGGTTCTTGCCCTCGCGCTTCGCGGCATAGAGCGCCGCATCGGCCCGCGCGACAAGGTCGTCCAGTTCCCGATCATCCGGCCGTAAATCGGTAACGCCAAAGCTGGCGCGCAGCAGCGCCTGGGGCGCCTCGCCAAGGCGCAGGCAGCTGATTTCCGCCCGCACGCGCTCCATCGCATCGGCCGCGACTTCGGCGCCGGTATCCACCATCAGCAGGCCGAACTCGTCGCCACCCAGGCGGCCGACCACATCACCGCGCCGCACCGCGTTGGTCAGCAGATGGGCAAAGCCGCGCAGCGCGGCATCGCCCGCCATATGACCATAGCCGTCATTCAGCCCCTTGAAGCCATCCAGATCGCAAATAACCAGCGCGACAGGGCGTCCCTGTCGCCGGGCATTGGCGATCGCCCGTTCGGCCGCTTCCTCGATACCGCGACGATTGAGGATGTTGGTCAGCGGGTCATGCATCATCTGCTGCCGAAGCTGCTGGGCCAGGTCGCCCGCCACGACCAGCACCGCCGTAACCGCCGTGCCGACATAGACGGTTGGCATGAAAAGCCCCAGGATCGCGCGATAGAGTTCCTTGCCCTCCTCGGGGCCGCGGATCAGAGCTGCCGATGTGGCAAGCGCCAACTGACCCAGGGCAAAGGCGAGCAGCGCGGCGAAAAAGGCCAGTTCGGGCGGCGTGAAGGATCGATTGCGCGGCCAGAGCGACAGCGCACTGACCGCCATGAGCAGACCGACATAGGCAGGAATGATCATCCCCTGCATGATCTGACTGCCCACCGGCCCGATCGCAATCGCCATTGCCAGGCTCACCAGGACAGCCGGGACGGCAAAGGCGAGCAACTGCAAGGGGCGGCCCGAACGCTGACGGATGCCGATCGCCAGTAGCGACGCGCTGACAATGAGGCCGATGCCGGTCAGGATGAACAGCCAGCGGCTGTGCAGGAAATAGCCGCCGGCATTGGCGATCCATTGGAGGATGGCGACCGCATAGGATGCGGTCCAGGTCAGCACATGTCTCTGGCGGCCGAAATGCAGCCATGAAACACCCATGGCGATGGTCATCACCAGGGCAGTACCGAAAAGCAGGGAAAGAATAACGGCCGGCGCGCTCATGCGCCGGCCATTTACCAATTTTTACGGCGACTTACCAGCCGCAGGACTTGCCCTTATTCTGCGTCTTCAACCATGTCTGAAGCGGCGAAAAATAATTGACCAGCGCCTTGCCCGACATCTCGCGGCTACCGGTGAAGGCCTGCAGCGCATCGGGCCAGGGCTTGGACGCGCCCATCTTCAACATAGCGTCAAGTTTCTCGCCTACCGCCTTGTTTCCATAGAAGGAACAGCGATGGAGCGGCCCCTTCCAGCCGGACTGGCGGCAGGCCGCCTCGTAGAATTGGAACTGCAGCACGCGGGCCAGGAAATAACGGGTATAGGGCGTATTGCCGGGAATATGGAATTTCGCGCCGGCATCGAACTTCGTCTCGTCACGGGACACCGGCGGGATGATGCCCTGATACTGACGGCGCAGGTCGGTCCAGGCCGACTCATATTTGGATTCCGGGATCGATCCGTCGAACACGCCCCAGCGCCATTTGTCGATCAGCAGGCCGAACGGCAGGAAGGCGACCTTGTCCATCGCCTGGCGCAGCAACAGACCCAGATCCTTGTCGGTGCCCGGCACCTTGGCCGGATCGAGCAGGCCGATCTTCACCAGATAGTCGGGCGTGATCGACAGCGCGATGAAATCGCCAATCGCCTCGTGGAAGCCGTCATTGGCGCCGTCGAGATAGAGCGGCTTCTGGATATTATAGGCGCGCTGGTAATAATTATGGCCCAGTTCATGATGGATGGTGACGAAATCATCGCCATTCACCTTGGTACACATCTTGATGCGGATATCGTCCTTGTTATCCAGATCCCAGGCGGAGGCGTGGCAGATCACTTCACGGTCGCGCGGCTTGGTAATCTGCGACCGCTCCCAGAAGGTCTGGGGCAGCGGCGCAAAACCAAGCGAGCTGTAGAAGCCCTCCCCCGTCTTCACCATCTTGATGGGATCGTAATTCTTGGCCGTCAGCAGGTCGGTGACATCATAGCCGAGGTCACCGGCACCGGCGGGCGCGACGATGTCATAGATATTGCCCCATTCCTGCGCCCACATGTTTCCGAGCAGGTCCGCGCGGATCGGCCCGGTCTTGCCCTGGACCGCATCGCCATATTTCTCGTTGAGCTTGGTCCGGGTATAGCAGTGCAGATCATCGTAGAGCGGCTTCACCTCGGCCCAGATCTTGTCGGTCAGCTTGGCGAAGTCATCGGCCGGCATGTCATATTTCGACCGCCACATCGCGCCGGTGTCGGCAAAGCCCAGTTCCTTGGCCCCCTGGTTGGCGATCGTCACCAGCTTGGCATAGTCGCCGCGCATCGGCGCACCGACATTGTCGTGCCAGCTGACCCACATTTCCTTGAGTTCATCCGGATTGCGGTCCGTGCCCATCTTCTCTTCAATGTCGCTGCCGTTGATCGGCTGGCCGTTCAGCGTGCCCTTGCCCTTGCCATAGGTGGACTGGAGCTTGGTCGCGAGGTCATTCAGTTCCTGCGAGGCGCCCGGCGTGGTCGGCGCAGGCAAGGTCAGCGCCGTGCGCAACAGCGTCAGGCGACGCTTGGTCTCTTCGCTCAGGCCCGGCGCGGTGGCGAACTTGGCGGCCTCCAGTGCATAGTCGACCCGCATCGTCGTATCGATCGCCCCGAAATAGGATGCGAGCGCATCGGTATCGTCGGTGATGTAGGTTGCGTTGATCCAGGCGGCCCGGCTGCTGATCAGCGACTGATCGAACAGCGCCTTCTCCGCCTTGGTCAGGAAGGCTTCGGCCTCGGCCGCGGTCGGCTGCTGCGTGGTCGGCACCTGCTGCGCCAGCACCGGCGATGCAACAAGGGCAGCCGCAAGCGCGGCGATCGAAATGGCGATTTTCATGGAACTTGGCCCCTCAGGTCTTCTTATGGGGCCAAGGTGGATTAGGCGGGCGAGACAGTCAAGCGGTCAGGAAATCGACCATCGCCTGGCCCAGCTCCTTGCGGGTAACGGCGTTCATATGATTGCCCGGAATCTCGACATAGCGGCCGTTGGGGAGCGCATCCACCAGTTCCTGGGCAATGCCGTTGTCCTGATCGTCGGCGCCACAGATCACCTCGGTCGGCTGCTGGAAGCCGGCAATGGTCGCCTCGTCGGTATCGACAAAGGTATTGAGGATATGCAGCATCGCCACCGGGTCGCCCTTGGTGGTCTTGAGGAACGCCTCGGTCATCCATTCCGACGTGCCGCGCTCGAACGTGCCGAGATTGGTCAGCACCTTCTTGTAATAGCCGCCCTTGTCGAGCGTCTTGGTCAGGCCGCGCAGACCCATGCCGGCCAGGATCACCCGGCGCGGGGTCGCGCCGCGCGCCAGCATCCGCACGGTCGTGCGCGCGCCTAGCGAATAGCCGCCCAGATCATAATCGGTCAGCCCCATCTGCTCGACCAGCGCCAGATTGTCGTCGGTCAGCGCATCGGCCGGATAGTCCGCTGCGTCATGTGGCTTGCCGCTTTCGCCATGGCCGCGCAGGTCCGGCATGATCAGGCGGAACCCCGCCTCCACCAGCTTGGCGGCATGACCGTAGCGGATCCAGTTGGTCCAGGCGTTGGAGAAATAGCCATGGATGAGTACCAGGTCGCGCCCCTGTCCCACGACATGCACCGCGATCGGCAGGCCGCCCAGGCCCTTGATATCATGGCGTTCGATCTGCAGGTCGGTCATTGCGCTGGTCCTTTGGGGCTTGGGGTCTCGCCGATAGGATCTCTGCCGCGCCCGCGCAAGAGCGCGATCAGGGCCAGGGTGCTGCCGATCTGGGCGGCGGCCATGTCCTTCTGCGGATCCCACACATCGCCCTGCTGGCCATTATAATAATCGGCGGTCTCGCCGGCGGCGATCACCGTCAGCAGCCATTCGAATATCTCGTAAAGCGCACTGCCAAGGCCGATCGCGGCAAAGGCGAAGGCCAGGCTCCAGCCATGGCGCAGGCTGCCCTTGCGTCGCGCAATCTCCGCCACCGGTGCGGTCAGCAATGCCCCAAAGGCGAAATGGACGAGCCGGTCATAGGCATTGCGATGGAGGCCAAGCAGGCTGGAAATATCATGTCCGCTGAGCATTCGCGCCCAATCGTCATAGGGCAAATAGCTGTAGATCCAGCGCGCGCCGAATGTGTGAAGCAGCAGGAACAGCCAGATGCAGCCGACCGATTGGCTCGACAGCGGCCAGCGTCTCAGCATCCAAGGCGCGCCGATCGTCAGCAGCACAGTCGGCCCATGCTGCAACGGCGCGAGATCGGGAAAGGGCTGCGCGACATTGGCCAGCCCGATTGCCACCAGCAGGGTGGCGATCATCCGGCGCTGCGCGACAGGAAGGGCTTTCCATGTCGCGACAGCGCCGGAGATCATGGTCGGGCTCAGCCCTTCTTGAGGTGGCGACGGCCCAGTAGTTCGGCGATCTGCACCGCGTTCAGCGCCGCGCCCTTGCGCAGATTGTCGCTGACGCACCACAGGTTGATGCCGTTCTCGATGGTCGAATCCTCACGCACGCGGCTGATGAAGGTCGCGAAATCGCCAACGCATTCGATCGGCGTGATGTAGCCACCGTCCTCGCGCTTATCTACCAGCATGATGCCCGGCGCTTCGCGCAGGATGTCCTGCGCTTCCTTGGCCGAAATCTCATTCTCGAACTCGATGTTGATCGCTTCGCTATGGCCGACGAACACCGGCACGCGCACGCAGGTCGCGGTCAGCTTGATCTTGGGATCGAGGATCTTCTTGGTTTCCGCGACCATCTTCCATTCTTCCTTGGTCGAACCATCGTCCAGGAAGACGTCGATGTGCGGGATCACGTTGAAGGCAATCTGCTTGGTGAACTTCTTCGGCTCGGCCGGATCGCCGACGAAGATGTTGCGCGACTGCTCGAACAGCTCGTCCATGCCTTCCTTGCCGGCGCCCGACACCGACTGGTAGGTAGCGACGACGACGCGCTTGATCTTGGCGGCGTCATGCAAGGGCTTGAGCGCCACGACCATCTGCGCGGTCGAGCAGTTGGGGTTGGCGATGATGTTCTTTTTCACATAGCCATCGATCGCGTCCGGGTTCACTTCGGGCACGATCAGCGGCACGTCCGGGTCCATGCGATAGAGCGACGAATTGTCGATCACGACGCAGCCGGCAGCCGCCGCCTTGGGCGCATATTCGGCGGTCGGGCCGGAGCCGGCCGCGAACAGGGCGATGTCCCAGCCGGTGAAGTCGAAATGTTCAATATTTTTGCATTTGAGTGTCTTGCCGGTGTCACCGAAATCAATTTCGGTGCCCTGCGACCGGGGCGATGCAACCGCCGCGATCTCGTCAATCGGGAATTCGCGTTCGGCGAGAATGGTCAGCATCTCGCGGCCCACATTACCGGTGGCACCAACGACGACGACCTTATAACCCATGACTTAACACTCCACTCCATGCAGTATTGCGGGGTGGCGCATAGCGCAGTGGCACGATTTGTCCAGAAAGAAGGGCTATTGCCAGCGATAGTCACGGGGTGGGAGGTGGCGTCAGCACGGCCGACGCCACCCATCCGTTACTCTCTACGCCCGGCCTTCACTTTGCCGGATCGACACCCTGCTCGCGCAGGAAATTTTCGATCGTCGTCCAAAGGTGAACACTGATCTTCGGCCCGCCGACGCGATGCGTCTGCCCCGGATAGACCATCAGCTCGAACGGCACGGCCGCGCCCTGCATCTTCGCCATCAGCGCGGTCGAATTGTCGAAGACGACATTGTCGTCCGACATGCCGTGGATCAGCAGCAGCGGATCCTTGATCTTCACCGCCTCATCGACCGCGTCGGAGCCCGGATAGGCGCTCGGCTTGTCCTGCGGCTGGCCCAGATAGCGTTCGGTATAATGGGTGTCGTAAAACTCCCACTTCGTCACCGGCGCGCCCGAGACGATCGCGGCGAAGGTACCCGGCGCCTTTTCCGCCAGCTTGAGCGACATATAGCCGCCATAGGACCAGCCATAGGTGGCAATCCGCTCGGGATCGACAAAGGGCTGGGCCTTCAGCCATTCGACGCCCTTCAGCTGATCGTCGACCTCGACCGTGCCCATGGCGCGATGGATCTGGTCCTCGAACGCCTTGCCGCGATCGGGCGTGCCGCGATTGTCGATCGAGAAGACGATCCAGCCCTGGTCGACCAGATATTGGTTCAGCGCGCCACTCCATGTGTTGGTCACCTGGCGCCCGGCACCCGGACCGCCATAATGGATCATGAACACCGGATAGCGCTTGCCCGGCTGCATCGGCGGAGTCAGCATCTTGGTGTAGAGGGTACTGCCATCGGCCGCCTTGACGGTGCCGAACACGGTACTGGCGTGGCTCGCCAGATAGGGCGCGTAGGGATGATCGCCCTTCAGCGCATTTTCCGAAATCCACTGCAGCTGCTTGCCGCTGCTATCGGCGAGATAGACCTGCTTGGGCTGATCGGCATTCTGGCGGGTGACGACGATCCGGCTGGCCGCACCATCCATCACCGCGTCGTTCCACCAACCCTTGGCGGTCAGCGCCTTGAGCGGACCGGCCTTGGCCAGCGACGTGACATAGAGCTGCTGCTCCAGCGGCGTGTCGCGATTGCCGGTGAAATAGACCAGGCCCTTGCCCTCATCCACGCCGACAATGTCGCGCACTTCCCACTCGCCGCTGGTCAGCGCGGTCCATTTGCCGTCGCGCACATGATAGAGATGGCCATGGCCGGTCTTTTCCGACCACCACAGGAAGCTGCCGTCGCTCAGCGGCGTGAAATTATTGCTGAGGTTGATCCAGCTTTTCGACGTTTCGGTGAGGATGATCTTCGCCTTGCCGGTCGTCGGATCGACCGCAAGCAGGTCAAGCCGCTGCTGGTCGCGGCTTTCGCGCTGGACATAGAGGGTCTTGCCATCCTTCGACCAGTCGACGCGGGCGAGATAGACATTCTTGTCGGCGCCAAGGTCAACCTGCACCTGGCCCGAACCGTCCGCCTTCATGACGAAGAGATCGACGATGGCGTTGGGCGTGCCGGCTGCGGGATAGCGCTGCTGATAGACCTTGGTCCCCTCGCCGCCGATCGCGGTGCGGGTGACGATGCCGACCGGGCTTTCATCGACCCGCGCCACGGCGATCTGTGCATCGGTAGGCGACCACCAATAGCCGGTGCGCCGGTCCATTTCCTCCTGCGCGACGAACTCCGATACGCCCCAGCTGAGCGTCTCGCTCGCGCCCTGGGTCAGTTGCTTCTCGCGGCCATTCATCGGCTGCACGAACAGGTTGCCGCCCCGCACGAACGACACGAAGCCGCCCTTTGGGCTGACCACGCCGTTGAGTTCGCCATCCGGCGTGTCGGTGAGGCGGGTGACCTTGCCGTCCAGCGCGGCGAGATAGAGGTCGCCATCGACCGGCACCAGGATAGTCTTGCCGTCGGGCGACCAGTCATAGCTTGTAATACCCGTGCTGCCGGCGACCGAGCGGTCGCGCTCGCGCTGCATCTTTTCCGCTTCGCTCAGTTCCGCGCCGCTGCCGGTCTTCTTCGAATCCACCAGCATGCGCTCGGCGCCGGTCGCGGTGTCGATCGCCCACAGGTCGAGCCGCTCCTTCTCGTCAGCGCGCGGCTTGAGCAAGGTCACCAGCTTGCCGTCGGGCGAGAGCTTGAGCGCACGCGGCTGCGGGCCGGCAAGGTCGGGGCTGGCGAACACCTGCTCCAGCGTCAGCTTTTGCTGCGCCTGCGCGGCGGTGACGGGAAGCAGCAGCAAGGCGCCCAACGCAGCGCCGGCCTTCAGATATGGGGACATGCTCATCCTTTCCGGGCAGCGCCCGATCGGGCGCCACGATATCGGCCGGGCTTAGCGCGATGCGACGGAAAAGATCAATCGGTTGGAAGAATATGTCCTCCATCCACGGGAGCCCCTGACACTCAGACCAGCCCGCTCCGCACCTGCCATTTGCGCGCAATCACCGGCCAGTCAGCAAAGGGCTGGGCCGGATCGCCGCGCAGGCCGACGCCATGGCTGCCCTCGTCGAACAGATGCATGTCGATCGCGCCCTGCGCGGCCCGCACCGCCCCGAACAGGGTCAGCGACTGATCTACCGGCACGGTGCGGTCATGGACCGAATGGAACAGGATCATCGGCGGCGTGGTCGACGCCACGATCTTGTCCAGCGAATAGGCAGCTATTTGCGCGTCGGTCGGATCGTCGCCGATCAGCGACCTTCGGCTCCCGCCATTGGTGGCGCCGGCCATCGTCACTACCGGATAGAGCAGGATCGCCCCGTCCGGCCGGGCCGACAGATGGTCTGCGCTTTCGGCCATCGGATAGATGCGGTCATTGGGCCGCATGCACAGGCTCCCGGCCAGATGACCGCCGGCGGAGCCCCCCAGCACCAGCACCCGCTGCGGATCGACGGTCCAGCCGCCGCTGCGCCCGGCCCGGATCAGCCGCATCGCCCGCTGCGCATCCTGTAGAGCGACATCGGCCCCCACCGCCCAGCGATCGGCCGGCAGGCGATAGCGCAGGACGAAGGCATGGATGCCCATGTCGGCCATCCAGCGCGCACATTCATAGCCTTCCCGATCAATGCCGACCCGCGAATAGCCGCCGCCAGGAATGATCAGCACTGCCGCGCCCGTGGGCTTGGCCGCCGCGAACCAGGACAGGGTCGGCCGCGTCACATGAATGCCGACGCGGTAGCGATAGCCCAGCGTGTCGATCTGGTCGTCCACCACTTCGGTGATGGCCGGCATCTTGCCGCCCGGCACGCCGTCGGGCCAGAGCGGGATGATCTGGGTCGGCTCTTCGGTGGCCGCGGAAAAGCGGCCGAACAGCGGTGAACTTGCCACCGCCGCCAGAAATTCGCGTCGACTGCCGATCATCCCGTCTCCCTTTCAGTTCGTGACCTGCGTCAGATAGACGCTGCCGGTGGTGCTGTTCACATCGGTCGGCGCGGCGCCGTAGATGATATCGGTGTCGGCCGACAGCGGCACCGTGGCAAGCCGGGTTATCGCCTTGCCGGGCGCGAGGTCGGTGATGGTCCAGCCCGACGCCGTCGATGTCTTGAGCCCCTGGCGCAGCCCTTCGCCGGTGGTAGCGAAATAGACGCGGACCTGCGCCGCCGTGCGCGATATGCCCAGCGCTGCGGGCACATTGTTGCTGGCCGTGTAGATTTTTTCCCGACTGGTCCAGCCGGAGCCGCTCCAGCGCACGCGCCACACATCGAAATTGGCGTCCCCGCTGCCATCGGTCGGACGATAGCGATAGGCGATGGTCGGCTGGTTATAATCGTCGAGCGCCAGCTTGGCGCTCTGCAGCCCCTTGAGCGTCTGGTTGGTGGTGAAGACCTCGCCCGACTGGAGCGGCAGGAAGAAGAGGTTGGCATTGGCGAGGCCCACCGGCAGTGTCGCCGCCGTGCCATCGGCATAGCTCCAGCCGCCGCCGGTCGGCGAATAGCGCAGATAGCTGCCATAATGGCGCAGCGACCGGGGCAGCGACTTGGCCCATTCCCACAGCAAATGAACGCTGCCGTCGCTACCGAATGTCATGTCGTCGGGATAGACGACCGCGTCATTGGCGGCGGCAAAGGTTCCGACATGGCTCCAGTTGCCACTGCTGCCAGACATCGCCCAGCGATACAGTTCACCCTCGCCATCATAGGTCGCTGCATCATAGCTGCGGATCATCAGATAGACGTCGCCATTGGGCGCCCGCTTGGCGACCGGATAGGTATAGAGGCCGGTCGCGGGGATATCGGTCTGGCGGGTGAAGCTCATGCCACCGGGCGCATCGGCGCGGAAATAGCGCATGCCGTCCGACAGATTATGCATGTCGGCCCAGACATGCAGCACGCCCGCGCCGTCGACCGCGATGGTCGGCTGCTTGTGCCCGATATCGTCCGCCTCGGTCCAGACCGTTCCGTCGGGATTGCGCAGCACGGCGAAGGTCCAGGTGCCACTTGTGTCGCGCTTGCCGATCTTGACCTCATGGCTACCGGTCGCGCCGGAGGCTGGCGGACTGTCGAAGGCGACATAGAGCGTGCCATCGGGCGCCAGCGCGATCGGCACCCACCAGGCGGCCTGGTTGGAGGAGTCCGCGTCGCGCGGCACCCGCTCGACGCTGATGCTGGCGGCGAGCGCAGCGGCCATCGGTTCTTCCGCCGTCGCCTGTAACGGGCTGCCGAGGCTGACCCAGTTGGCGATAGCGCTGGTCGATCCGCCGGTGCCGCCCGTGGTCGTCGCATCGCTCAACAGCAGCGCGGCCGACGCCGTTCCGGCAAGGGCCAGGACCCCTGCCAGTCCATAGAAACGCTTCATCTTCCTCTCCCACTTATTGTTATGCGTGGACGAGTTGGCCTTCCCCATTGGATCGGCGCGCACTGCGCAGCGCCAGGAAGGCAAGCAGAAAGGCGATCGGATGGAGCAGCGCCATCAGCAGGAAGCTGCGTTCAAACGCACCGCCCGCGACAAGCTGGCCAACCAACTGGGTCGAGAGCAGACCGCCAAGCCCGCTGCCCGCCGCCACCACGCCGAACACGGTGGCGACGATGCGGGTGGGGTAGAGATCTACGATCAGCGTGCTGATGTTGATCTGGAACACCAGATGGGCAAAGGCCACGGCAGAAGCGAGCGCGAACAGGATCGGCAAAGCGGGATGGCTGGCCGCGATCGCGCCGAACGGAGCCACCAGCGCGGCGGCGCCCATCACGATGATGCGGCTGGTTGCCGGCGCCACACCGCGCGCGATCAACCGGCTGGAAAAGAAGCCGCCGCCGATACTGCCAAGGTCGGCTGCGAGATAGACGATCCACGCCATGGAGGCGACCGCGATCAGGGTCAGGCCATAGATGTCCGTCAGATATTTGGGGAACCAGAAGAGGTAGAAATACCAGACCGGATCGGCGCCCGCGCGGGCGCCGGCGAGCAGCCAGACCGACCGGTCGCGCAGGATGCGGCCCCACAGCGCGCCTTCGCTGATCCGCTCTTCCTTGGCTTCCGGCGCGCTGCGCGGATAGATTGTCAGCCAGACGACCAGCCAAGCAAGGCCCGCCGCGCCAGTGGCGATGAACGCCGCGCGCCAGCCGAAATGCAGCGCGATGCCGGCGATCAGCGGCGGCGCCAGCGTCGCGCCGATCATCGCGCCGGCCGTATAGATGCCGAGCGCAATGCCGCGTTCCCTGGGCGGAAAATGTTCTGAAACCGCCTTTGGCCCGGCGGTGTAGTTGCCCGCCTCGCCCAGCCCCAGCGTAAAACGCGCCGCGCCCAGCTCCCCTGCCGACCGGACGAAGCCGGTCAGCAGGTTCGCCAGCGACCACCAGCCCACGAACAGCGCCAGCGAGAGGCGCGTGCCCAGCCAGTCGGTCACCCGGCCGGCCATCAGATAGGCGAAGGTATAGGCAATCAGGAAAGCCTGGACGACGCGCGCATAGGCGATGTCATCCATATGCAGGTCTTGCTGCACCGTCGTCGCCAGGATCGAGAGCGCCTGCCGGTCGAGATAGTTGATCACGGTCGAGGCGAACAGCATCGCCAGGATTGCCCATCTGATCTTGCGGGCCTTCCCCTCGATCATGCGGCCGCCGCCTCCATGCGCGCGGCGATCGCCGACAGGCCGGCCAGCGCTGTGCCGTCGCCCGCCGCCTTCTCGGTCGCGATCCCCAGCCGGTCGCAGACCCGGCCATAGAGATCGACCAGCAGCTCCGCGCCGACCAGGACGATGGTGTCCACCGCCATGCCCCGCGCGCGATGGGCGGCGACCGCGTCGCGGACCTCCGCAGCGATCATCAATCCGGACAGGAAGGATGGCGCGGCTTCGCTGGTCAGTTCCCCCATCAAGATACGACTGCGCAGCGCGAACAATCCATGCTCGATCGCCAAGGTCGGATCATCGACCACCAGCCCGGCACCTATATCGAAGGCAGTCATGTCGGTCGGCGCGGCCGGATCATAGGGCTTGGCCAGCGATCGACCCAGCAGGCCATGGGCGAGCAGCAACTCGCGCACTTCCCCCTGCATCGAGGTAACGAAATCCAGCACCGTCCGTCCCCGCGTCCGCACCCATTTGGCGTGGGTGCCCGGCAGGCAGATCAGCCGTTCGGCATCATCATCCGCCACGGCCGCCAGCCAGCCGAACAATTGCACTTCCTCGCCGCGCATCACATCGGGCTGGCCGAAGATGTTGCGGCAGGACAGGCCCGGCACGATCGCGATAGGGCATCCCGCCGCCTCGAACCGCAGCAGCGCGCCGGCCATCGCCTCGGGCCCGGCGGGGCAAGGCAGATAGGCTGCCTCACGCCAGCCGATGGTCGACCCGATCATGCCCGACAGCAGCACCGACATCGGACCATGGCGATCGATCCAGTCACCCGCCGCCGCGCGAAAGGCGGTTTCATGATCGGCCACATCCTTGGCGCCCTTGCCGCGCACCGTCTCGACCGGGATCAGCCGCCCCTCCTCCACCCGGCACAGGTGGAGGCGCATGTTGCTCGATCCCCAATCGCCCGCGATCAGCATAGTCATCCTGTCCTCAGAACTTGAAGTTGGCGCCGATGGCGAAGCGGCGGCCCTGCTCGGCATAGAGGGCGATCGCTTCGGGCGCGCCGGTATAGCGGATCTGCTTCTCGTTGGTCAGGTTGCCGGCCTCGGCATAGATACCAAAGGCGCCAAAATCATAGCGGATCGATGCGTCGATCGTCTCATAGGGCTTGAAGAAGGAGCCTTCGCCGCCCGCCGTCACGCTGTCGAGATAGCCCGAGCGATAATTATAGGCGACGCGCAGGCCGAACCCGTCCTTTTCATAATAGCCGACCAGATTGGCATTATGCTTGGACAGCCCTTCCAGCGGCAGGGTGGCGCCGGTGCGGGCATTCACGAATGGCGTGCTGCTGTCGATATAGCTGTAGTTCGCCAGGATGCCGAAGCCGCTGGCAAAGCCATCCAGGAAGTTGAACGGCAACTGCAGCATCACTTCCGCGCCCTTGAGCTTGCCGCCCTCGCCATTGACCTTGCGCGTGACCAGGAATTGCTGGGTCTCGCCCGGCACATCCTCGAAGGTCGAGCGGGTGGTCAGGAAGGAGCCGATATCCTTGTAGAAAAGGCCGACCGTCAGCGCCGAACCCTGGCGGAAATACCATTCCAGCGACACGTCATACTGGTCCGCGCGGAAGGGCTTGAGGTTCGGATTGCCGCCGGTCCCGGTATAGACGATGCGGTTGAGCAGCAGGCCGGGGCTCAGATCCTGCGAGTCCGGCAGGCCGACGACTTTGGCCGCACCGACACGGGCCACCAGCTTGTCGGTCAGGTCGAATTTCAGCACCGCGCTCGGCAACCAGTCCTCATAGGAGGGCGATGCGGTGACCGGCTGGAACGTGCCGTCGGCGCGGCGCAGCGCGGATACCGCATCGCGATCGGTGCGGGTGTAACGCAGGCCGATATTGCCGGAGAAGGGAATGCTGCCCAGATCACCCTTCAGATTGAGCTTCACATAGCCCGCCTTGGTGACTTCATCGAGCTTGTAGGAGGCGGTGGGGTCCAGCACGCGCGGCGTGCAACTGCCCAATATCGCCTCGCAGGCAAAGTCCGCGCCAGTGCCGAACGGATTGCCGACCAGATAGGATTGGGCGAAGGGCGCCTTGCCACCCAGCAGATCGGGGAAGCTGCCGACCTCATAGAGCGCCGCATCCCGATCGGTCAGGCGGACCGAGGAGGTGAGCTGTGACAGCAGCGAATTGCGCGCGGTCTTGAGCTTGGCGATACGGCCGCCGACCTCGAAGGAGTCCAGCACGCCGCTTTCGATCGCATAGCGCAGGTCGACCCTGCCGGCATATTCCTTCGCATTGGATTCAAAGCGGTTATCGAAGAAGTTGGAATAATTGTAGAGCGATGGATCGAGCAGGTCGACGCCCGACGGCAGGGTCAGTTGCGGCACGCCGCCACCGGTGAAATCGAACGAGGTCAGATAGGATGCCCGCGTCTGGGTGCGGACATAGGTCTGATTGTAGTTGAGCTGGGCGTCCGAATAGCTGCCCTCCGCCTTGATCGTCCATGGCCCCTTCTCATAACGCAGGTTGAGCGCGCTGGAGAGCGAGTCATCCTTGATCGTCAGTCGCTCGTCATTGCCCTGCAGCGGCCGGCGGACCGTGCCCGCGACCAGCACCTCATTGGGCGAGAAGCTGTAGTCGACATAGTCCGCGCCATTGCTGGTCAGCGCGACGGCGAACCAGTTGCGGCGGCGCTTGGCCTTGCCGGCGGCATAGACGGTGTCCAGCGACAGCTCCAGTTCGTCGGTGGGTCGCCATTGCAGCACGACATTGGCGCCCAGTCGCTTGCGGCGTTCGCGCAGCCGCTGATAGCGAAGGTCGGCGATATAGGTGCCGGCCAGACCGTCGCCATTGGGATCATTGTCGGCCACGCCATCGCCATTGGGGTCGAACGCGCCGGTCAGCGGCAGGAAGCCGGCGAAGCTGTTGAAACTGTCTTCCTGGATCGGCCGGTCGGATGCAGTCACATTCACCAGCACGCCGAACCGATCATCGAAATTGCGCGAATAGAGCAGCGAACCGCTGACACCCTTGCGGTCGAGCATGTCGGCATAGCTGCCCTCGATCCGGCCGGCGACCATCGTGTTCGGCGCGTCGAGCGGCTTGCGCGTGATGATGTTGACCGTGCCGCCCAGCGACCCGTCAATCTGGTCGGCCGACAGCAGCTTGGTGACTTCCAGGCGGCTGATCAGTTCGGCGGGATAAAGCGACAGCGGATTGAAATCGGCATCGGCCGGCACGCCGGGACCACGTCCGAAGGGGCTGACCAGCGACCGGCCATTCACCTCGGTCCGGTTCTGACGCAGGCCGCGGATCGACACGCTGGTGCCATCGCCCAGCGAGCGGCGGATCTGCACGCCCGATACGCGTTGGAGCGATTCCGCGATATTCTGGTCCGGCAGCTTGCCGACATCCTCGGCCACGATCGAGTCAACGAAGGTGACAGCCTGGCGCTTGGTCTCGATGCCCTTGCTCAGGCTCTGACGAATGCCGGTGACGACGATATCGGCAACCGCGCCATCGACCGCCTGGGCGGGTTGCGGCTCTGCGGTTTCCTGGGCGGCTACGATCGTCGGAAACGCGGCCGTGGTGGCCAGTACCAACAGGCTCGCGCATTTTGCTACCTTGCGCATCTTCATCCCCTCCTGTGCGAGCGTTGTGCTTCTGAGGGGGAAATTGTTGCACAATTAGCGACGTGTCAATCCCGAAATCTGAAATTTGTTGCTTCTATATCGATTTAATTGGCCAATTTTGTGGAATAAAATCGATATGGCAGCATATTTGTATCACATGAAGCAACACTTACTCCCCGATGCGCTGCGCCGCCTCGCGCAGGGCCTCGACCAGCGGCGCCGTCGCCCCCTCGGGAATCCAGCCCGACATGGCAATGCCGGCATGGACCGGATCGCCCATCGACACGGACACGATATGATGGTCGCGCTCATCCGCGACATGGACGCGCGCATAGCCCAGCGCACGAACCTCGCTCAGCTTGGCGAGCAGGCTGTCGATGCCGTCCGGGAACATCGGAATGTCGCGCCCTTCATACAGCTCGCGCACATCCGCATCCTCCAGTTCCGCAAGCAGCGCGATGCCGATGCCGCTGGTGGTCGCCGGCAACAGGCCGATACGGCCCAGGCCGCGCGACGCCTCGATCCCCGGCGGGGCGTGGAAGAGATAGGAGACGCTGTCGTTCCACAGCACGCCCATCGCCACCGTATGACCGTAGCGGCGCAGTTGCTCCAGTTCCGGCAGGGCGCGGCGGATCAGGCCGGACGCAAACAGGCTTTGCGCGGCCAGCACATGCATGCCCGGCCCGGCGGTATATTTGCGGTTCGCGGTCTGTCGCGCGATGCCCAGATAGGCCAGCGTCTTGAGCAGGCGGTTGATCTTGGTCGGATCGGAATCCAGCTGTCGCGCCAGTTCGCGGCAGCCGATCGGCTCGGGCGAGGAAGCGAGCGCCTGAAGCGTGGTGATCCCATCGATCAGGCTCTGGTTGGGCTGGGCGTTGATTTTCGTGCGCATGGCCGTTTCTAGCGTCCGACCATGGCGTTTAGCCAGCCCAGATATCTCATTGCCGCCCCCGCGTTACATGGTTCCAGAAGGCCGCGTTCGGCGCCACCCCCAGCCCCGGCCCTTCGGGCAGGGCAAAGGCGCCGGCCGTGCAGGACAGGCGCCCGTCGAGCAGCAACGCCGAACGCGGCAGGATCGAATGCTGATATTCATGATAGGGCAGGTCGCGCACCGCTGCGGCGGCATGCAGGCTGGCCGCCGCGAAGATGCCGACGCCGATGGTCGCATGCGGCATCACCCGGACATGATGGGCCTCGGCCAGACGAGCGATGCGCATGAACTGGGTGATGCCGGTATGGCCCATTTCGGGCTGCACGA
The DNA here is from genome assembly GCF_034424525.1 of Sphingobium yanoikuyae. Lineage (NCBI taxonomy): Bacteria > Pseudomonadati > Pseudomonadota > Alphaproteobacteria > Sphingomonadales > Sphingobiaceae > Sphingobium > Sphingobium yanoikuyae. The sequence goes on from NZ_CP139979.1 coordinate 2,146,470, forward strand.
TAGATACCGCGCGCGATTCCAGTCTTGGCCGGGCGTCGAACACGCTGCGCCATTCCTCGCCCGCCGCGATCGGTGTCGCGACGCGGACGGCGACATCGGCCAGCCCCGCCACATCCTCGGGCTTGACCGGCGCCTCGGCGAAATAAAGGTCATGCGGTTCCAGCCGGCGGATGAGCGCCACCGCCTCGGCCGCTGAATACATCCAGTGCAGGTCGACCATCAGCTTGACGTCCGGGCCGATCGCGGCGCGCAAGGCCCGCGCCTCCGCCTCGATCCCGTCGAAGCTGACCACGCCCGCGAACTTGATCGCGTCGAACCCCTGGTCGACGAAGCGCTTCGCCAGTGCGCAGCGCGCCTCCAATGTCGGTTCGGGCAGGCCGGAGACATAGGCCGGAATGGTCTCGCGCCGCTGCCCGCCCAGCACGCGGCAAAGCGGCAGGCCGACGGCGCGGGCATGGATATCCCACAGCGCGATGTCGACCGCCGCCATCGCATCCAGCCAGAAACCGCCCTGATAGCCGCGCACCCGCATCAGGTCGTAGAGATCTTCCCAGATCACCTCGACATCATGGGCCGATCGGTCGATCAAGATCGGCGCGATGACATCGTCAACCAGTTCATGGATCGCCCCCGGCGCGACCAGGCCATAGGTCTCGCCCCAGCCGACCAGCCCTGATCGGGTGGTGGCGCGCACCACGACCGATCGGTCGACCGTCGGATAGATGGTGCCGTTGCGGCGCCGGACGATATAGCCGGCCGCGTTGACTTCCTCGCCCGGCCCCAGCGCGCCCAGATAGGGCACGTCGCGGGGTATGGTGACGGTGAAGACGTCCAGCCGCTCGATCACATCGTCCATCGCGCCCATATCCTTCAGCCCCGCACCACGCCGATACCGGTCCAATCGTCGATCCGTGCGAGGATGCGGTCAAGCTCGCGCTGGTCGCCCTCGTCCAGTTCCGGGCCGAGCGCGCGGGTGAAAGCGTTGGCGATCAGGCCGCGTCGGCGCAGCACTTCCTTGGTCAGGCGCCAGCGAAACACCGCCTGCATCATCAGCAGCGGCAGCATCCGTTCATAATGGGTGCGCACCGCATCACCGTCGCCGGCCAGATGGGCAGCCATCAGCGCGACATGCGCCTCGGGCAGTTCGGCCGCCGGCATGGTGCCGATCGCGCCGCGCGCCAGTTCATCGGTGATGTAACGGCCACCGGCACCGCCGAACACGCCCAGCAGATGATCGGGCGCGGCGGCGCGGATCGCGCTGATCCGCTGGCCACAGGGCATATTCTCTTCCTTGACCCAGTGGATGGCGGGGACGGCGCCGACCACGGCGATGACATCCTCGGCACTCAGGCCCGCCCCCATCGGTCGGGGTGCATTTTGCAGCATCAGCGGCAGGCCGACCTCGCCCAGTTTGCGATAATGGGCGGCCAGCGCGTCATTGTCGCCGGCCAGCGCGCCCGGCGTCATCACCATCGCGCCGGCGGCGCCCGCTTCCTTGCCCGCACGGATCAGCGCCAGGCTTTCTTCGATATCGGGGCTGGATGCACCGATGATGAAGCCGATGCGGCCATCGATGCGCGCGGCGATCCGGGCAATGAGGCCGATCCGCTCGTCGAGCGAGAGCATGTCATATTCGCTGGCGAGGCCCGGAAAGACTGCGCCGTCGACACCGCAATCGACGACGAAATCGACAATCGCATCCATGCCGCTATCGTCGATAGCGCCCGACGCATCGAACGGCGTGGGCAGAACCGGATATACGCCACTGACCTTCATGGAACCCCTTCCTCTCCTGTTTCCGCATCAATTATCGCTCATTTAGCAACACGTCAATCTGACATTGTCAGAATTATGTCATTGCGAGCGCATAGCCAGATGATATGTTGCTTTTATAAATACGAATGGAGAAGATATGCCCCGCCTGTCCGGTAAGATCGCTCTCGTCACCGGTGCAGCCGGCGGCATCGGCGCGGCCATTTGCGTCCGTTTCAAGGCGGAGGGCGCCCATGTCGTCGCGATGGACCGGATCGCGCCTGATGCGGGGGACGAGGCATGGGTCTGCGACCTGGCCGACGACGCCGGCATTGCGCAGGGCGCGGCCGACCTGCTGGCACGGCTTGGGCCGCCGGACATCATCGTCCATGCCGGCGCAGCCACCGAACAGGCGGACATCTTCACCTCCTCGCCCCAGGCCTTCAATGCGGTCTATGACGTGAATGTCGGCGGTGCGGTCCGCCTGGTCCAGGCTTTCGCACCTGCCATGCAAGACGCGGGCCGGGGCAGTTTCGTCTTCATTTCCTCGATCAATGCCCGCATGGGCGCGCCCAGCCTGGCGGCCTATGCCGCATCGAAGGGCGGCCTCGAAACCTTCATGAAGGGCTTTGCGCTGGACGTCGCGGCCGACGGCCTGCGCGCCAATTGCGTCGCCCCGGCCTCGATCGACACGGCAATGCTGCGCGCCTCCTTCGACCGGCAGCCCGATCCGGCGGCCGCGCTGGCCGCCAATATCTTGCGCCACCCGCTCGGCCGGCTCGGCACCGTCGAGGATGTTGCCAATCTGGTGCTGTTCCTCGCGTCCGATGAAGCCGCCTGGATCACCGGTGGCGTGTTCCCGGTGGATGGCGGCGCCGGCATCACCCGGCGATAGGCTGGGGGACAGGGAGCAGGCTGGCGATCGCGCGCCAGCCCCTCCCCTGTCCGGTCGTTACAGCGCCTGCTGTTCCGAATTGAGGTTGCGCTTCGCCGGCAATTTGGCGCCGGCATCGGGCATCGCACCATTGAGGCTCGCCGGCACCTCGACATAGGGCAGGCCCAACGTCTGGCTGGTCATGCGACGGATGCGGTTGGTGAGATCCGGACTGGCATTGAGCTTCTGACCATAGGAAGGCACCATCGCCGCCACCTTGGGCTTCCAGCTGGTCGCCATCTGCTGCGGGAAGGCGCGGCGCATCACTTCCAGCATGATCGCCGGCGAGGTGGAAGCGCCAGGCGAGGCGCCCAGCAGCGCGGCGATACTGGCATCCTTGTCGGTGACGATCTCGGTCCCGAACTGAAGCACCGTGCCCTTCTTGGGATCATATTTGATCACCTGCACGCGCTGGCCGGCGGTGATCAGCTTCCAGTCGCCGCGCTTGGCATTGGGATAATATTTGACCAGTTCGGCCTGGCGCTGGGCATCGGTCAGCGTCGCCTGCTGCGCCAGATAGCGGACCAGATCCAGATTTTCCGCGCCGACCTTCATCATGCCGCCGACATTATTCTTGTAGATGGAGGCGAACAGATCGAGCGGCGAGCCATTTTTCAGGAATTTCGTGCTCTGGAGTGCGAAGGGACCGAACAGGGTGACCGACTTGCCGTCGAGCTTGCGCGCGTCAAGATGCGGCACCGACATGGGCGGCGATCCGGCCTCCGCCTTGCCATAGACCTTCACATTGTGACGGCTGGTCGCGGCCGGCCCCTCGAACGCCAGGAACTGGCCGCCGACCGGGAAGCCGGCATAGTTTTTCGATTCCGGAATGCCCGACATCTGCAGCAGCTTGAGCGAGGCCCCGCCCGCGCCGATGAAGACGAACTTCGCCTTCACCACGGCGTCGCTGTTCTTCTTGAGGTCATGGACGGTGACGTTCCACGTCTTGTCCGCATTCTGATGCAGGCCGCGCACCTCATGGCCAAGCTGCAGGTTGAAATTGGGATTGCGGGTCAGCGCATGGGTCAACTGGGTGGTGATGACACCGAAATTGACATCGGTGCCGAGCGGCATGAACGTCGCCGCCACCTTCTGCTTCGGGTCGCGCCCCTCCATCACCAGCGGCGCCCAGCGGCGGATCTGTGCCGGATCCTGCGAATATTGCATGCCGTAGAAAAGCGGGTTCTTGACCAGCGCATCGCGGCGCTTGTGCAGATAGGCGATATTGTCGTCACCCCAGACGAAGCTCATATGCGGCGTCGGGTTGATGAAGTCGGTCGGCTTGGGCAGGCGGCCCTGCTTGACCTCATGCGACCAGAACTGGCGCGAAATCTCGAACTGCTCGGCGATGTCCACGGCCTTTTCGGTCGCGATCGATCCGTCGTCCTTTTCCGGCGTATAGTTCAGCTCGGCAAAGCCCGAATGGCCGGTGCCGGCATTGTTCCAGCCATTGGAGCTTTCCTGCGCGACCTTGCCCATCCGCTCATAGATGTCGATCCGCCAGTCCGGCTCCATTTCCTGGAGATAGGTGGCCAGCGTCACGCCCATGATGCCGCCGCCGATCACCAGCACATCGACCGGCTTGTCATTGGCGGCCGCCTTGCAGGCGGGCGAGGCCATCGGACGGAACAGGAAGGCGGTGGCGGCGATCGCCAGCACCAGGAGGAGGATGGCGAGGGTAAGGAGGATCTTCTTGAACAGGGGCCGGCGGCGCGGTGCCGCCGGACTGGAGGAGGATGTCATGATCGTGGGTTCCAAATCTGCGTGGAAAGGGGCCGGGCGGCCGGATGCGCGTTCGCCAATCTTGTCCGTCAGGTCATGCGCACCACCCCATCATCCTCAGAAGCGGAAGCTCAGCCAGCCGGCCAGATAGTCGCTGTTGCCATAGCCGGCACGGCTGAGCACCGGTCCCGCATCCAGATGCTCGTAGCGCCCGACAAAGGACAGGCGCGGCGTGATCGACCATGTGATCTGTGCGCGGATCGATTCGCCGATCTTGTGGCCGGGAACCGATTGGGTGCCGGCGAAGATCGACTTGTTGGCGCGATAGACCGCATCATTTTCATCGGCGCGCCAGGCGAACTGATATTCCATCGTCGCCTTCACGCCCTTGAGCGGCGACAGGGTCAGGCTGGGCGCCAGCGTCTTGAGGTTGGTCGGCGTCATGCACAGCTGGTAGCTGTAATAGATATTATTGCCGAAGGGGGCATAGGCGGCCTTCAGCGTACCGCCCTCGAACGTGCCGCCGCCGCTCGCATAATCGGCGTGGAAGCCGATGCGCGGCCCCATCGGCAGGTCGCCCGGCAATTTGTAGCTCTGGTTGAAGAACAGCTGCCAGGCGCTGATATCGCGCCCGTCGAAATCGCCGAACTGGTGGTTGACGGTCCAGTCGAGATTGACCGGGCCAACCTCCCCCCACAGGCGCGCGCCGGCATAGAAACGCTCAACCCGGCCGGTTACGCCGCCCCACAGCGCTTCACTGGTGCGCAACCGCCAGAAAAAGGGATCGAGATAGAGTTCCGATCCGCCCAGCGCCGTTTCCGGAATCCGGATGCCGGTGGTGAAGCCGGAAAAGCGCCGCCCCTGCTCGACCTTGTCATCGTCGATGCCACCATTGCCCAGCGCGGTCGGCTTGAAGTCGAAGGCGTCGATGCGCAGCGATCCCGTCCGTGCCCAGGCCCGCACGCCGTTCAGCGCATAGCGGATCGTATTATTGTCGCGCTGCGACGTCAGCAGATTGGGACCGTCGGTAAATTCCTGCCGCCCATAGCGCAGGCCCAGGTCCATGCCCGCAACCCGGCCCTTCAGTTCGGCGAAGGACTGGAGCAGCACCAGATCATTGCGCAGCGATCCCGACGGCGTGCCGATATTGTCACCGGACATGCCGCCATGGGCGATTTCGCCATAGAAGCGCAGATGCGGCCCGACATGCAGGTCGGCGCCGCCGACCAGCCGGTTGATGTCCTGCCGCTGGCTGCCGGCGTTCCGCAGGTTGAGGTTGGTCGTGTAATTGACCCGCACCCGCGCCTCGCCGCTGAGCGTCAGATAGATGTCACCGTCATCGTCGAGCGGCAGATATTTGAGGCGATCGAACAGGTCGTCGCGCTGCGCCGGATCGGCCTTGCCGCGCCAGTCCTCCGCCCAGCGCGACAGGGCATAGCCGCCCGACACCGATCCTTCGCCGACGGCATCGGCGGGATAGAGGCTGGCGGGTTCAGCGGGCATGTCGTCGGCCCATGCAGGCGTGACGAGCAAGGTGGCCAGGGTCAGAGCGGAGACGGCGACGGGGCGGCGCGTAGCCGCGCAGGAGAAACGAACCATGGTGGCTGCGCCTCATTCCGCCGGTACGGCGCTGGCGAGCGCCGGGGCCGTCGGGGACGGCACCCCGCCCTCGCCCCGCATCGCGGCCTGCAACTGCGTCCGGTCCAGCTTCCCTTCCCAGCGCGATACGACGATCGTCGCCACCGCATTGCCGATGAAGTTGGTGAGGCTGCGGCATTCGCTCATGAAGCGGTCGACGCCCAGGATCAGGGCCATGCCGGCGACGGGCACGGAGGGGACGATGGAGAGGGTTGCCGCCAGCGTGATGAAGCCGGCACCGGTCACGCCCGCCGCGCCCTTGGACGAGAGCATAGCGACGCCCAGCAACAGGATCTGGTCGCCGATCGACAGGTCGACACCGGTAGCCTGCGCGATGAAGAGCGCGGCCAGCGTCATGTAGATATTGGTGCCGTCGAGGTTGAAGCTGTAGCCGGTCGGCACGACCAGCCCGACGATCGACTTGGGGCAGCCGGCCCGCTCCATCTTCTCGATCAGGGCCGGCAGCGCGCTTTCCGACGAGGAGGTGCCCAGCACCAGCAGCAATTCGGTCTTCAGGTAACGGATCAGGCCGAAGATCGAGAAACCGGCGGCACGGGCGACCAGACCCAGGATCACGACCACGAACAGCGCCGAAGTGAGGTAGAAAGTGCCGACCAGGAAGGCGAGATTGGCGAGCGTGCCGACGCCATATTTGCCGATGGTGAAGGCCATGGCGCCGAACGCACCGATGGGCGCGGCCTTCATGACGATGGCGACCAGCTTGAACACGGCGGTCGAGACATCTTCGAGCAGGTCGAGCACGCGCGCACCGCGATCGCCGATCAGCGCCAGCGCGACCCCGAACAGGATCGCGACGAACAGCACCTGCAGGATATTGCCGCTGACGAAGGCGGACAGGAAACTGTCGGGGATGATGCCGGTCAGGAAGCCCGTCAGCGTGCTGTCATGCGCCTTTTCCGCATATTCGCTGACCTTGCTGGCGTCGAGCGTGGCGGGGTCGATGTCGAGGCCCGCGCCCGGCCGCACCACATTGGCGACGATCATGCCGACGACCAGCGCCAGGGTGGAGAAGAAGAGGAAATAGGCGAAGGCCTTGCCCGCGACCCGGCCGACGCTGGCAATGTCGCGCATGCCGGCGATGCCGGTGACGATCGTCAGGAAAATGACCGGGGCGATGACCATCTTCACCGCCTTGATGAAGGCGTCGCCGACCGGCTTCATCGCCTCCCCCAGATGCGGCGCGAAATGGCCGAGCGCCACGCCAGCGATGATCGCCAGCAGCACCTGCGCATAGAGATGGAGATACCAGGGACGCCGGGCGACCGGCGCGTCGGAGAAATCGGAAATCTGCATGACAGTTGTCTTTCTGGCCCTCGCCAAAAGCCTTCCCGCCTTCTTGGTTGGGCGGGTCGGGAATTGAGGGGACCAGTATCGAGCCGTCAGCCATGCGCGACAAATTGCAGGAGGAATGAAATTAAATCATTATAATTCAATATATTGATACGATTTCCATGCCTGCGGCCAGTTCATTTAGTGCATATAATTGCTCACCAATATCACGTGATGTGCCAAAATTTGCACATAGCCTGCCGGCGCGATATGCAGGGCTATGGACAGCGCCCGCTTCCCGAATCGCATCCTGTGGATCGCCCTGTTCCTGGGCGTGGCCGGCGGTCTGCTCTGGCTGTCGGGCGAGGTTGCCGAGCGCAATGCCATTGCCCGGCTGAGCGCGGAAACGCGCGGTGCCGCGATCCTGCGCCAGGCCTATCTCAAGAGCGAGATCGAGCGGTTCCGGCTGTTGCCCATCGCCCTGTCCGACGACAGCGACCTGGTCGCCGGCCTCACCGGATCGCAGACCGCGCTGCGCGCACTAGACCGCAAGCTGCAGGCGCTCGCCCGCACCACCGGCGCGGCGCAAATCTATGTGCTCGATGCATCCGGGCGCACCGTCGCATCGAGCAACTGGGGCAGCGAGCGCAGCTTTGTCGGCCAGGACTATTCCTTCCGCAATTATTTCAAGCTCGCCGCCGCGCATGGATCGGGCGCGCAATTCGCCCTCGGCACGATCAGCGAACGGCCCGGCATGTATCTGTCGCGGCGATCGCGCGGCGGCGGCTATGTCGTGGTGAAGCTGGAATTTGACGGGATCGAGCAGCAGTGGGCGCGGCTCGGCGAGATCACCTTCATCACCAGTCGCGAGGGCATCATCCTGATTACCAGCCGCCCCGACTGGCGCTTCACCACCATCCATCCGTTGTCGGCGCAGGCCAAGCAGCGCTTCCGCGCCGAATTGCAGTCCGGCCGCGGCTCGCTGCTGCCGGTGCCGCTCAGGGGCATGGGCGATGCCGATGGCCGGCAGATCGTCAGCCCCGCCGACGAACCGCGCCGCCGCCTGCTGTGGCAATCGGTCGCGGCCGGCGAACCGGGCTGGCAGCTCAACATGCTGACGCCGCTGCATGGCGTGGAAAGCTTCGTGCGCACGGTGCGGCTGGCGACCCTCTTGCTGCTGCTGCTGCTCGCGGGCGGTATCTGGATATTGCGCGAACGCGCCCATCGCCGCGCCGAACGGGCCGCCATGGCCGCCGCCCGCACCAGCGAACTGGAGGCGATGGTCACCGCCCGCACCCGCGAACTTCGTCGCGAGATGGAGGAACGCGCCGCCAGCGAGACACGCGCCGACACGCTGCGCGAAGGGTTGCGCCAGGCCAATCGCCTGGCATCGCTGGGCCAGATCACCGCCGGCATCGCGCATGAAACCGCCCAGCCCGTCGCCGCAATCCGCAGCTATGCCGCCAATGGCCGACTGTTGATCGAGCGCGGCGATGCCGAGGCGGCGGCCGAGAATATGGCGGCGATCGAACGGCTGACCGACCGGATCGGCAAGGTCACGGCCGAACTGCGCGGTTTCTCACGCAAGGCGACCGGCGCGATCGACGCCATTCCGCTGGCCGGGCCGATCGAGGGCAGCGTGCTGATCCTCAAATCGCGGCTGGCGCGGGTCGACCTGCACCTGCCCGACCTGCCTGCCGATCTGCGCGTGATGGCCGACACGATCCGGCTGGAACAGGTGCTGGTCAACCTGCTGCAAAATGCGCTCGAAGCGCTGGAGGGCGTGGCCGCGCCCGCCATCCGCCTGTCGGTCGCGCTCGATGCGGAGACGGTGCTGTTGTCGGTGATCGACAATGGGCCGGGCATCGATCCGTCGGTGCAGGGCCAGCTTTTCACCCCCTTCGTCACCAGCCGCCCGTCGGGCCTCGGGCTCGGCCTCGTCATCGCCAGCGACATCATGGCCGACATGGGCGGGTCGCTGCGCCTGCTGCCCAGTGAAGTCGGCGCCCATTTCCAGCTGAGGCTGCAACGCGCATGACCGACATGCCCCCGCGTCCGATCGCCCTGGTCGACGATGATGATGATTTGCGCGCCGCCATGGCGCAGACGCTGACGCTGGCAGGCCATGATGTTCGCGCCTTCGCCCGCGCTGCCGATGCGCTGACGGCGATCGATGCGGACTTTCCCGGCGTGGTGGTCAGCGACGTCCGGATGCCGCATATGTCGGGCATCGACCTGTTCCGGGCGCTCCATGCCCGCGACGCGGAACTGCCGGTGATCCTGGTCACCGGCCATGGCGATGTGCCGATGGCGGTGGATGCGCTCAAGGCCGGCGCCTGGGACTTCCTGACCAAGCCCTTTGATCCCGACGCGTTGCTGGCGTCGGTCGCGCGGGCGAGCGAGAAAAGGCTGCTAGTGATCGAGAATCGTCGCCTGCGCGCAATGGTCGATACCGCCGTCGCCTCCCCGCTGATTGGTCATTCCCCGGCGATCGAGCGGCTGCGCGACATGGTGGCGACATTGGCCGACACCAATATCGACATATTGGTCGAGGGCGAGACCGGCACCGGCAAGGAACTGGTCGCGCGCATGATCCATCAGCGCAGCCGCCGCGCCAGCGCCCAGTTCGTCAGCATCGCCTGCGCCGCCGTGCCCGATACGATCGCCGAGACCAGCCTGCATGGCGAAAGCCTGGCCGGACGCGCGCCGCTCGAAGGCCGGCTGGCCCGCGCGCATCAGGGCACCTTGTTCCTCGACGATGTCGACCAGTCCGGCCCGGCGCTCCAGGCGCATCTGATCCAGTTTCTGGAGGATCGACTGGTCCGCCCGGTCGGCGCGCGCGAACCCCAGCCGGTGGACCTGCGCGTGATCGGCTGCATGACGCAGCAGGGCCAGGCGGCGACGATCCAGCCGGCCCTGCTCTATCGGCTGGCGGCGGTGCGGCTGCACATCCCGCCGCTGCGCGAACGGCGCGAGGATATTCCGCTGATCTTCGCCCATCTGCTCGATGCCGCCGCCCGTCGCTTTCGCCGCGCGGTGCCGCCGGTCAGCCGCGCGGTGCTGGCCCATCTGCTGGACCATGACTGGCCCGGCAACGTCCATGAACTGGGGCGGCTGGCCGAACGGCTGGCACTGGGTCTGGAGCAGGAACCGGTTGCCGATGGCGCGACGCTGCCGCTCGACGCGCGCATGGATGCGTTCGAGCGCATGGCGATCATCGAGGCGATCCAGGCGACCGGTGGCGACATGGGCCAGGCCATCGAGCGCCTCGGCCTGCCGCGCAAGACCTTCTATTATCGGGTCCGGCGGCTGGGCATCGACCTGCGGAAGCTGCGCGGGCTGGATGGATAGGGCACCAGCCACATGACAGAAATGTAATGTTTGATATGTTGTAACATCATGGGCATGTTTTTAGAGACGCAAGACAGCCTCCAGCGCGACCGAGCAGGGCGTGGAGGTCAGAATAATGTCGCTCCATCCACCTCGGGGGATCCAAGTCCATGCAATTCCAGTTTCTCGCCGGCTGCGCGCTTGCCGTTCTCGGCGTTTCGACAGCCGCCCATGCGCAAACCGCATCGGATGACGCCGCCGACGGCTATCATCAGGCGGCCCGTTCCGACATCATCGTCACCGGCATATTGCCGACCCGTCGCCAGGACATGCTGTCCAGTGTCGCCGTGGTCGAAGGCAAGGATCTGACCCAGGCGATCCGCCCGTCGATCGGCGAGACGCTGGAACATCAGCCGGGCGTATCCGCCACCTCCTTCGGCCCCAGCGCCTCGCGCCCGGTCCTGCGCGGCCTGCAGGGCGAACGCGTCAAGATGCTGACCAACAGCCTGTCGACCGTCGACGTGTCCAACACCTCGGTCGATCATGCGGTCGTCGTCAATCCGCTGCTTGCCGAACGGATCGAGGTGCTGCGCGGGCCGCAGTCGCTGCTCTACGGATCGTCGGCGATCGGCGGCGTCGTCAACGTCATCGACAAGCGTATCCCCACGGCCATCCCGGATGAGCCGGTCCATGTCGATGCGATCGGCACCTATGGCTCGGCCGCGGACGAGCGTTCGGGCGCGGCCTCGGTCGACGTGCCGCTATCGGGCGGCTGGGTCGCCCATGCCGATGGCAGCTATCTCAAGAACGACGATGTCCGCATCGGCGGCCATGCCCTCACCCCTGCCCTGCGCGATCAGGCGCTGGCATCGAGCCTGCTCCCCGCCGACGACAGCGAGGAAGCGATCGACTTCGCCGGCAATGCCGCGGTCAAGGGCAAGCTGCCCAATTCGGCGGCCAAGACCTGGACCGCCGGCGGTGGCATCGCCTATATCGGCGACACCGGCAATATCGGCATTTCCTACGACCATTATGACAGCCTCTATGGCGTGCCGATCCGCTTCGCGACCCAGCCGGGCGACGAACAGGAAGCCCCGCGCCTCAGCATGAAGCAGGACAGCGTCAACCTGCGCGCCGAAGTGAATGGCGACGGCAATGTACTGGACAAGGTTTCGCTGCGCCTGGGCTATGCGGACTATACCCATGCCGAACTGGAGGAAGATGGCTCGGTCGGCACCGCCTTCTTCAGCAAGGGCATGGAAGCCAGGCTGGAACTGACCCAGGCCAAGCATGGCGCCTGGCGCGGCGCGACCGGGGTGCAACTGTTCAATCGCGACTTCAACGTGATCGGCGAGGAAGCCTTCCTGCCGAAGAATTCGACCACGCAGGTCGGCGTCTTCACCCTGCAGCAGCTCGATTATGGCGCGCTCAAGTTCGAGCTGGGTGGCCGCTACGAACATACCAGCCTGACCGCCAATCCGCTGGAGGATCAGGAGCAGTTCTTCACCGGCCAACGCAGCTTCGACGCCTTCTCCGGCTCGGTCGGCGCCTCCTATGGCCTGACCGACAGCTGGCGCATCGGCCTCAATCTGTCGCATACCGAACGCGCGCCGGCGGCTGAAGAATTGTTCGCCAACGGCCCCCATGCCGGCACCCAGGCCTATGAGGTCGGCAATCCCGACTTCAACCTGGAAAAGGCCAACAGCGTCGAAGCGATCCTGCGCGGCAGCGGCGACAATTACAGCTTCGAGGCGTCGGCCTATCACACCTGGTTCTCGAACTTCATCTATGAGGATCTGACCGGCGAGGAAGAAGATGGCCTGCCCGTCTATGCGTTCAACCAGGCGGACGCCCGCTATTATGGCTTCGAGGTGCAAGGATCGCTGACCCTGGCCAAGCTGGGCGACGGCAAGATCGTCGCTGATGGCTTGGCCGACTATGTCCATGCCAATGTGAAGAGCGTCGGGCCGGCGCCGCGCATTCCTCCGCTCCGTCTGCTCGGTGGCCTAGCCTATCAGGCGACCAAGTTCGACCTGCGCGGCGAAGTCGAGCGTGTCAGCAAGCAGGACCGGGTCGCCGAGTTCGAGACCACGACGCCCGGCTACACCATGGTCAATGCCGAGCTGAATGTTCGCCCGTGGGGCAAGGAACGTCCGCTCAGCTTCGCCCTGTCGGCCAACAACATCTTCGATGTGGTCGCTCGCCGGGCCTCGTCCTTCCTCAAGGACTATGCCCCGCTCACTGGCCGCGACATCCGCGTGACCGCGCGGGTCAGCTTCTGATTTGGAAGAACCGGGGCGGGTCGACCGCCCCGGTTCATCGGGCTCAATTCTCCCTGAGCACAGGATAGAGATGATGATAGGGGCTGCGATCGGGCAGCCGGGCCGACAGCCAGTCGAGCCGCGCGTCGCCATCGGCCGCAAATGTAGCATCAGCGGCCAGTTTCGCCTCGAACTCTGCGCGAAGCTGCGCATCAGCGGCCAGCAGCGCCTCGGCGATCGGCGCCCGGACAAAATCCTCTGCCCCGGAAGGCGCCGCCAATATCTCCGGGAAGAAGCCCCAGGCAAGGAAACTGTCCTGGCTTTCCGGCTCCAGCAGCGCGGCCGCCAGCAGGCCGAGCGGCTGGTCGGCCTGCACCCGCACCGTACCGACGGGCAGCGTTTCGGTCACGGCTTCGTGCCGCAACTTCGTGTCCAGCGGGATACGCGCGTCGCGCACCGGCATCGATTGTGGGTCGACCAGCCGCGCCCGATCGAGCGTCAGCGTGCGCGGCGCGTCCAGCACCTCATAGCGGATGCCGTGCAGCGTCAGCCGGTCGATTACCTCAGCCTGCCCGGCCGGTATCCACCAGGCCCTCGGCAGGCG